>DASPVJ010000322.1:0-32486 GCA_035622435.1 Xanthobacteraceae bacterium | reverse complement strand
GGATCGAGCACCTGCTCGCGGCGGTCGACCAGGGTCGGCTCCGGCTGGTTCGTCCATTTGTCGGCGTCGCAGCCGCGGCACTCGCGCGCATCGTGGCGGTAGATGGTCTTGCCGTAGCGGTCCTGGATGCGGTCGATCAGGGTCGCCGAGATGCGGCGCCCGCCGTTGGCGAACATCGAATAGGCCTGGGTCATGCGCAGGACCGTGGTTTCCCCGGCACCGAGCGCGAACGAGAGATACGGCGGCAGGTCGTCGTAGACGCCGAACCGCTTGGCGTAATCGGCGATCAGCGGCATGCCGATGTCCTGGGCGAGCCGGACGGTCATGACGTTGCGCGAGTGCTCGATCCCGAAGCGCAGGGTTTGCGGGCCGAAATACTTGCCGCTCTCGAAGTTTTCCGGCCGCCACGGCGGCAGGCCCGGCCCCTGGTCGATCTCGACCGGCGCGTCCATCACGATCGAGGAAGGCGTGTAGCCGTTGTCGATGGCAGCGGCGTAGACGAACGGCTTGAACGCGGAGCCGGGCTGGCGCAGCGCCTGGGTCGCCCGGTCGAATTCGCTCTGGTAGTAGGAGAAGCCGCCGACCAGCGCGAGCACGCGGCCGGTCAACGGGTCCATCGCCACCAGCGCGCCCGAGACCTCGGGAAGCTGGTGCAGGCGGAATTGATTCGCGTCCTTGCCGTTCGGCTCCACGTAGACGACGTCGCCGGGGTGGAGCACCTGGGTCACTTTGGCGACCGGCTTGAAGCGATCGGGGCCGGCGGCGGGCTTCGCCCATTTGACGCCGTCGAGCGGGATGATGCCGATCTGGCGCTCCTTGGACAGCGCCCCGCCCGGCTCGCGCGTTGGCTGCAGCCCGATGCGCGCCGCCTGATCGCTCACGTCCAGGACCACGGCGAGCCGCCACGGCGCGATGTCGGGAAGCGCCTTGACCTCGACGATTTTCGCGCCCCAATCGCCGGACAGGTCGATCTGGGCGACCGGCCCGCGCCAGCCGTGCCCCTCGTCGTAGCGCACCAGGCCGTCGTCGAGCGCCTTGCGCGCCATCACCTGCAGCTTGGGATCGAGGGTGGTGCGCACGGAGAGTCCGCCCTCGTAGAGCTTGGTGTCCCCGTACTTCTCGTTGATTTCGCGGCGGACTTCCTCGGCGAAGTACTCGGCGGCGAAAATATGAGCGCCGGTCGGCCGCGGCGTGACGCTGAGCGGCTCCTTCCGCGCCTTATCGCCGTCCTCGGCGCTGATGTAATGGTCCTCGACCAGGCGCTCGATGACGTAGTTGCGCCGCTCGATCGCGCGCTCGCGCTGGCGGAACGGATGGTAGTTGTTGGGCGCCTTGGGCAGCGCGGCGAGATACGCGGCTTCCGCGATGGTCAGTTCGTTCACCGACTTGTCGAAATAGAGCAGCGAGGCCGCGGCGACCCCGTAAGCGCCCATGCCCAGGTAGATTTCGTTGAGATAAAGCTCGAGGATCTTCTGCTTGGAATAGGTGCGCTCGATGCGCATCGCCAGCAGCGCTTCCTTGACCTTTCGGTCGAGCGACACCTCGTTGGTCAACAGGAAGTTCTTCGCCACCTGCTGGGTGATGGTGGAGGCGCCCTGCGGCCGTTTGTTGCTGCCGAAATTCTGCACGTACACCACGGCGGCGCGCATGATGCCGGAGACGTCGATCCCGCCGTGCTCGTAGAAGTTCTTGTCCTCGGCGGCGATGAAGGCGTTGATCACGAGCGGCGGGATCGCCTGGATCGGCAGATAGAGCCGGCGCTCGCGCGCATATTCGGCGAGCAGCGACCCGTCGGCGGCGTGGATGCGGGTCATCACCGCCGGTTCGTAATTCTGCAGCTGCGAATAATCCGGCAAGCCCTTGGAAAAATGCCAGAACAGGCCGGCCGCGGCGGCGATGCCGACGAGGAACACGATCGTGCCGACGGTGAACAGGAATCCCAGGAAGCGCAACAACAGCTTCATCCGAGCCGCCCTCTCCCCGCGGCCGTCCCCGCCGCGGCGATTCCGGTGTTGTCGACGCCGCAATCTACGCCAGTCGAACGCGCTTGGGCGCGCGCAGCCGGCCCCCGGCCGTGCCGCGCGCTCCGCCCTCGTGGTCGCGCCGCTTTATGGTCAAACTGAGGCCGCGCGCCCATGCCGCGCTCTCAGTTCGAGCCGGCCGCCGCACCCGCCCCGGCCACCCGGGTCGTGAAGAACGTCTGCACCGCCTGCACCATCGAGTCGGCGGCGCGGGAGCGCCACGCGTCCGAGGTCAAAAGCTTGAGGTCCTGCGGGTTGGTGACGAAGCCGAGTTCGATGAGGACCGAGGGAACATCGGGGGCTTTGAGCACGCGAAAGCCCGCCGACTTGAGCGGGCGCTTGTGCAGGCGCCCGGAGAGCTTGAACTCGTTCACCAGCGCGCGGGCGAACTGCATTGAAAACGCCTTGGTTTCCCTTTGCGCGAGGTCGATCAGGATGTCCGCCACGTCGCCCGGCTCGTCGGTCAGGTCGACGCCGGCGATCAGGTCGGCGCGGTTCTCGGTGTCGGCCAGCCGCGCCGCCTCCTCGTCGGAGGCGGTTTCCGAAAGCGTGTAGACGGTCGCGCCGTGACCTTCCGGGTCGCGATGGATCAGCGCATCGGCATGGATCGAGATCAGCAAGGCGGCTTGGCCGGCGCGGGCAAGCCGCACCCGCTCGGCGAGCGGCACGAAGTGGTCGTCGGTGCGCGTCAACGCCACCCGGTATTTGCCGGTCTTTTCCAGCCTGTCGCGCAGCTTGAGGGCGAAATCGAGCACGATCGTCTTCTCGGTCTCCCCGCTCCGCGCCACGGTGCCGCTGTCGAGGCCGCCGTGTCCCGGATCGATCACCACCAGCGGACGCGGGTCGGCGCTTTTCGCGGCCGGTTCGCGCTCGCGCGCCGGCGCCGCCGCTGCCCGGCGGGCCTGATTCTCGATGGCGAGATTGCGCAGAAAGCTGTCCCGGTCGATGGCGACGAGATCGATCACCAGCCGCGCCGGCTGCTCGTCCACCGGATCGAGCACGAAAGCCTTGTCGACGCGCACCGGCCCGGCCACGTCGAGCACGATGCGCGAGCCGCCCTGCATGACGAGCCCGAAGCGGAAGGCCTTGACGAGGCCGCGACCGGTCTCGCCCGCCTTGGCCGGCAGGCGGAAAACGACTTGCGGCACGTCGATGACGACCCGGTAGGGATCGGCGAGGGTGAACGCGGAAAGTTCGACCGTGCGGGTCAGTTCGACGACGAATCGGGTGCGCGTTTCGTCGCCCAGGAGCCGCGCTTCGGTCGCGACCGGATAGTCCTCAGACGGCGGGCGCGGCGGCGCGGCGCGGTCGACCGCGCCCGCGGGCACGGCGCCGGCGGCAAGCCAAGCGGCGCAGATCGCAGCGAGCAGGCACGTTGCGCGAATGCTCACCCTCTCCTCACCTCCGCCCCTCATTACTCCAATAGGCGGGCGTGGTTAACCGCGATTTAAGACTTGGGCGAGGCGATCTCCGCCGGATGCGGCGCCGACCCGCATCGCCGGTATCGCGGCACGGATGATGCCTGCTTGCCAAGGCCGGCCCGTGGCCGTAAGAAGGCCGGGCTGACGGTTCAGCATTCCGGATCTGCCGCGTTCGGGCATCCGGCCCGCCCACGCTTCCCTCGCCCACGGGACATCATCGCGAGAGTGGGAGACGCGGGCGGCCTTCGTCCCCTCGCCGGGCGCAACCTGTGCGGGCGGGAGGGCGAAAGGAGCCGATGCCTCCTTGAAGGACGACCGGAGTGCGCGCGGCGTGTTGGAGCATACTCATGCTCCGACGATAAGCTGGGGCGGGATAGCGATTCGAAGATCGTCATTCCGCCGGCGCGGGCGCGAGGCGCTCACGGCCGTAAGCAGAGAACGAATTGCGGCGGCGTCAGGCTGCCGCCCGTCATAGGTAAGAGGCCATGGGCCGAGCGCACGAAACCGATCGTCCGCACCGCAGCGCCGCGCAGCCGGCGCGCGATGGGGACGGGATCGTCGCCGGTCCGACCCGTTCGGCCTCCGACCACCCGATCCATCTCATCCACCACCGTTTCGGCGCGCACGCCTGGGCGCTGCCCGGCGCGGCCCTCGCGGCCGCACCAGGGGCCCCGCGGGCGCGCCGCAGGAAGACTCATCAATGGCCAACAAAATGCTCATCGACGCGACCCATCCGGAGGAAACCCGGGTGGTGGTCGTGCGCGGAAATCGCGTTGAGGAATTCGACTTCGAGTCGGCCAATCGCCGGCAGCTGAGGGGCAATATCTATCTTGCCAAGGTGACGCGCGTCGAGCCGTCGCTGCAGGCGGCGTTCGTCGACTACGGCGGCAACCGCCACGGGTTCCTGGCGTTCAGCGAAATTCATCCCGACTACTACCAGATCCCGGTTGCCGACCGGCAGGCGCTGATCGCCGAGGAGGAGCGCGCCCATCGCGCCGCCGAGGACGAGGTCGACCGGCGCGCCGGCCGACATCAGGGCGGGCGCGCAGCGGCGAGGCACGACGCGGTGCGCCACGCGCCGGTCGAGCCGGTGACCGAGGAGATCAGCGAGGCGGCCGCCGCGGCAGCGGATCTCGATGCCGCCCCGCCCGCCGCCGGCGACGAACCGCCGCCGGCAAGCGAGCCGTGGCTCGCACCCGAGCCGCCGGCCGAGCTTACGCATCCCGCCGCGCCGGCCGAGGCCGATGCCGCCGCGACCGCGAGCGAGGCGCCGCCCGCGCCCGAGCCGGTCGAGGCGCAAGCGGCCGAGGCCCCCAAGTCATCCGAGCCGGCCGCCGATGACGGCAACGGCGAAGCTGCGGCCGCGCGCAACGGCGAAGCCGCATCCAACGGCAACGGCGAGGCAGCAACCCGCGTCGAGGACGTGGACGGCGAGGATGAAGAGGTCGTCGAATCGGTCGGCGGCGGGGACGCCATGGAGGAAGTGCCCGAGCGCATGCCGCGGCTGCGCCGGCAGTACAAAATCCAGGAGGTGATCAAGCGCCGCCAGATCATGCTGGTGCAGGTGGTCAAGGAGGAGCGCGGCACCAAGGGCGCGGCGCTGACCACCTACCTGTCGCTTGCCGGTCGCTACTCGGTGCTGATGCCCAACACCGCGCGCGGCGGCGGCATCAGCCGCAAGATCACCAACGCCCAGGACCGCAAGCGCCTCAAGTCGGTCGCCCAGGATCTGGAGGTGCCGGACGGCATGGGCGTGATCTTGCGCACCGCCGGCGCCAACCGCACCAAGGCGGAGATCAAGCGCGACTTCGAGTACCTCATCCGGCTGTGGGAGACGGTGCGCGATCTCACCCTCAAGTCGACCGCTCCGACCTTGGTCTACGAAGAAGGCTCGCTGATCAAGCGGTCGATCCGCGACCTCTACAACAAGGACATCGACGAGGTGGTGGTCGCCGGCGAGGAGGCCCATCACGAGGCCAAGGAATTCATGCGCATGCTCATGCCGAGCCATGCCAAGAACGTGAAGGCCTACCGCGACACCCAGCCGATCTTCACCCGCTACGGCATCGAGAGCCAGCTCGACGCCATGTTCTCGCCGATCGTGCAGCTGCGCTCCGGCGGCTACGTCGTGCTCAACCAGACCGAGGCGCTGGTGTCGATCGACGTGAACTCCGGCCGCGCCACCCGCGAGCACCACATCGAGGACACCGCGCTCAAGACCAACTTGGAGGCGGCCGAGGAAATCGCCCGGCAGCTGCGCTTACGCGACCTCGCCGGCCTGATCGTCATCGACTTCATCGACATGGACGAGAAGCGCAACAACCGTTCGGTCGAGCGCCGCCTCAAGGAGTGCCTCAAGCACGATCGCGCCCGCATCCAGGTCGGCCGCATCTCCCATTTCGGCCTGTTGGAAATGTCGCGCCAGCGCATCCGCACCGGCGTGCTTGAAAGCTCGACCGAGAAGTGCCCGACGTGCGGCGGCACCGGTCACTTGCGCTCGGTCTCCTCGGTGGCGCTGCAATTGCTGCGCTCGCTGGAGGAGACGCTGATCAAGGGCGCGACCCACAATCTCATCGTGCGCACCCGCGCCGAAGTCGCGATCTACGTGCTCAACCACAAGCGCGCGCACCTGCGCGATCTGGAGCAGCGCTTCCGCATCGCCATCACCATCAACGCGGACGCGGGGATCGGCGGCCAGCAATCCTTCGTCATCGACAAGGGCGAGCAGGTGCACACCGTGGAGGCCGCCCGCGCGATCGCCGTGCAGCCGACGACCGTGCCGCCGGCGCCGGAGGAGGAAGAGGCGGAGGACATCGCCGCGGCGGAAGCGGACGGCGAGGACGAGGCCGAAGACGAAGAAGCCGAGGGCGAGGAGGCCGAGGCGGAAGCGCGGCCGGAGGTCGTGCATGGCGGCGAGCGGCCGTCCGAACACGGCGAGCCGGGCGGACGCCGCCGGCGACGGCGTCGGCGCCGCGGCCGGCGCGAGGGCGGCGAGCTGCCGTACGATGCGGGCGGGCGGGTCGAGCATGGCGAAATCGCCGCGCCGCCCCGGGCCGGCACGGACGACGACGAGGGCCATCCGCGCGAGGCCGCGGGCGAAGATTTCGGCGACGGCGAGCGCCGGCGCCGGCGCCGCGGTCGGCGCGGGGGACGCCGCCGGCGCGGCCGCGAGGCCGAGCCGTTCGAGGCGGCGCCCGCCTTCGAGCCCGAACTCGACAGCGCGGTCGCCGACTTCGACCGGCCGCCGGTGCAGGCGCGCCCCGAGGCGGTTGCCGGCGAAATGCCCGCGGCAGGACCGGAGCCGCGTTCCGGTTCGGACATGGCTGAGCCGCGCGCGGACGAGCCCCATCCGCAGCCGGCCCAAGCCGACGCGCCGCCCGACGCGCCCGAGCCGCCGCGCCGGCGTTCCACCGTGCGCGAGCCAGCGTCGCTCGTCTTCGGCGATCGGCCGGCCGAGGCCGCGGTGCCGCCAGCGCCGCATTCCGAGCCTGCCGCGGAACCGGCGGCGCCGGCGCCGGCTCCTGCCGAGGTTCCGCCGTCGAGCCAGCCGCGCCGTAGCGGTTGGTGGTCGCGTCGCCTGGCCGGCGACAAGGGCTGAAACGAATGAAGAGCGGCTGGGTCGACCGCGACGCGCAAGCGCTCGTCGACCGCTATGCCGAACGGAGCATCGGCGCCGACATCGCGCTGCGCGTCTACACGACCCGCCTGCTCGGCCGCGACCCCAAGCTCGTGCTGCACGGCGGCGGCAACACTTCGGTAAAGACGCGCGTGCGCGACCTCCTCGGCGAGGACGCCGAGGTGCTGTGCGTCAAGGGCAGCGGCTGGGACATGGCGACGATCGAGCCGGCCGGCTTGCCGGCGGTTCGGCTGGCGCCGTTACGCAAGCTGCGTGCGCTCGACGCGCTCGCCGACGAAGACATGGTGCGCGTCCAGCGCGCCAACCTCGTCGACCCGACGGCGCCCAATCCGTCGGTCGAGACGCTGCTGCACGCCTTCGTGCCGGCGAAGTTCGTCGATCACACCCATTCGACCGCGGTGCTCAGCCTGGTCGACCAGCCGAACGGGGCGGA
This sequence comes from Xanthobacteraceae bacterium, assembly GCA_035622435.1. GTDB lineage: Bacteria > Pseudomonadota > Alphaproteobacteria > Rhizobiales > Xanthobacteraceae > AP-16. The sequence goes on along the minus strand of DASPVJ010000322.1, from coordinate 24,974 downwards.
GCTGTGCGCCGAGGTCTACGACGGCCGGCTCGGCGTCGTGCCGTATCTGATGCCGGGCTTCGCGCTCGCCAAAAAGTCGGCGCAGGTGCACGACGCGGCGCCCGCGGTCGAGGGCCTGATCCTGATCAAGCACGGCATTTTCACGTTCGGAGCAAGCGCGCGCGACGCCTACGAGCGCATGATCGAGATGGTGAGCCTCGCCGAGGCGCGCCTCAAACGCGGGCGCCGGACGGTATTCGCCGCGATCCGCCTGCCGCAGCAGAGCGCGCCGTTCGCCGAGATCGCCCCGATCGTGCGCGGCGCCTGCAGCCTCAAGGACCCCAAAGTCGAGGGCGCCTGGCGCCGGCTCGTGCTCGAACGCCGTTCGAGCCCCGCCGTCCTCGATTTCGTCAACGGCGCCGAGGTCAAACGCTACAGCCAGGCGGGCGTCGTGACCCCCGACCACGCCATCCGTACCAAGAACTCGCCGCTCCTCGTCCCGGCGCCGGAAGACGGCAAGCTCGGCGAATTCAAGCGCGCGGCGGTTGCGGCGGTCCACGCCTTCGTCGACGCCTATGAAGCGTATTTCGCGCGCAACAACGCGCGCTGCAACGGGCTAAAGCGCATGCTCGACCCGCTGCCCCGCGTCGTGCTGGTGCCGGGGCTTGGCGTTGTCGGGCTTGGCCGCAGTAAGAAGGACGCGCGCGTCGCCGCCGACCTCGCCGAGGCCGCGATCGAGACCATCACCGACGCGGAGGCGATCGGCCGGTTCGAATCGATCGCCGAAGCCGACATGTTCGACGTGGAATACTGGTCGCTCGAACAGGCGAAACTCGGCAAGGAACCGGAGAAACCCTTGGCCGGGCAGATCGCGGTGATCACCGGCGCCGGCGGCACCATCGGAGCGGCGACCGCGCGCGCGTTCGCGGCGGCGGGTGCCGAAGTCGCGCTGCTCGATCTTGACGGCGAAGCCGCGCAGGCCCGCGCCAAGGCGATCGGCGGCGCGGCGCTTGCGCTCCGCTGCAACGTGACCGACGGGAGTTCGGTGCGCGCCGCCTTCGATGCGGTGAGCGAAACGTTCGGCGGGCTCGACATCGTCGTATCCAATGCCGGCGCTGCCTGGCAGGGCCGCATCGGCGAAGTCGACGAGGCGGTGCTGCGCCAGAGCTTCGAACTCAACTTCTTCGCCCACCAACGCGTCGCCCAGAACGCGGTGCGGGTGATGCTGGCGCAAGGCACCGGCGGCGTTCTTCTGTTCAACGTGTCGAAACAGGCGGTCAATCCGGGCGCGAATTTCGGCCCGTACGGATTGCCCAAGGCCGCGACGCTCTTTTTGGTGCGCCAGTACGCGCTCGACTACGGCAACGAGGGCATCCGCGCCAACGCGGTCAACGCCGACCGCATCCGCTCGGGCCTGCTGACGCCGGAGATGATCGCGCAGCGCGCCAAGGCGCGGAATTTGAGCGAGCACGACTACATGGCCGGCAACCTGCTCGGCCGCGAAGTGACGGCCGACGACGTGGCGCAGGCGTTCGTGCACCAGGCGCTGGCGCTCAAAACCACCGGCGACGTGACCACCGTCGACGGCGGCAACATTGCGGCGGCGCTGCGGTAGGCCGGCATCGGCTCGTCATCGTCAGCACGGATGCCGCTCCGAGCCTCAGGCAATCGGCCGTGACGCTCACCGCGCCGGAAATCTATCCCTGCCGCACCACGGCGACCAGATAGACGCACGGGCGCGGGCCGGCGTTGCTGAACGTGCAGTCCCGCGGCGGGCCGAGCGCGAGGCAATCGCCCGCGTCGAGCTCGTGGGTGTCCTCGCCCTCGACGAAGGTGAGATGCCCGTCAAGGACCCAGATCAGCTCGTGCACGAAGGCGTAAGCGGATGCCGGAAAGGAGACCGACCGACGCGCCGGCAGTTCGACCCGCACGAGTTCGATCGGGGCCGACGGCGGCGACACTTGGCGGCGCACGTAGCCGGTCTTGGGGTCGCGCCAGCGCGGCTGCACCGCCGCCCGCGCCAGGCGGTCGGGCCGCCCCTCGGCACGGGCGAGGAGCGCGGAGAGAGTGAGCCCGAGCGCGCCGGACAGCCGCCCGAGCAGCGCGGCGGTCGGGCTCGCCTCGGCGCGCTCGATCTTGCTGATCATCGCCTTGGAGACGCCGGAGCGTTGCGCCAGCCCGCCGAGCGACCAGCCGCGCGCGTCGCGCTCGAGGCGCAGGCGGGCGGCCAACGCCGGCGTCGGATCGTCCAGGATAGTTGACATACGTTGATTATAGTGGATAATTGGCCCCGTTCAAGCGTTTCCGCGAATTGGCGAGTAGCGGATGGAACGGTGGCTTCCCCTATTCGCCATTCGCTCCTCGCCATTCGCCGATCTTGAGCGAGGCCCGCCATGCTCATCCGCGCCGCCGCTCCGGCCGACCTGCCCGGCATCCTCGCCATCTATAACGAGGTCATCGCCACCTCGACCGCGGTCTACGCGCTCGCCCCGGTGACGCTTGCCGAGCGCACCCAGTGGTTCGACGGCCGACGCGCCCAGGGCTACCCGGTGCTGGTGGCGGCGGAAGGCGATGACGTCGCCGGCTTTTCCTCGTTCGGCGATTGGCGCGCGTGGCCCGGCTATCGCTTCACTGTCGAGCATTCCGTCTATGTCGCGGCCGACCGCCAGCGCCGCGGCCTCGGGCGTCGCCTGGTCGAGGCGCTGTTCCCGTTGGCGGCAAAACTCGACAAGCACGTCATGCTCGGCGGCATCGACGCCGCCAACGCCGCCTCGGTCGCGTTCCACCGGCGGCTCGGCTTCAAGGAGGTCGCGCACTTCGAGGAGGTCGGCCACAAGTTCGGCCGCTGGCTCGACCTCGTGTTCATGCAGCGCGTGCTCGATTCGCCCGGCGCCGGACGCGGCTGACGGCATAGTTCGCGTCGTCCGGCGAACCGCGGCGACAAGGAAGATCATCGCGCATGAGCGTCACCATCGAGCGAGCGATCGCGGCAACGCCGGAGGTGCACGCGTTGATCGGCGAACTTAACGACGTTCTCGGGGCGGCCTATGAGGCCCATCAACGGCACGGGCTGTCGATCGACCAACTGTTCGAGCCGCACGTGCGTTTCTTCGTGGCGCGGCTTAGCGGCGTTGCCGCCGGGTGCGGCGGGGTTGCGCTGTTTGACGATTACGCCGAGGTCAAGCGCATGTATACGCGACCGGCGGCCCGCGGCCGCGGCCTCGCCAAGGCGATGTTGCGTCGGATCGAGGAAGAGGCGCGGGCGTGCGGCAAATTCGCGTTGCGCCTTGAAACCGGGCCTTACCAGCGCGAAGCGATCGGCCTCTATCGAAGCGCCGGGTTTACGAGCTGCGGTCCGTTCGGCCACTACGCCGAAATGCCGGCCCGCAACATCGAGCTGAGCCTGTTCTTCGAGAAGCAGGTGTAGGGCGCATCAAACAAACACAAACGTCATCCTGAGGAGGCCATTCGCGTTGGCGAACGGCCGTCTCGAAGGATGGAAGCAGGCTCGGTGTTTGTGGCCATCCTTCGAGACGGTCGCGCGCAACAGCGCGCGACCTCCTCAGGATGACGTCGAGTTTATTCAATCGCTCGCCAGGATGACGTTCTTGACGATCGGATAGACTTGGCCTTCCCAGCGCTTGCCGCTGAACACGCCGTAGTGGCCGACGCCCGGCTGCATGTGGTGGCGCTTGAGATAGGGCCGCAGCTTGGCGCACAGATCGTGCGCGGCGACCGTCTGGCCGACCGCGCAGACGTCGTCCTTCTCCCCCTCGACGGTGAGCAGCATGGTCCGGCGGATCGCCGCCGGCTCGACCTTGCTGCCGCGGAACTCAAGTTCGCCGAGCGGCAGCGCGTGCCTCTGGAACACGCGCTCGACCGTCTCCAGATAGAACTCGGCGGTGAGGTCGAGGACGGCGAAGTATTCGTCGTAGAACGCCTTGGTCACTTGCGCCTTTTCGTATTCGCCGGCGGCGAGGTTGTCGTAGAGCTCGCGATGGGCTTTGAGATGCCGCTCGATGTTCATGCTCATGAACGCGGCGAGTTGGACGAAGCCCGGATAGACCCGCCGCATCGCGCCGCCGTAGCGGAACGGCACGCTGGCGATGAGGTTCTGCTCGAACCATTCGATCGGCTTGCTGGTGGCTAGCTCGTTGACCCGGGTCGGATTGACCCGCGCGTCGATCGGCCCGGCCATCAGCGTCATGCTGCGCGGCTGCGCCGGATTGCCGGCTTGCGCCATCACCGCGACGGCGACCAGCGCCGCGACGCAGGGCTGGCACACCGCCATCACGTGGCCGCCCGGACCGATCGCCTCGAGGAACGAGACGAGGTGCTCGATGTACTCGTCGAAGCCGAACCGCCCGTGCCCGAGGTTCACGTCGCGGGCGTTGTGCCAGTCGGTGATGTAGACGTCGTGCTCGGGCAGCATGGTGCGCACGGTGTTGCGCAGCAGGGTGGAAAAATGCCCGGACAGCGGCGCCACCAGGAGAACGCGCGGTTGCGCCGTGTCGATGTCTTTCTTGAAGTGCAGGAGCGTTCCGAACGGGGTTGCGCGCTCGCTCACCTCGCGCACGGCGACCTCGCGGTTGCCGACCGTGACGCTGTCGACGGCGAACGGCGGGCGCACGTGGGTGAGCCCGGCCCGGGAGATCAGTTCGTAGGCGGCGGTGAGGTTGCGCAGCGCGTTGGGCCCGGCTCCGCCGCCCGGCGGGGAGCGGCCGAGCGCCCCCAGCGCCACCTGGGCGAACGCGCGCACCAGGCCCATGACGTCGGAATGGGCCTGATAGGCCTGGTACAGCATTGCGCTACGAGCGGCGCGGCCTTCGCCATCGCCGTCCCCACCACCCCGGCCGCGAAAGGCTAGTGGATTTGATGTTGCGCCGCGAGAAAATTGTTGCTGTCCGGGGTCCGCCTGGGGACAATCGCCGGCGCCGGGACGGCATGGCAAGACGGTTCGGGGCCGACCTCAAGAGGTTGTGGCAACCGGCTGGCTTTCCAGCCCAATTCGGCGCGCCGCCATGGGCGGCTGGCCGTGAAGGGGACGGACATGGCCGAGGCAAAGCTCACCATCGGCAGCAAGAACTACGGCTCCTGGTCGTTGCGCGGCTGGCTGTTGTGCAAGATAGCCGGCATTGCCTTCGATGAAATGGTGATCCCCAGCGACGACCCCTCGATCCGCGCCGAATTGCTGTTGATGTCGCCGTCGTTTCTGGTGCCCTGCCTGACCCACAACGGCGTCAAGGTGTGGGACACCTTGGCGATCGCCGAGTACCTCCACGAACTCAACCCCGACGCCGGCCTGCTGCCGGCGGAGCAGTCGGCGCGCGCCCATTGCCGCGCGGTGAGCGGGGAAATGCACTCCGGCTTCGCCAACCTGCGCTCGGCGCTGCCCATGCACATCAAGGCGCATTATCCCGCCTTCAAGGTGTGGGCGGGGGCGCAGGCCGATATCGACCGCATCGCCGCCATCTGGCGCGAGTGTCTCGCCGCCTACCAGGGACCCTACCTGTTCGGGGCGCGGCCCGGCCTGGCGGATGCCATGTACGCGCCGGTGTGCACGCGGTTCGAGACCTACGACGTGAAGCTCGACGCGCCCTGCGCGGCGTACTGCCGCACCATCCTGGCCATGCCGTTCGTGCAGGAATGGATCGCCGCCGCCAAGACCGAGCCCGACGACCTCGAGGAACTCGACGTGGAGTTTTGAGGCAGGTGGCTCAGGAGCGAACGGCCCGCGATCCACCGATTGCCGCCGATCGTCCGCCTTGATATCATGATATCAAGGAGATCGCCCCATGGGCCAGATCATCGTGCGCAATATCGAAGACAGCGTGAAGGCGCGCCTCAAGCGCCGCGCCGCCCGCCACGGCCGCAGCATGGAGGAGGAAGCCCGCACGATCCTGCGGGATGCGGTGAGACGCGACGAGCGCCCCACGCCGCCCAAAGGCTTGGGCACGCGCATCGCCAACGAGTTTGCCGGTATCGGGCTTAGCGAAGAAATCCCCGAGTGGCGCGGGTACTTCGTACGCCCGCCAAAATTTCGGAAGTGATTGTTCTCGACACCAATGAAGTGATTATTCTCGACACCAATATCGTCTCCGCGCTGATGCAGAGCGAGCGCAATGCCGAACTTGAGCGGTGGCTCAATCGTCAGCCACCGGACATTTTTTGGTTGACCGCAGTCTCCTATTTCGAGCTGCGGGTCGGAATCGAAAGACTCGCCATCGGCCGCCATCGGCAACGTCTGGAAGAGGCTTTGGAGCGCGTGCTTGAAATCCATATTCAGAACGAGATTTTGCCTGTCGATGAAAGAGCCGCCGGTGCAGCAGCTTCCATTGCAGCGACGCGTGAGCGTATCGGGCGACCGGTCGACTTTCGCGACACTCTGATCGCGGGGATCGTCACTGCTAACCGGGCGGATCTTGCAACCCGCAATGTCCGGCATTTCCAAGACCTCGACGTTTCCGTCGTCAATCCATTCGCCGACTGATCGTGGTGGCGGGTTACGCCGGCTTCCCCGGCTGCCTCACCCTGCGCAGCCACCCCCCGATGCGCGCGACCGCCTCGCGCATGTCGTCGGCCGAACGGGCGTAGCAGAAGCGGATGAAGTTGTGCCCGTTGACGGGATCGAAATCGATGCCGGGCGTGACGGCGACGCCCGCTTCCTCCAGCATGCGCTTGGCGAAGTCGAAGCTGTCGTTGGAGAACCGCGACACGTCGGCATAGAGATAGAAGGCGCCGTCGACCGGGAGAAAGCGGTCGAGGCCGGCCGCCGGCAGGCGGTCGATGAGGATGCGGCGGTTTGCCTCGTAGCCGTGCTTGACCGCCTCCATCTCCGCGCGGCCGTCGAACGCGGCGAGCGCGGCGACTTGCGAGAGCATCGGCACCGAGATGGCGAGGTTCTGCTGCAGCCGCTCGACCGCGCGCACCAGCGCGCCCGGCGCCACCATCCAGCCGACGCGCCAGCCGGTCATGCAGAAATATTTGGAGAACGAGTTGATGATGACGGCGTCGGGCGACAGCCGCGCCGCGGTCTCGGGCGCAAAGGCGTAGTCGAGGCCGTGATAGATTTCGTCGGAGATGAAGCGCATGCCTTCCGCCTGCGCGGCGGCGACCAGCGCGGCGAGCGCCTCGGCGCGGATCATGGTGCCGGTCGGATTGGCGGGGCTCGCCACCAGCACCCCTTGCAGCGGCTTTGTCCGGTGCGCGGCGATCAGCGCCTCGACCGTGATCGCCCAGCGCGTCGCGGCCGTCGTCTCGATGAGCACCGGCTCGCAGCCGAGCGCGGCGAGGATGTGGCGGTAGGGCGGATAGCCCGGATTGGCCAGAGCCACCCGGTCGCCCGGTTCGAACAGGGCGAGGAACGCCAGGATGAATCCCGCCGAGGAACCGGTGGTGACGACGATGCGGTCGGCTTCGACGGCGACGCCGTAGCGCTCCGCGTAGTGGCGCGCGATGCGCGCGCGCAACGCCGGCATGCCGAGCGCTTCGGTGTAGTCGATGCGGCCGGTCGCGAGCGCCGCCCGCGCCGCCGCGATCGCGGTCTGCGGCGCCGGTGCCGCCGGCTGGCCGACCTCCATGTGCACGACGCGGCCGCCGGCCGCCTCGATCCGCGCGGCCGCCGCCATCACGTCCATCACCATGAAGGGCGGCACGTTGCTGCGCGCCGAGGGCTTGAGCAGGCGGGTGGCGGCCTCGAGCATCAGCGCGGCGCCCGGGAGCCCGCGCAGGGCCTCGTTGCTGCCGTATTCGACGGGCTTGTTGGCCGCCCGACGGCCGCGCCCGCGCCGGCCGCCGCGCGGGCAACCGGGACACAGCGCCTTATTCGCGACGTGATCCGCATTGCATTGACCGGGCCGGGCGGCCTCCCTAGTTTGCCCCCGAAACGGTTCGAGAACCGCACCGCATGAGCATCGGCGAGACGGGTAACAGGCTGGGACGCCGGACGCCAGCGTTGCGCGCGCTTGCGGCGGCGACCGCGCTCGCGGTCGCCGTGCCCGCCGTCCCGGCGCACGCGCAAGGCAACCTGCCGATCATCCGCGACGCCGAAATCGAGCAATTGTTGCGCGAGTATACCGGACCGATCCTGCGCGCGGCCGGGCTCGGCCACCAGGACGTCCACGTCGTCATCATCAACGACCGCGCGTTCAACGCCTTCGTGGTCGACGGGCGGCGCATCTTCATCAACGTCGGCGCCCTGATGGACGCCAACACGCCGAACGAGATCATCGGCGTCTTGGCGCACGAGTCCGGCCATATCGCCGGCGGACATCTGGCGCGCATACGCGAGGAACTCGCCAACGCCCAGACCGCCGCCATCGTCGCGCTGCTGCTCGGCATCGGCGCCACCGCGGCGGGCGCGCGCTCCTCCAACTCCAGCGCCGGCAACATCGGCGCCGCCATCATCCAGGGGCCGCAGAGCATGCTGCAGCGCTCGCTGCTCGCCTATGTCCGTGCCCAGGAGGAGCAGGCTGACAAGGCCGGCGTGAAATTCCTCACCATGACCGGCCAGTCGCCCAAGGGCATGTACGACACGTTCAAGCGCTTCGCCGACAAGATCGAGTTCCAGGTCCGCTACATCGATCCCTATCTGCAGACCCATCCGATGCCGAAAGAGCGCATGGACGCGCTCGAAGGGCTCGTCAAGACGAGCCCCTATTGGGACAAGAAGGATCCGCCGGAACTGCAGGCGCGCCATGACCTGATGCGCGCCAAGCTCGTCGGCTTCATCGACCGTCCGGAGACGGTGGGGCGGCGCTACCCCCCGTCCGACACCAGCCTGCCGGCCCGCTACGCGCGGGCGATTTCGGTCTATCGACACGGCGACCTGCGTGCCGCCCTCACCCTGATCGACGGGCTGATCCAGACCCAGCCCAACAACCCGTATTTCTACGAACTCAAGGGGCAGGCGCTGCTCGAAGGCGGGCACCCGACCGAGGCGGTCGGGCCGCTGCGCCACGCGGCGGCGCTGGCCCCCAACGCGACCTTGATCCGCGTGATGCTCGGCCAGGCGCTCGTCGCCACCAACGAAGCCAAGTTGGCCGACGAGGCGATCCCGCTGCTGCGCACCGCCGTGACGCGGGAACCCGACATGGCCGACGGCTACAGCCAGCTCGCCATGGCCTACGGCCGCAAGGGCGACCTCGCCGAGGCCGACCTCGCTGCCGCCCAGGCCGCGTTTGCCCGCGGCGATTACCGCACCGCCCGCGATCTTGCCACCCGCGCCAAGACGCGCTTCCCCACCGGCTCGCCCGGCTGGGTGCGCGCCGACGACATCGTCACCTACAAACCGCCGCCCGGCACACGCCACAACTGACCTGAAGGAATCCGCGATGCGCTTGATGCTCCGCTTGACCGCCGCCGCCATCTTCATCGCCTTCGTCGGCGCCGCTCCCGCGCACGCGCAGAGCTTCAGCGACACCCAGCGCCACGAGATCGAAGGCATCGTCAAGGACTACCTGATCGCGCATCCGGAAGTGCTGCAGGAGATCATGAGCGAGGTGGAGCGGCGCCAGACCGCGGCCGAAGCCGAGAAGCAGGCCGTCGGCGTGCGCGAGCACAAGCAGGAACTGTTCAATTCCTCCCACCAGGTGACCTTGGGCAACCCGCAGGGCAACGTCACCATGGTCGAGTTCTTCGATTACAATTGCGGCTACTGCAAGCGCGCGCTCGCCGACATGCTGCAATTGCTCAAGACCGATCCCAACCTGAAGGTCGTCCTGAAGGAGTACCCGGTGCTCGGCCCGGGCTCGCTCGAAGCCGCGCAGGTCGCGGTGGCGGCGCGCATGCAGGACAAGACCGGCAAGAGATATCTCGACTTCCATCAGCGGCTGCTCGGCGAGCGCGGCCCGGCCGACAAGGCGCACGCGCTGGCGGCGGCCAAGGAAGCCGGCTTCGACGTGGCGCGGATCGAGAAGGATCTCGCCAGCGACGAGGTGACCGAGACGCTGAAGGAGATCATGCACGTCGCCGACGCGATCGGCCTCAACGGCACCCCGAGCTACATCATCGGCTCCGAGGTGGTGGTCGGCGCGCAGGGCTACGCCGCGCTCAAGGAGAAGGTCGACGCCGCCCGCCACTAGCGGGCCCGGCAACGGGCGCGACGGCGGCCGGCAGGCTTCCCCTTCCCGGCGCGGCCTCCTATAAAGCCGGCAACGGAGCCTGCGGCCGCGCGACGGCGGTCGCTTTGCTGCGCGTCCCACTGCGGGCACGTCTCATGGCCAAGGCGACCAGCAAGACGATCTACATCCTCAACGGCCCCAACCTCAACCTGCTCGGCACGCGCGAGCCGGAGAAATACGGCCGCGCCACCCTCGCCGACGTGGAGCGCCTGTGCCGCGACGCGGGGAAGCGCTTCGGCCTCGCGGTCAAGTTCCACCAATCGAACCACGAGGGCGCGATCGTCGATTGGATCCACGCGGCGGCGCGCGAGCAGGCGGCCGGCATCGTGCTCAACCCGGCGGGCTACACCACCACGTCGGTTGCGATCCTCGACGCCATCCTCGCTGCGCAGATTCCGGTCGTCGAGGTGCACATCACCAACATCCACGCGCGCGAGAGCTTCCGCCACGATTCCTACGTGTCGCGGGTCGCCCGCGCCGTGATCTGCGGCTTCGGCGTCGACGGCTACGGGCTCGCCATCCGCGGGCTTGCCGCCATGGTCGGCGCGGACGCGAAGGGTTGAAGCCGTGGCGCGCTGGCCCAAACCGCAACGCATGCCCGGGCGCAGGATCGCCATCGATCAGGATGCGATCCGCGAACTCGCCGCGTTGCTCGACGAGTTGGGCGTGAGCGAGATCGAGATCGAGCAGGACGGTCAGCGCGTGCGGGTGGCGCGCCACGCCGGCGCCGCGGCCTTGCCCGCCGCCGCCCCGGGGGCGCGGGCCGAGCCTCCGGCCGCCGTCCCGATCGCCGGCCCGTCCGTCGTCGCCGGCATGATCGACGCCTCGGCCCACCCCGGCCTCGTCCCCTCGCCCATGGTCGGCACCGCCTATCGCGCGCCCGAACCGGGCGCCAAGCCTTTCGTCGATGTCGGCAGCGCGGTCGAGATCGGCGATACCCTTCTGATCGTCGAGGCGATGAAGACGCTCAACCAGATCCCCTCGCCGCGCGCCGGCACGGTGACGCAGATCCTGTTCGACGACGGCCAGCCGGTCGAATTCGGCGAGCCGCTGATGATCATCGAATGACGGAGCGCAGGCGCACTCCTCGCGCGTCATGGCCGGGCTTGTCCCGGCGATCCACGTCTTTGCCGCGTCAAGGCGTGGATGCCCGGCCCAAGGCCGGGCATGACGGCAGGGGGATGTCGGGCGTTTGAGGCGATGTTCGACAAAATCCTCATCGCCAATCGCGGCGAGATCGCGCTGCGCGTGCTGCGCGCGTGCAAGGAGCTCGGCATTCCGGCGGTCGCCGTGCACTCGACCGCCGACGCCGACGCCATGCACGTGCGGCTTGCCGACGAAAGCGTGTGCGTCGGCCCGCCGCCCGCCAAGGACAGCTATCTCAACGTTCCGGCGCTGCTCGCCGCCTGCGAGATCACCGGCGCCGACGCGGTGCATCCGGGCTACGGCTTCCTCTCCGAGAACGCGCGCTTTGCCGAGATCCTGCGCGAGCACAACGTGCAATTCATCGGCCCCACCGCCGAGCACATCCGCCTGATGGGCGACAAGATCGAAGCCAAGCGCACCGCCAGCCGCCTGGGCATCCCGGTGGTGCCGGGATCGGAGGGCGGCGTCGAGAGCGGGGAAGATGCGGCAGGCGTCGCCCGCGCCATCGGGTTTCCCCTCCTCGTCAAGGCGGCGGCTGGCGGCGGCGGGCGCGGCATGAAGGTCGTACGCGCGCCCGCCGACCTTGCCGCGGCGCTCGCGACCGCCCGCACCGAGGCGCAGGCGGCGTTCGGCGACGCCACCGTCTATCTGGAGAAATACCTCGCCGAGCCGCGCCACATCGAGATTCAGGTCATCGGCGACGGCCGCGGCAACGCCATCCATCTGGGCGAGCGCGACTGCTCGCTGCAGCGCCGGCACCAGAAGGTCTGGGAGGAAGGCCCCTCGCCCGCCCTCAACGCCGAGGCGCGCGACGCCATCGGCCAATGCGTCGCCGCCGCCATGCGCGAACTCAAGTATCTCGGCGTCGGCACCGTCGAGTTCCTGTACGAGGACGGCCGCTTCTACTTCATCGAAATGAACACCCGCATCCAGGTCGAGCACCCGGTGACCGAGATGATCACCGACATGGACCTGATCCTCGAGCAGATCCGGGTGGCGGCCGGCGCCGATCTTGCGCTGGCGCAAAACGACGTGAAGTTCCACGGCCACGCCATCGAATGCCGCATCAATGCGGAGAACCCGGTGTCGTTCCGCCCCTCGCCCGGCCGCATCCAGCACTACCACCCGCCCGGCGGTCCCGGCATCCGCGTCGATTCCGCCGTCTACCAGGGCTACGCCATCCCGCCCTTTTACGATTCGCTCGTCGGCAAGCTGATCGTGCACGGCAAGACCCGCACCGAATGCCTGATGCGGCTCAAACGGGCGCTCGACGAGTTCGTGGTCGACGGCGTCGAGACCACCCTGCCGCTGTTCCGCGCCCTGGTGCGCGAGCAGGCGGTCATCGACGGCGCCTACCACATCCACTGGCTGGAGCGCTTCCTCGCCGACGGCGGGATGACGTCGGCGGTCGGATGACAGATGTCGGATGTCAGATGTCAGATGACAGATGCCAGTTCAGGGACTATCTGACCTCCGACCTCTGACATCTGACATCTGTCATGAAGCCCGCGACCGTCGAAATCACCCCCGAGGTGCTGCTCAAGGCCTACGCCTGCGGCATCTTCCCCATGGCGGAGAGCGCCGAGGATCCGGCGCTCTACTGGATCGAGCCGGAGCGGCGCGGCGTGCTGCCGCTCGGCGCCTTCCACGTGCCGGCGCGCCTCAGGCGCACCGTGCGCCAGGACCGCTTCCGGGTCGTGTGCGATAACGACTTCGACGCGGTGATCGACGCTTGCGCCGCGCCTTCGGCGGGACGCGCGCGCACCTGGATCAACGCGCGCATCCGCATGCTCTACCGCGGCCTCCACGCCCGCGGCCATTGCCACACGGTCGAGGTCTACGCCGGGACGGATTTGGTCGGCGGCCTCTACGGCGTGAGCCTCGGCGGCGCCTTCTTCGGCGAGAGCATGTTTCACCGGGCGCGCGACGCCTCCAAGATCGCGCTCGTGCACCTCGTCGCCCGCCTCAAGGCGGGCGGATTCGTCTTGCTCGACACCCAGTTCGTCACCGACCACCTCAAGACGTTCGGCGCACGCGAACTCACCCGCCGCCAATATCACCGCGCGCTCGAAGCGGCGCTTGCGGTCAACGGCCGCTTCGCTGCCCTGCCGACCGATCGGCCGATTGCGGGGACGGATGCGCTGGCGATGATCGGCGGTTCATAGGCTGGGTAAGCGGCGAAGCCGCGCAACCCGCCGCAACCATCAAACAAACAAAGACGACGGATTACGGCGCGTCGCGCCTTGAGCCACCCTACTTTTTCTTTGTTTGTGTGCGCGGCGCGGGCGGCGGCGTCGGTTCCGGCTCCGGCGGCTTCGCGCCCGCGACCGCCGTTGCGTCGCCGCCTTTGCAGTCGGTCAGCCACACGTCGTAGATCGGGTGCTCGACTGCGTGCAGCCCGGGGCTCGCCGCGTACATCCAGCCGGTGAAAATGCGGTGCACCTCGCCCGAAAGGGTGATCTCGTCGACTTCGAGGAAGCTGTCGGTGTTGGGCGTTTCGTTGGGCGGGCGCGTGTAGCAGGCGCGCGGCGTCACCCGCAGCGCGCCGAACTGCACCGTCTCGTTGATCGCCGCCTCGAACGTGGTGATGCGCCCGGTGATCTTGTCGAGGCCGGAGAACACGGCGGTCGGGTTGACGACCTTCTGGGCGGGCGGGGCGGTGATGATCTCGTCCCCCGGCTGCAGCGGCGCGCCGGGCGGCGCCGGGGGTTGCGCCGGCGGCGCTTGGCCTGGGGCCGGCGGCGCGAACGTGCTCGGCTGGGGCGCCGGTTGCGTCGGCGGAGCCGCCGTTGCCCCCGGCGGCGGCGGCAGCGGCTGCGACTGGATGCCGCTGCGCCCCGGCGCTGGCGGCTGGAAACCGGACGGCGCCGGCTGCGGATAGGAATTGGGCGGCGGGGACGCCGGCGGCCGGTTCGGCACGTCGGTCGGCGGACGCGGCGGATCGAAGATCGAGCCGAACTGCGCCGCCGCCGGCACGGCCCCGATCGGCACGGCGATCACGGCGGCGAGAACGGCAAGAACATACGGTCTGTGCATGGAGGGCTCGCGGCCGCGCAGCGCCGCGGGCGGCGCGCCGGAATCGCTGTTAACACCGGGATTGCGGCGCTGAAAGGGCGCCGCGCACAGGGCGAAAGGCCCGCGCGCAGGCGGAATCTACTGTCCCGGGGTCCAGGGCTGGTAGTCGCCGGTCGCCGGCGGGCGGTGGCTCTCGGCCAGGGTCGAGCCGGGCGGGCGCCAAGCGAGCGGCGTGCCGGTGAGGTTCGGCCGGTGCGGCTTCGCCCACGGCCGCGGCGTCGCGGCGACCTCGGTCGGCGGCAGGTCGACCGTGTGATGCAGCCAGCCGTACCAGCCGGGGGGCACGGTCGAGGCCTCGGCGTAACCGCTGTAGATCACCCAGCGCCGCTCGAAGCCGAGCGTCGGATCGATCTTGCCGCCGCGGGTGCGGTAGTAGCGGTTGGCGAACTCGTCCTCGCCGACGAACTCGCCGTAAAGGCGCGTCCACAGCTGCGTGCCGAAGGTCTGGCTGTTCCACCAGGTGAAGAAGCGCAGCAGGAAGGTTTTCATCCCGGCGCTTCTGCCACCGCGCCCCCGCCGTGTCCAGTTCCGTCATTGCGCCTGCGCGCGCGCCTATGGTTTGCTCGCGCCCCAACGAGAACAGCCGGGGAGGAACCCATGTCAGTCATTCTCCGCCGTCATGCCCGGCCTTGTGCCGGGCATCCACGTCTTGAACGCAAACAAAGCAAGGCGTGGATGGCCGGGACAAGCCCGGCCATGACGAGCCGCGCGGCTCGCATCATCGCCGGCGCGCTCGCGATCACGATCATCGCGCTCGGCGTGGCGCGCGCGCAGGCGCCGGCGCCGACGGCGGCCGCCCCGTGGGTCATCCTCGCGCCGTTCCCGGACCCGTCCGAGGAAGTGCTCGGCGCCGTTGCCGCCGGCAAGCTCTACGTCTTCTGCGGCATCGGCCCCAACTGGACGCCGAAGGCGCTGGTCTACGAATACGACCCGGCGAGCAACAAATGGGCGCAGAAGAAGCCGATGCAGCTGCCCTCGCATCACGTCGCCTTCGCCATGCTCAACGACAAGATCTACGCGTTCGGCGGCTTCACCCTGCCGGATTCCGGGCCGCCCGCCTGGCGCCCCCTCGACAATGCGTGGGAATACGATCCCGCGGCCGACAGCTGGAAGGCGCTGGCGCCGATGCCGACCAAGCGCGGCGCGGCGGGGGCGGCGGTCGTCGACGGCAAGATCTACGTCACCGGCGGCGCCAATTCGCTGCCCGGGTCGAGCGAAACCGGCATCCATCCGACCCGCGCCCACCACGTGCTCGCGACCGTCGAGGAATACGATCCGGCGACCAATGCCTGGCGCGCGCGCGCGCCCCTGCTGGTCGCGCGCAACCATCACGCCGTCGCCACGGTCGGCGAGAAGATCTACGCCATCGGCGGGCGCATCGGCGCGGCGTTCATTTCCGGCGGCAGCAACAACATCGATCTCGTCGAAATGTACGATCCCGTAGCCGACGCCTGGACCGTGCGCGAGCGCATGCCGACGCCGCGCAGCGCCATCGGCGGCGGCGTCTACAACGGGCGCATCCTGGTGCCGGGCGGCGAGTTCCAGGACCGCCGCCTGCTCGCCGCGTTCAAGGCGGTGGAAATCTACGATCCCGCGCTCAACCGCTGGCAGATACTGCCGTCGATGCCGCATCCGCGCCACGGCCTCGCCGTCGGCGTCATCGGCGACCGGCTCTATACGGTGAGCGGCGACGGCCAATCGGCCGGCAACGGCATCGCCCATTCCGCCGTGCCGTTCAACGAAGCGCTGCAGTTGGACTTGGTGGTGAAATAGGCCGCGCTTACCCTCCCCCTTGTGGGGGGCGATTATCCCGGACTTGACTTCCGCTCCCGGACGCGGTAGGATTGTTCTACCGATCACGGGGAGGGACTCCAATGGCCCGCAAGCGCAGCGCCCGGCCGAAGCCGGTTCACCAGCTTAGCGAACCTCAATTCGAAGCCTTTTTCCCGGACGAAGAGGCTTGTGCCCGCTACCTTGTGGCGCGCCGCTGGCCGGAAGGGGTGCATTGCCCGCGCTGCGGAGCGCCGGACCCGCGCCCGGTTTCGACGATGGCCTTTCATTGGCAATGCCGCCAGTGCGCACCCGATACGACCTATCGGTTCTCGCACATTGCCGGTACGATTTTCGAGAACACGAACAAGCCGTTGCGGGATTGGTTCAAGGTCACGCACCTGATGCTGACCAGCAAAAAGGGCATGTCGGCCCTGCAAATCTATCGCTACATGGGCTTCGGTTCCTACAAAACCGCTTGGTACATGTGCCATCGCATCCGCGTCGCACTGATCGAGAACGACATGGAAAGGCTTGGCGGCATTGTAGAGGTCGACGAAACTTTCGTCGGCGGCAAATGGTATAACAAACATTGGGATAAACGCGGCGGTGGAACCGGCGGCATCGGTTCCGGTAAGACAGCAATCATCGGCGCCGTGCGCCGGAAGGGCAATGTCGTCGCGCGGGTTATCGAGAACACCGATACCGCGACGATGGAAGGTTTCGTCCGCGAAGCCGTATCCGACAAAGTCAGCCTGCTCTGCACGGACCAGCACTCTGGATACAGGAACCTTACCGACTATCCGCACAAAACCGTTGACCATTCCGCGCATCAATACGTCGTCGGCGCGGTCCACACGAACACGCTTGAGGGCTTTTGGTCCATCATCAAGCGCGGCGTGGTCGGCACGTTCCACAAGGTCAGCAAGAAATACATGCCGCTGTACGTCGCGGAATTTCAGTTCCGCTACAACAATCGAGAGAATGCGGACATCTTTGGTGCGGCAATCAACGGATGCTGAAAGCAGCGCGCATAGCAGGAATTGCGGCTCTACTCTTGATCGGTGCCGCATGTCTCGGTTTTGTCGTAGTCCAATCATCATCTTATCACGAGTGCATAAGCAAGAGTGAAGCACAACCAGGCGGCAAATCCAAAGATGAGCGTACGCCCCAAATCCTCGTGATGCGCCTCATCATCGGTTGCCTTGGTGACTTCGTTGACAAAAACAACGCTGCCATCACCGCTATTTCGACCGTAGTCATCGCCCTGTTTACGACAATTCTCGGCGTTTTCACGGTTAAGCTTGCTTCCGCAACCCGTGTCGCTGCTTTGGCCGCCCACGATTCCGCTATCGCGTTGACCCAATCCGAGCGGGCGCATATGTTCGCCGAGATCGCGAGTGACAATGTGACGGACGCCATCCGGGAGATCACCGGCAAGGGACTGCAAAAAGATGCTGTTCCATCCGTTCCAATCACCGTCGGATTCTACTTCAAAAACCACGGCAAGACGCCAGCCATCCTGAAAGCTATTTGCCGCGATTTCTCCTACTGGGCCGCCCCGCCGCCATGGGATGCCTGTTTGACCGGAAATCTGCCCGTCGTAGGACTCCCCACAGAGCGGGATCGCGTCATTGATCCCGATAAGGAGACTTGGCAATTGTCCTGCGAAGCAACCAGCATGAGCGTGCGTGACGCTGAAAGCATCATCCGCCGTCACACCTATTTCTGGTTTTATGGTCGAATAATTTACAATGACATCTTCGGCACGGAACACGAACACAGATTCATTTTTCGGCGAGACAAGGACGGTCGCCTGAGCGCTTTCGACCATCCCGACTACAGCAAGAACACTTAGAGCCGGGAGAGCCCTAAGTCGCCAGTGCCCGCAGCGCCCCGAAATCCACCGCCTGACGGCCATCCTCACACACCACGCACCAAAGCCGGCATTCTGCCGTCCCTTCTGAAAAGACAAACAGCCCGATAGCCTCCGACTCAACCAATTGAGAGATGCCCGGCACCGCGCGAACCGTTGCGAAGCATCGCAACTCGCCACGGCGGTCGCGGATGACGACGTGGCTGTAGGTCGTGTCGTCGATGTCGAGTTCAACCGCCCCGACGACTTCGACGGTCCCGACGATGGCAACAAGCGGATTGTCCATGTCGTCAGCCTAGTCGGCAGTATACTTCCTGGCAATATTGTTCCTGTCGTGCTGCCGATGGCCGCCATGGATTTGAAGCGGGCAATGGCGGCGAACGTGCGGCGTTTGCGCCTCGAAAGGAAGCTGACGCAAGAGGAGCTGGCGGATCGGGCGGACATAAGCGTGCGCTATCTCGGCTCGATTGAGCGCGGTTCTACTGCGGCAACGGTCGTGGTGCTTGGCCGGCTGGCCCGCGCGCTGCGGGTCGAGCCGGCCGAGTTGATCGGGTAGGTACTGTGGTAAGGGGCCGGCCTGTCGAGACTTCGGTAGAATACTGTGCTACCTAAGTCAAGTCCGGGATAATCGCCCTTGTGGCGAGGGTCGCGACGCCCGCAAAGCGGGCGGAGCGGGGTGGGGGTGATTGAGAAAGGCGAGAACGGGCGGCGGGCATCTCGTCCGTCGCTCGTCATCTGAGGCACCCCCACCCCGCCCGCCTTCGCTCCGCTCCTGCGGGCGAACCTCCCCACAAGGGGGAGGGATAAGAAAGAAGGCGCGCCATGACTCTCGACGCGGCCATCGTCGGCATCGGGTGCAGCCGGTTCGGGCGCGGGCTCGCCGAGAGTCAGCTCGCCCTCGCGGCGATCGCGTTCAAGGCCGCGCTCGCCGACGCCGGCTTGGAGCGCGCCGACGTCGACGGCCTGTCGATCCATCTCGGCTGGCCGCTCGGGCCCGACTACGACCGCATCGCCGAGGCGTTCGGGCTTAACATCCGCTACGTCAACCAGTCGTGGCTGCACGGCCGCTTCGTCACCAACGCGCTGCAGCACGCAGCGCTCGCGGTGTCCGCCGGGCTCGCCGACGTGGTCGCCTGCGTGACCGCGGTGAGCTTCACCCGCGAGCGCGGCTTCCTCGGCGGCCCCGGCGACGTCGAGGGCAACCGCGAGGAAGGCGGCACCCACGGGGAAGCGCCGCCCTTCGGCCTCACCGCGCCGGCCGGCGGCGCGGCCATCGCCATGCAGCGCTACATGCACCTTTATGGCGCCACCGGCGACGAGCTCGCCGCGGTGCCGATCGCCATGCGCAAGCATGCGTGCATGAACCCGCGGGCGATCATGCGCGAGCCGCTCACGCTCGCGGCGCACCAGGCCGCGCGCATGGTGGTCGACCCGCTGCGGCTGTTCGACTGTTGTCTGATCAGCGACGGCGCCGCGGTGGTGCTCATCGCGCGCGGCGAACGCGCCCGCGACCTCAAGCAAAAGCCGGTGCGCATCGCCGGCATGCAGGGCACCCGCGCCGGCCGCGACGAGTTCATTTTCGCCCCGCGCGGGCTCGGCATCAATCAGCAGACGGCGGCGCCGGCGGGAGCGCGGCCGGTCGACCTCGAAGTCTTCGCGCGCGCCGGCGTCAAGCGCGACGACGTGCACGGCTTCTACACCTACGACGCGTTCTCGCCGCTCGTGCTGTTCGCGCTCGAACGGTTCGGCTACTGCGGCGCGGGCGAGGCGGCGGCGTGGGTGCAGGACGGGCGCATCGAAATCGGCGGCGCGCTGCCGGTCAACACGTCGGGCGGGCTGTTGTCGGAAGCCCACCTCGCCGGCTGGAACTCGATATGCGAAATGGTGCGGCAATTGCGCGGCACCGCGGGGGCGACGCAGATTCCGGGCGCCAACGTCCTGCACTGGGGTACCGCCTGGGGCGACGCGGTGATTTTGACGGGGTGAGCGAATGGTAGGGCGCAATAGCCTTGCCCCCGCGAAGCGGGGGGAAGCGTATTGCGCCGCCTTGCGTCCGGCGCAATACGGCCTCCGGCCTATTGCGCCCTACAAAATGGATTGCTTCGCTTCGCTCGCAATGACGATCACGAAAGGACGGTGCCATGACCACTCATGCCAAACCGCGCCCGCGCGTCGGCCCGGACAACGCGCCGTTCTGGCAGGGCTGCCGCGCGCATCGCCTGCTGCTGCCGACCTGCCGCGCCTGCGGCAAGGCGCACCTGCCGCCCGGGCCGGTCTGCCCGTTCTGCTTTGCCGACGATATCGCCTGGCGGCCGGCGTCGTGCCGCGGGCGGGTGAGCACCTGGACCAAGGTCCACAAGGCCTGGTTCCCGGCGTTTGCCGACGAGACGCCCTACCTCGTCGTGCAGGTCGAATTGGACGAAGGCCCGCGCCTGACCTCGCGTATCGTCGATGCCGGCGACCGGCCGATCGCCATCGGCCAGCGGGTCGAGGTCGCGTTCACCGACGTCGACGCCGACCTGACCCTGCATGGGTTCCGTATGATATGATCGGAAACTACCGCATGGCTTCGGTGCGGTGCTGGCGGCGATCCTCCTTGGCGAAGCGCCGCCGCTTCGCCTTGCTGCCGTGGATGGTAATCACCTTGCCGCGCTTGCGCGCTATGGCGTAGCCGCCTGTGAGTACCTGGAATGGCCGCGTTATTTTCTTGAGATGATCGAATTGCACCGACTTGCGCTTGCGGAACGCCTCGTAATAGGCCGGATAGACGAAGTCGCTCATTTCCAGGCCGTCGATCTTGAATTTTTCCTCCTCCACCGCGTCGCAAACCTCATAGGCGTAGAAAATTTTCTTGCTGCGGTCGGGGGACCACAGATTTCCGCCCGGATCGACCAGCATTTCGGCGAGCTCGTGGCTCGCCACCAGGCTGACCGATTCCTCATTCTCGCGGATCGACCGCACGAACACCTTGGCGACCGGATAGCCATACGCGCCGAAGAACGGCTTGTGGTAGCCGAAGGCTTTGGCGTGGCGCGGGTCCGCGCTCTCGAGAAAGACCAGGACCCAGGCGCCGCGCGGCGGATGGGTTGCCTTGACGAGCTTCGCCGGCGTTCCCCAAACCGGGGCAAAGTGGTCGTCGACGAATTTCTGTAGCGCGCGAACGAGCCTGCCGAGGTCGACCCCCAGCGGGGTCTGCGCCAAGTCGATGCAGGCGATGGTCGGGGCCTTCGCGCGGTTGAAGACGGCTGCGGCATTGCGCTTGGGCATGCGGGTACTCCCTTGCGGCATCGCGGACGCGGGACGGTCCATCGGCTGGACAACGCACCGTTGTGACGCGGACGCGCTTCTCTTCCAATGATGCCGGCTTGTCGGGCGTGCGGCAAGCCGCAATTACGCAGGCGCCATCGGGACCTGAACGGCTTTCGCATCGCCGAGCGGTAGGATAGCAATTGCGCCGAGGGCGACCGCCGAACGGACGGAGACGCGCGATGCCGCGGAACCTGTTCCTCATCCTGCTCGCGGCGATCGGCTGCGCGGGGTGCGAGGCGACCTCGGCGCAGGTCGGCGACAAGGTCGTGGTCGCCGCGCCGGGCCGCCTCGAAGGGGGCGAGCGCATGCCGATCGGCGCCGCGGTAAGCGGCGTCGTCGCCGAGGTGCTCGTGCACGAAGGCGAACGCGTCGCCGCCGGCCAATTGCTGGCGCGGATTTCCTGCGAGAACCTGGAAAAGGAGCTCGACGCGCGCAAGGGGTTCCTGGGCGCCGCCGAGGCGGCGCTGGCGCGCACGGTCAACGGCCCGCGCCCGGAGGAGATCGGCATCGGCATCGCCAACGTCGGCTTGGCGGAGGCGCGCGCGGAAGAGGCGGGCATTTCGCTGCGCCGGGCGACCGCGCTGGTCGAAGGGGTGACGATCACCAAGGCGCAGGTCGACCAGGCCAAGCGCGACGCCCGCATGGCGACGGCGCTGCTCGAGGAGGCGCGCGCCCGCCTGGCCCTGCTCAAGGCCGGCTCCCGCCAGGAGGACATCGCCGAGGCGCGCGCGCGCCGCGACATGGCGCAGGCGCAGCGCGATCAGGCCGCCGTGAACCTCGATTATTGCGCCGTGCGCGCCCCGGTCGACGCCGTCGTACTCGCCGTCCACGCCGCGCCCGGCCAGTTCATCAGCACCGCCATTCCGACCGCGTTGTTGACCGTGATGGACGAGCGCACGCGGCGCGTGCGCGCCGAAGTCGACGAACGCGATCTCGGCAAGCTGTGCCTCGCCCAGCACGCGGTCGTCACCGCCGACGCCTTTCCCGGCGTGCAGGCGGCGGCGACGTCCGAGCGCCTCGCTGCCGAGCTGACGCGGCGCACGTTGCGCGCGGACGGCAGCGAGCGGGAAGGCGATACGGTGCGCGGCGTGGTCCTTGCGCTCGCCGGCGACGCGCCCAACTGGCCGATCGGGCTTCGCGTGCTGGTGAAATTTGCCGCTTGCCCGAAGGCGTGAGCCGTGACATCTGCGGGCGGAGCGGTTCCGCCGCGTTGGCCATGGGAGGTATCGCCATGTTGAGCCGTCCGACCGTCGCCGCGCTTTTCCTTGCCGCCGCCATAACGGGCGCGCCGGCGGCGCAGACCACGATCGGGGGCGTTCCGGTCGATCTCCCGCCGCCGACGGGATTCTGCGAGCTGTCGGATCTCAATCCGTCCGACCAGCAAATGATCACCACCCTTTCGGGGCTGCTGGAGAAATCGGGCAACAAGCTCCTCGCCATGTCGGCCGATTGCCAACAGCTCACTGATTGGCGCACGGGCAGGCGGCAGCTGCTCGACGACTACGCGCAGTACCAGACCATCATCGCCGGGATGGACAAGCCGCCCTCGGAATCGGTGGCGCAGACGTGCGCCACCCTGCACGCGCAGGGCGACAAGATCCTCGCCGATCAGCTGCCGGACATCAAAGCGCGCGTCGAGAGCACGCTCAAACAGATCAAGATAAACCAGACGAACTTCCTCGGGGTTGTCGCCGAGGAGCCCGGGGCGTGCTATGCCGCGCTGGTCCAGCGGATCAGGACCGAGGCCGGCGTCGACAAGACGCAAGTGACGATCTTTGCCGTCACTATCGTCAAGAACCGCACCGTCCTGTTCTACCGCTTCGCGGTCTATCAGGACTCCGGCACGCTCACCGACGTGCTGGCGAAGATCAAGACCGACATCGCCGCCCTGGCCGCGGCCAATCGCTAAAGCGTGATGGCTTTCGCCATCCCGCTTTATCTTATTGTTGGAGCATGATGTTTTTCCGAAAACCGGTACCCACCCCGCATCAAGTGCGGGGCAGGCTTTTTCGGCATCATGCTCCAGCTACCAGCGCCCGCGGCCGCGCACGAGCCGCAGGATCAGCAACAGCAGGATGGCGCCGACCGCCGCGGCGACGATGCGCCCGAGCAATCCCCCGCCGAGATGCGCGCCCAGTCGGGGAAACAGCCAGCTGGCGATCAGCGCGCCGACGATGCCGATGCAGACGTCGGCGACGATGCCGAAACCGGTCCCGCGCACGAAGTGTCCCGCGAGCCAGCCCGCCGCCAACCCGACCACGAGGATGACGAGAAGCGATTCCCCGGACATGATCCTGTCTCCCGAACGGCCTCACGCTGCACGCGAACGCCCGGCGCGCCGACAAGTTCCGCCGCGTCGGCAATTTTCTTAGAGCCCCGGATCGGTCGATGCGCCTCAGTGGTCGTATTCGGCCGAGACGTCCTTGCCGGTGTAGTCTTTGAGGAACGCGACCGCGACGATCGAGACGATCGTGCACGCCAGGATGTAGATCGCGATCGGGGTGCCCGATTTGTACTGCGCGAACAGCGCGGTCGCGATCAGCGGCGCCGGGCCGCCGGCGAAGATCGAGGCGAGCTGGTAGCCGATCGAGGCGCCGCTGTAGCGCAGCCGCGGCGTGAAGCTTTCGGCGATCAGCGCCGCCTGCGGTCCGTACTGCATGTCGTGGGCGATGAGCGAGAGCGACACCGCGATGAAGATCAGGACCGGCGAGCCGGTGTCGACGAGGGCGAAATAGACGAAGCCGAAGACCGCCATGGTGACGGCGCCGGCGAGGTACATGCGCTTGCGCCCGATCCGGTCCGACAAGTAACCGCTGTAGGGAATGGCGAACGCGGAGAGGCAGGTGGCGACGAGCACGCCGGTGAGCAGAAGGTCGCGCGAGACGTGCAGCGTCCCGGTGCCGTAGGCGAAGATGAAGGCGGTGAAGACGTAGAACGGGGCCTGCTCGGAGATGCGCGCCAGCGCGGTGAGCAGGATCGTCCCCGGCTGCCGGCGGCACACCTCGACGATCGGCGCCCGCTCGATCTTGCGCTCGGCGACGAGATTGCGGAACACCGGCGTTTCCAGGATGCGTAGGCGGATCCACAGGCCGATGCCGACGAGGATGATGCTCAGCGCGAACGGAATGCGCCAGCCCCAGGTGAAGAAGGCGTCGCCCGACATCTGGCTGAACGCGAGCACCGCGAGGTTGGCGAGGAACAGGCCGGCCGGCCCGCCGAACTGCGGCCACGACGTGATGAAGCCGCGCTCGTTGTTGTGGCGCGCCCATTCCATCGATAACAGCACCGAGCCGCCCCACTCGCCGCCGACGCCGATGCCCTGCAGCAGGCGCAGAACGGTCAGGATGACCGCGCCCCAGATGCCGATCGTGTCGTAGCCGGGCAGGAACGCCACCAGGAAGGTCGCGACCCCCATCAGCACCAGGGTGAAAATGAGGGTCGACTTGCGGCCCACCCGGTCGCCGTAGTGGCCGAAGATGAAGGCGCCGATCGGACGCGCGACGAAGCCGACGAAATAGATGGCGAACGCGTTGAGCGTGGCGGTCAGCGGGTCTTCCTGCGGGAAGAACAGCTTGCCGAACACGAGCCCGGCCATGGTGCTGTAGAGCAGGAAGTCGTACCACTCGATGGTGGTGCCGACCGTGGCGGCGATGACGGCGCGGCGCAGCTCGCGCTCGTGCTGGTCCGGCGTCAGGTCG
>DASPVJ010000321.1:0-5861 GCA_035622435.1 Xanthobacteraceae bacterium | reverse complement strand
GTGGAGTTTCCCGTGGTTCGGCACGCTGCGCGGCCGCGTCGGCGTTACGCCGGACCAGCAACGCAAGGTCCTGCTCTACGTGACGGGCGGGCTTGCGATCGGAGAGTCCGAGTACAGTTTCAGCTGGTCGAACCCCGGAGGTGCGCCCGGCCGGCAATCCTATGTGCTCTCCAGCGACACGTGGAGGGTGGGCTGGGTACTCGGCGCCGGCATCGAAGCCGCGCTCGGGGACAGCAAGAACTGGACGGCCAAGCTTGAATACCTCCACATCGACCTTGGCACTCAGTCGATCAATACCGTCGATATCGACGGCGCGCCTTTCACTGTCAGCAACAGGGTGGTCGACGACATCCTGCGGATCGGCGTGAACTATAAGTTCGGCGGTCCGGTGGTGGCGAAGTACTAAAGGGTTGGGGGCTGCCCTGGCCGGCCTGTGATCGCCCCACTGCGGTGATGTCGAATCTCGGCGCACGTGACTTATATGTCACAGCCTTTCGGGTGCGCCGGTGCTAGGGTTGCGCGAGCGGACGGGTGGAAGGCCGCGGGATGCGGACGCCTCGGGGGAACGGGCGTGGTCCGCATGGTGTGGGGGTTCACATGAAGAAGTTTGTCGTTGGATGCGCGCTGTTTGCGGCGCTCGCCGTGGGCACGCCGGCGATCGCGGCCGATCTGCCGCCGGCGCCGCCGGTCTACAAGGCCCCGGTGATCGCGCCCGTTATCTACGACTGGACCGGCTTCTACGTCGGCGGCAACGTTGGCTACAGCTGGGGCGAATGGGACAGCACCAACGTCGGGGGCATCCCCACGTTTCCGGGGTCGCCGACCGCACTCGGCACCACCGCCAGCCCCGGCGTGAACGGCTTGGTCGCCGGCGGTCAGGCCGGCTACAACTGGCAGTTCAACCCCAAGTGGGTCGTCGGCATCGAGGGTGATTTGAATTGGAGCGGCGAACGCGCGAGCGATTCGGGCAGTTTGTCGCTGACCGGCATTCCGACCGGCATCGGCGTGGGCGCCTGCGATGCGCATCCGCCCTGCTTGGCGTCGATCGCCACCACAACGACAAATAATTGGAGCTTGCCCTGGTTCGCCACCTTGCGCGCGCGTTTGGGCTACGTGCCCGAGCCGACCTGGCTCTTGTACGCGACCGGCGGTCTTGCGCTGGGCGAGATGGAATTCTCGACGTCGAACACCACCACCACCACCATTACCAATGGGATCGGACAGGTCGTGACGCCGACCGGCTCTTTGGTGGGCGCTGGACCGATCACCACGGCCGCGGCGTTCTCGGAAAGCATTACCCGGGCGGGTTTTGCCGTCGGCGGCGGCGTCGAAAAGATGCTGACGCAAAACTGGACCGTGAAGGCGGAATACCTCTACCTCGACTGGGGCTCGTACACGTTCCTTTCGGGCACCGGTTACGACACGAACGTCAGGCTGCGGGACAACATCGTCCGGATCGGCGTGAACTATAAGTTCGGCGGTCCGGTGGTGGCGAAGTACTAAAGGTTTGGGGGCTGCCCACGGCGCGCAGGCGCCGTGGGACGATGGGGGCGCGCGGGCGGCCTGCCGAATCGGGCCGCAGGAGAGCGTGATGGTGTCATCCGGGTTGGCCCCGGGGGACGTTTGCACTTTGTCGACCATGGTCCGATTTGCTTCGGACTGTGGCCGAAATGTCACGCTTTTTGCCGATCTCGCGTGTTAAAGAGGGAGCCAGGTCGGGGCCCGGGGGGGCTCGGAATTGGGTTGCGGCCGGTTCGCCGGGCAGGCGCCGCCGGTCGCCAGAGACAGGGGACGATCATGAAAAAACTCGTTGCAAGCATCGCGATTCTCGCGCTCGCCACGCCGTTTGCCGCCCAGGCGGCCGATCTGCCGGCGGCTCCGCCGCCGGCGTATAAGACGCCGGTGGTGGTGCCGCTGGTCTATAGCTGGACCGGTTGCTACATCGGCGGCAACGTCGGGGGCAAATGGGTCGAGCCGGTCGGCACCGTGACCATTCCCGGAGTGGCGGGCTTCCCGACCAGCTATTTCGGCTTCGACGACACCAGCTCCAGCGGCACCTTCATCGCCGGCGGGCAGATCGGGTGCAACTACCAGGCCGGCAACGTCGTGTTCGGCATCGAGGGCGATTTCGACTGGCAGCATTGGACCGACACCGTCGGGGTCGGCCCCTTCGCCCCGGTGAACTTCATCCCCGGCGACAGCTTCGGCATGACCAGCAATTGGCAGGGTTCGGTGCGCGGCCGCCTCGGCTACGCGTGGGACCGCACCCTCTTCTACGTGACCGGCGGCGTGGCGTTCACCAACGTGGGCCTCACGGCGAACTGGAGCCCTGCTCTTTGCGGCCCCCCCGCCGGCCCCTTCGTGCCGTGCCCCGGCGTCACCGCCGCGGACTCCGAGACGCTCATCGGCGGCACCGTCGGCGGCGGCGTCGAGTACGCCCTCACCAACAACCTGATCCTGGGCTTGGAAGGGCGCTACACCTTCTACGCCAGCCAGAACTTCAACACCGGTTCGATTCCGATCACGGCGACGAGCCCGACGACCTTCACGTACTCCGCGACCTCGACCAGCCTGAAGCTCGACACGGCGGAAGTGATGGCCAAGCTCAACTGGAAATTCGACTGGGGCAGCCCGGTCGTCGCCAGGTACTGATCGCGGCTTGACGAACACGAGCCCCGGGCTTAGGCCCGGGGCTTTTTCGTTGCCCGCCGGCGGCCTATGATCCGTCCCGTCACCGGGAGGATCATCATGCAGCGATGGAATACGGCCGCGGGGCTGGCGAGCCTCGCGATCCTGGCCGCAGCCGTTTCGTCGGCGCGCGCCGAGACGCCGCTCGAGCGCGGCACCTACCTCATGCGCGGCATCGTCGCCTGCGGCAATTGCCACACGCCCAAGGGCCCGCAGGGCGAACTCTCCGGCATGGAGCTTGCCGGCGGCGTCACGTTCGAGGAGGACGTCTTCGCCGCCGTAGCGCCCAACATCACGCCCGACCGGGAGACCGGCATCGGCCATTGGACCGACGCCCAGATCGTCGCGGCGATCCGCGAGGGCAAGCGGCCCGACGGCACCATCATCGGCCCGCCCATGCCGATCGCGCTCTACCGCGACATTGCCGACGACGACGTGAACGCGATCGTCGCCTACCTGCGCAACGTCAAGCCGGTCGCCAACAAGGCGGCAAAATCCCAGTACAAGATTCCGCTGCCGCCGAATTACGGCCCGCCGGTCGCGCGCGTTGCCGCCGTGTCGCCCGCCGACAAGGTCGCCTACGGCAAGTATCTCGCCGGCCCGCTCGGCCATTGCGTCGAATGCCATTCGACCCCGGGGGCGAACGGCGTCCCCGATTTCGTCGGCCGGACCGGCGGCGGCGGCATGCACTTCAACGGCCCGTGGGGGGTGAGCTACGCGCCCAACATCACCCCGGCGGCGCTGTCGAAATACAGCGACGCCGACGTGAAGAACGCCATCACCAAGGGCGTGCGCCCGGACGGATCGCGCCTGATGCCGCCCATGGCCTACGGCTATTACAGCAATATCGCGCCGGCGGATCTCGACGCGATCGTCGCCTACCTGCGCACGCTCAAGCCGCTGTGACGGCGCGGCGCCGGCAACACCAATTGTTCACGACTGAAACCTATCTTC
Organism: Xanthobacteraceae bacterium; assembly: GCA_035622435.1. Taxonomy (GTDB): domain Bacteria; phylum Pseudomonadota; class Alphaproteobacteria; order Rhizobiales; family Xanthobacteraceae; genus AP-16. Next base: position 2,219 of record DASPVJ010000321.1, on the reverse strand, counting down.
GGAAGCGATCGAACCTTGCCGAAAGGTAAACGTCCGGCGCGGCGGACCGGATCGACAGGCCATGACTGCGCGCGATTCGCTGATCGTCGACCTCGAGGATGCGATCCAGCGCGGCTCGGCCGAGCGCCGGGCCGAGACGTTGCGGCGCGTCACCGACCTGTTTCTCGGCTCGGCCGACCGCTTCACCGGCGAGCAGGTCGCCCTGTTCGACGACGTCATCTCGCGGCTGATCGAGCGGCTGGAGACGCGGGCGCTGGCCGAGCTGGGCGAACGGCTGGCGCCGGTCGCCAACGCGCCCGAACGGGTGATCCGCCGCCTCGCCTACGACGACGCCATCGCGGTGGCCGGTTCGGTGCTTGCCCGCTCGCCGCGGCTCGGCGAGGCCGATCTCCTCGCCATCGCCGAGTCGAAGGGGCAGGCCCACCTCCTCGCCATCGCCCGCCGCGGCGCGCTCAAGGAGGCGGTCACCGACGTGCTGGTCCGGCGGGGAAATCCGTACGTGAAGCGCAACGTGGCGGGAAATCCGGCGGCGAGCTTCTCGGCGGCGGGCCTCGGCGAACTCGTCGCCAGCGCCAGGCACGACGGCACGCTCGCCGAGCGCATGGCTAGCCGCCCCGACATCCCGCCCGCCCAGTTCTGCGCGCTGCTCACCCAAGCGGCCGAGGAGGTGCGCGCCCGGCTGATTGCGGCCGCCCCGCCGGAGCGGCACGCGGAAATTCGCCGGGTGCTCGACCGGCTGTCGGGGGAGATCGCCGCCGACGCCGCGCCGCCGCGCGACTACGCCGCGGCGATCCGCGCGCTCGTGCTGGAATACCCGGGCGGCAGGGTCGGCGAGCGCGAGCTTGCGCAATTCGCCGCCGCCAAGGAGTTCGAGCGCACGGTGGCGGCGCTGTCGCTGCGGGCGGAGGTTCCCGCCGCCATGGTCGAGCGGCTGATCGCCGGCGAGCGCCTGGAGCCGGCGCTGATCCTGTGCCGGGCGGTGCGCTTCAAATGGCCGACCGCGCGCGCGGTGCTTGAGCTGCGCCCCGGGCCGCGCCCGTCGCCCCAGGCGCTCACCGAGGCGTGCGACGATTTCAACCGCCTGTCGCCGTCGAGCGCGCGGCAGATGCTGCACTATTGGCAACGGCAGGCGATGGACGCGGAATGACGATTGCGAAAAAAGTCGTGCCGTTTGACGCCGCTACTTGCCGAATCGAACGCCGACTTCCTCGGCCGTGCGCCAAACCACCCGGCAGCGGCGACGCACCTTGCCGCGCGGCGCCAGCACCAGGATGAATTCCTCCGGCAGCTTGGCGAGTTCGCCGGCCGGCAGCGCCAGCCGCGCCCCGGCGGCGGACACGTCGCACACGTGACAGCCGGCGATCGGTTTGCCGTCGGCAAAGCAAACCAGCGCATCCCGATTGAGCGCTTGCCGGGGCTTGGTTCGTCGCTCGACGCTCATCTCCGACCCTCTTGGCCGTTTGCCGTGGCGGTCCCAGAGGTACGGATTTTGCCCGCAAAACCACTAACCGAGGGTTACAACGGGGCGTTGCGGCCCGCGGACGCACGGGTCGTCCCCGGTCCCCGCCTATACAACCGGTGGCCTATCGTAAGCAAAGGACTCGCGCGGCCGCGCGGATTGCGGCACAGTGGCGCTTGCGGCGGGGCGATCGGGCTCCGCACCACCGGCGCAGGACCGCGCGGTTCATGCACCTGACTTTCGTCGGTTGTGGCGATGCCTTCGGCAGCGGCGGCCGGCTCAACACCTGCTTTCACGTGCAGGCGGCGCGCACCGCGTTCCTGGTCGATTGCGGCGCATCGGCGCTGATCGGCATGAACCGGCTCGGCCTCGACCGCGGCGCGATCGACACCATCCTGCTCACCCACTTCCACGCCGATCATGCCGGCGGCATTCCGTTCTTCATCCTCGACGCCCAGTTCAACACCAAGCGCACGCGCGCCTTGACCATCGCCGGGCCGCCCGGCCTGCGCGAGTGGTACGGATACGCGATGGAGGCGGGCTACGCCGGATCCTCGAAGACGCGCCAGAAGTTCGAACTCAACCTCGTCGAGCTCGAACCCTGGGAGCGCCGGTCGCTGGGCGAACTCGCGGTGCGCCCGGCGCGGGTGCGCCACGGCGCGGCCGAAGGCCCATTCTTCGCCTATCGCATCGAGATCGACGGCCGGACCATCGCCTTCTCCGGCGACACCGAATGGGTGGAGAGTCTGGTCGAGGTCGG
>DASPVJ010000320.1:0-4520 GCA_035622435.1 Xanthobacteraceae bacterium | reverse complement strand
CGCGATGCCGCCGAGCGCGCGGTCGCGCAAGCCTGCGTCCGTGATGGTCCGGGCGAGCTGCAAGACGAAGCCCTTGTTCCCCGCCTTGATCTGCGCCTCGACCACGCTGTCGAACGGAAAGGGCAGGCCCTTGACCGACGCGGCTGCGGTCAGCGCCTCTTCGACGTTGGCCGCAATCGGCTGCGCCGCCGCAATGGCGCCGAGGGCCGTCGCCCGCACGGCGCCGTCGCCGATCGTCCGCGCGATCTTCAGCGCCGCGTCGACGTTGCCGGCCGTGACGTACGCCTGCGCGATCGTGCCGAGCGCCGCGTCGCGTCCACGCCCGGGCGCGATCGCCTCGGCAATCTTCGCGGCGTCGTCGAGGTCGCCTGCCTTCGCCTGCGCCGCGACGATCGAGCCGAGTGCGCGGTCGCGCTTCTCGCCGTCCTTGATGGACTGGGCGGCCGCCGCTGCCTCGGCCGTCTTGCCGACGTTGGCGAGCGCCGCGGCGATGTCGCCGAGCGCGCTGTCGCGCCACAGCGGGTCGGCGATCGATTGCGCCCGCCGCAAGCCTTCGTCGACCCGGCCGGCGCCCACCTCGATCGCGGCGACGTTGCCGAGCGCCTCGGCGCGGGCGCCCTCATCCGCGATGGCTTGCGCCGCCGCCAGCGCCTGTTGCAGCACGCAGGCTCGATCAGGTGTGCCGGCGCACGGCTGCGCGCGCGCCGGTTGGGCAAAGGCGATGGCGGCAACGATCGCGAGGAAGGCGCGCGCAAGCATGGCCGGGCTCGGCGCCTCGCAACGTGCGCCGCGTGCCTATCAGCCGGTGCGCTGGCTGCTCCACGATCCGGCGCACGGCCCGGACGACGTAGACCCGCGGAAAGAGCCCCCGCCGGAACTACGTGACAGTCGACCCGAGCCGACGCCACTGCCGTTGCTGCTGGACACGTGGACGACGACCGCGCCCTTGGCATTGACGCGCCCGGAAATGCGCGCGTCCCCGCCGGTGTAGTAGACGTTTCCGTTGGCGATCTGCAGCGTGTACTGATAGGTGCCGCCCGCGCAGGCGCCGCTTTGGCCGTACACCGTCACGCTCCAGGTCCCGTCGTAGATCGTCCGCGCCTGGGCGTGGTGCGCGAACGCGAGCACGCACGCCGCTCCCAGCGCAATCGTCGCAAGCCTGCCGGCAACCATGTCGATTCTCCTCCTTGGGCTTCAATAGGTCATTGGTCGGCCCACCGGGCAAGCGGGTTCACGTCCACGTGCGAATTTCCGGGTTGGCGCCGGCGGTCCCGGGCACTATCGCAGATGACGCGACCCGATGCCAGGACCGGAGAGTGGGTGGGGTTTTCGGAAAAGATCATACCCCTGCAATTAAATCACAGCGGGATCGCCAATAGGGTGTCGATCTGCCGGCTGTCGAGGATCACGGTCTTCTCCTTGAAGCGCAAGCCGACGCTCGCGACCACGATGCGGTCCTCGTAGCGGCCGGTGGCGAACAAGATCGTCTCCCCGGTATGCATGATGCGGGCGACCAGGAAGTTCGAGACCGCGCGCACCATGCCGTCTTGCGCCGGCTCGATGAGCGTAGCGCCGACCGTGTGACGATAGCGCTGGCTCTCGTAGACGTTGGCATTGCGCAGCGAATTGACCCGGTCGCGCATCATGGCGCGCGAGGTCGCCGACATCAGGCTCAGCGGCAGCCCGCGCTCGACGTTCTCCACCGTGGTGATGCGGTAGCGGCCGTCGTCGGTGAAGAAATCCGGCCATTGCTCCAGCCGATCCTCGTCGATCGCGTGCACGTAGCGGGCGTTGAGGTCCTGGACCTTGAAGTTGAGTTCGATGTCCATCGGTGCCTCGCCCGCCTCACAGGCCCATATGCGCCCGGTAGTCCTTCCAAAAGCCGCGCACCGCCGCCTCGGTGACCCGATTGTCCTCGGTGGCGGTGCCATGGCCGCCCATCTCGACGACCGAGAGTTCATCGCCGGCGGCACGGGCGGAGCGCTGGACGAAGCCGGTGGCGGCGCCGTCCTCCATGGAAACGTATCCGGCCGGCCCGATCAGGTTCGCTTGGCGCAGCCGCAACTCGGTCAGCGCCTCGTCGTCGGTGGTGAAGCCGAAGCAGGTCCACACCAGCTCGGTCCGTTCGAGCCCCTGCGGCACCACGCGGCGCACCGCCAGGCTGTTCCTGATCTGCTGCAGGACGAAGCCCGGGAACACGCCGAGAATCTGCAGGCCGATGCCGTCGCCGAACTCGTCGACCGTCGTGAGCAGTTCCGGCGCCTCGAGATGGAAATCCTCGTGCGCCGTGCGCATGCCCGCCTGCTCGTACTCCCTGCCGCCCGTGTCGGCGGCCATCGAATAGGTGGTGTGGTTGCCGCCCGCCTCGCTGATGACGACGCCGCCCTTCTGCGACAGGCGATTGAGCCGGAACGTGGTGAAGAACGCGTGCAGCAGGCTCGCGTGGTAGCTGTCCTTCACGTTCTCCATGTAGAGCTTCCAGTTGTTCGGCAGCACCTGGCTGTAGCCGCCGAGCAGCTTGACCGGCGCGCGCATGACGCGGCGGATGCGGGCGACGATCTCGACGCCGAGATACTCGATCAGCGGCGGCGTGTCCGCCGACAGCGTGCCGAACACGAGGCCGGCGAGCGTCTCGACCCGCAGCTTGCGCGGGCCGTGTGCCTCGGGCGTCGCGTCCTTGGGCATGCCGCCCTTGCCGCCGAGGCCGCGGCGGAACGCGACCCCGGTCAGGTTGCCGGCGAGGTCGTAGGTCCAGTTGTGATAGACGCACACGATTTCCTTGGCCGCGCCGCGTTCGTTGAGGCAGAGGAGCGAGCCGCGATGGGCGCAGCGGTTCTCGAAGGCGTGGATCGCGTCGTCCTTGTCGCGAGCGACCACGATCGGCATTTCGCCCAGGTTCGAGCGGCAATAGGTGTTGGGGGTGGGCAATTCCGCTTCGAGGCAGAGGAAATTCCACGTCGTGCCGCGGAAGATGCGCGCCTGTTCCTGGGCGTAGAGGTCGTCGTCGGAATAGACCCAATAGGGCACCCGCGCGAGGCCTTGGGCGGGCCATTGCCGGCTTGCGGCTGCAATCGTCATGGCGGTCCTCCGTTGGCGTCTGCTAGCGGCCATCGCGGCGGCGTGCCGACAGACTAGACGCCCGCCCGACGCGCTGCCAGAGGCGCCGCGACCGGTCGATCACTCCCTTGCGTCCCGTGAACGGTGCGTGCCATCTGCGCAATCGCGGAGGTAAAGATGGCCATCGCCGCGCTGTTCTCCCACATCGAAGTTCCGCGCCGCCTGCGGGCGCTGGTGCGGGCGCGCGAGACGAGCCTCGTGGTTCTCGCCATAATCGTCGGCGTGGTGTCCGGGGCGGTGGTGCTCGCCATGAGCGCCACGGTCGACGCTTTGCACGCCTTGTTCTTCGGGCTGCCGTTCGGGACGCGCCTGTCTTCGGTGATCGAGATCAAACCGCCCGTTCTTGCCGTCGCCGTGCCGTGCGTCGGGGGCCTCCTGTTCGGCCTTGCCGCCATGGCGCTCGCGCGCTGGCGCTCCGGCCGCGAGGTCGACCCGATCGAGGCCAACGCGCTGCACGGCGGACGCATGTCGGTCGTCGGCAGCATCATCGTCGCCGCGCAGACCGTGTGGTCGAGCGGGGTGGGGGCATCGGTCGGCCTCGAAGCCGGCTATACCCAGCTCGCGAGCGGGCTTGCCTCCCGGCTCGGCGGCGCCTTCCGCCTGCGCCGCCGCGACCTGCGCGTCCTGGTCGGCTGCGGGGCGGCGGCCGGCATCGCCGGCGCCTTCGGAGCCCCGCTCGGCGGCGCGTTCTACGCCTTCGAACTGGTGATCGGCAGCTACTCGATCACCGGCCTCGCCCCGGTCGGCGCGGCCGCCCTGATCGGATACCTGGTGGTTTCGCACTTCGAGCGGGTCGACCTCGGCATGACCGCGAACATGGAGGTCGGCACCCCCGACCTGTTCATCGCGGCGTTGCTCGGGGTGTTGGCGGCGGGCTTCGGCATCGCCATCATGCGCTCCGTCGGATATTGCGAAGTGCTGCTGCAGCGCCTGCGCGTTCCGCTGGCGTTGCGGCCTGCGCTCGGCGGCGTCGTGGTCGGGCTGCTGGCCATCGAATCGCCGCAGGTGATGTCGTCCGGCCACGGCGCCCTGCATGTGACCGCCATGCTCGGCATGTCGCTCGCCATGATCGCGCTCGTGTTCGCGCTCAAGGCGGTGGCGTCGGTCGCTTCCCTCGGGTCCGGATTCCGCGGCGGGCTGTTTTTCGCCTCGTTGCTGCTCGGCGCGTTGGGCGGCCAATTGGTGTGCGCCGGCCTCGAAATGGTCCTGCCCGGGCTGCCGCTCAATCGCCAAGTCTACGCGATCATCGGCATGGGCGCGCTGTCGGTCTCCATCATCGGCGGGCCGCTGACCATGACGTTCATCGCGCTCGAGAGCACCGGCGACCTGTGGCTGAGCGCGGCCGTGCTCATCGCCGTCATCATCTCCGCCCAGGTCACGCGCGAGGCGTTCGGCTATTCGTT
>DASPVJ010000319.1:0-2578 GCA_035622435.1 Xanthobacteraceae bacterium | reverse complement strand
CGTAGGTCGTGCCGTCGTCGAGGACGACCGCCCGACGCTTGTCGAGCTTGGCGTAGAGCCAGTGCGCCAGGCCCGGCCCCTTGCGGTCGTCGCGGTTGGTCAGGCGGAAGACGTTCGCGAGCCCCTGCTCGGTGACGCCGGGACTCGACGACATGGGCGTGAGCATGGCGAGGCCGCAGGCGGCGTAGACCGGCTCCGCCGCGATGGTCACGCCGCTGTTGACGTGGCCGACGACGGCGAGGTCGGCCGGATCGTCGCAGAACCCCTTCGCGACCGCCGCGCCCTTCTGGGTGTCGGCCTGGTCGTCGGCCGCGACCGCGACCACGCGCGCGCCGAGGATGCCGCCGGCGGCGTTCCTCTCGGCGACGGCGAGATCGACCGCCTGGCGCATCTCGACCCCGAAGGTCGCCGATCCCGTGGTCAGCGCCCCACCGACGCCGATGTGAATCTCTTGGCCCGCCAGTTGGGCCGAGGCCGGGCCGGCGCAGGTGACGGCGGCGGCGATCGCGACGGCGGCCAGGATGGGCGGATCAATGCGGGTGCGGCGACTCATGATAACCTCCCAATGGCTGAACGAAGGTTATGTCAGCGTAGCGCGAACCCGTAACCGTTGAAATAGGGAATAGAGGTTATGCCCCCTGCCCCGTCTCCGCCGCCGTCCCGTGCCGCCGTGCTGCCGCTGGTCGGCGGCGCGCCGGCGTTCGACCTGACCAACACCGCGAGCGGCCGGGGCGGCGCGCGCGCTCTCGACCACTTGCGCGACCCGGAGCACGTCGTCCTGTGGGCGCGCCACGCCGGCATCCTCACCGACGCGGGCGCGCGGTCCTTGCGCCGGGCGATGGCGCGGCCGCGGCTGGCGGCCGAGTTGCTGGCGCGAACGCGTGCGCTGCGCGACCTCGTCTATGGGATCGGCGCCGCCTTGGCGGCGGGCAAAGCGCCGCGCCCGGCGCAGCTCGACCGGCTCACGCGCATCCTCGCGCGGGCGCTGGCGCAAGCCCGCCTGGCGCCCAGCGGGGCCGGCTTCGCCTGGCGCTGGGACCCGGCCCGCGCGCCGGTCGCGGCGGTCGTCGGCCCGATCGCGCTGTCGGCCGTCGACCTCGTCACGCAGGCCGCGCCCGCGCGCATCAAGCAATGCGCCGGCGAGCACTGCGGTTGGCTCTTCCTCGACGCCAGCAAGAACAACCGGCGGCGCTGGTGCGAGATGGACGTATGCGGCAACCGCGCCAAGCAGAAGCGGCTGCGCAACAGACGACGGAGGACAGAGGACGCCGGGGCCTCGCTTCGCGCGCCTATCGCGCATTGAGTTTTAACCGGCAGCCGCGCATTATAGCGCGCTGAATCGATTATCCGGTAGGCGTCGGCGAAGAAGTCATAGAGCATGATGCCGAAAATGCCTGCCCCGCACTTGATGCGGGGTGGGTACCGGTTTTCGGAAAACATCATGCTCCAACAATAAGCCAAAGCGGGATGGCGATTCGAAGAAAAGCCATCACGCTTTAGGGGGAGGTTCCCGATGAGGCGGACGTTGATCGGCGCCATGATCGCGGCGATGGTTCCCGCCCTTGCCGGAGCGCAAGAGGCCAAGCCCACGCCGCTCGCCGACTACGTCTCCTTCTGCCTGGCGGCGTTCGAAGGCGCCCGTGACCTCGCGTCCAAGGCCAGCGCGCTGGGATTATCCGATGTGACGGGATCGGCTACGGGATCGGCAGGCGCGTTCTTTACCGTCGGACAGATGACCCTGCGGACCTACAAATCGGCGCCGCTCAATCAAACGATCATCGCGACCTCCACGACGTTCAACGACGGAAAAGATTGGTCGTGCGACGTCACCTTGCCGAATGTCGTCGTCGCGCGCGCCGATCTCGAGACCTTGGAGCAAGTCGACGATCTCGACGGACAGATCGCGACCGTCGGAGCCACCTTCGGACGCTGGAAGATGCGCCGGCCGGGCCCCCCGGTGTTGATCAGGGTGATCGCCACCAAGCTCTCCACGATGTTGATGGTGCAGAAGTACGAACCGGCGCCGGCCGGCGCAAACAAGAAGCGTTAGCCCGGTCTCGTAGCCCGGATGGGCGCGCAGCGCGATATCCGGGACGCCCCGCATTTCGCTTCGCTCATTACCCTCCCCTGGAGGGGGAGGGTCGGCTCGCGAAGCGAGCCGGGGTGGGGTGAATCACAAACGTGGCGCGGGAAGTTCACCCCCCCACCCGATCGCGTTCGCCGAGCGAACGCGATCGACCTCCCCCTCCAGGGGGAGGTGCGGGCCACTGGCGCCGGGCCGCGGTCATCCCGATATGTCCGGTCGAGGATCGAATGGAGCATCCCATGCCGGAAACGAAGAAAGCCCGTGCCGTCGGCTTCAATCACGTCGCCCTCGAGGTCGGGGATATCGAGGAGGCGCTCGCCTTCTACGGCCGCCTGTTCGAGTTCACGCTGCGGGGCAAGAGCAAGACTTCGGCCTTCATCGACCTCGGCGACCAATTCCTGGCCTTGCAGCAGGGCCGCCGGCAGGCGGCGGACGACGGCCGCCACTTCGGCCTCGTGGTCGACGACAAGGAGGCGGTGCGCGAGGCGTTGA
>DASPVJ010000318.1:0-5902 GCA_035622435.1 Xanthobacteraceae bacterium | reverse complement strand
CGCGGAATCTCTCATAACGGTCATTGGTGTCCGCCGGCCTCGGCAAGAATGTGACATCGAATACCCGCCAGGGATCGATGATCACGTTGGCGGCGGCAACGCTGAGGAATAACAGTGCTGCAGCAGCGGTCAGGATCACGGCGTAGGTTTTCGCGCGCACCGGTCCCTCGATCATCAGAACTGATAGTAGATGAAGTCGCGCACGCGGCCGATTTGTAGGAATGAGGCAGCGAAGCCCGCAACCGTCATGGCTAGCGCGACCGTGGAGGGTCGCCACGCCAAAATGCCTACATCCCGGCGCCACGTGACTGCGATCTCGCCTTCGTTGTAGCCGGTGATCTCCAACGTGTCCGGCACGAATGCGACAACGAGCACCGCCAGCAAGGTCAAAACCGTCGCGCGCAACGACCAATAGGGACCGAACCACGCCGCTGCAAACTCGCGCGCGATGTAGCCATGATTGATCGCCCAATCATCCAATTCGGAGGGTAGATCGGCAACTGCATGACCGAACCCGGCCATTGCTTTGATTAGGCGCCAGGACGTCTCGATGTCGGGGGCGCGGAAGAATGCGATTCCGGCCGCGACCGCGGTGAACGTTAAGGCCCAACCCAAGAGGCGGCCGACTGGGGTTCCGCGTCCAACGCGTCCGGTCAGCCAGTGCCAGAACTGATTGATCAACAATAAGACGCCGTTGTAGGCGCCCCAAACGACGAAGGGCCATCCGGCCCCGTGCCAGATGCCGATCAAGGTCATGGTCAGCACCAAGTTGAACGAACGGCGCACCATGCTCTTGTTGCCGCGACTGAGCGGCACGTAGACGAGGTCGCGGGCAAGCTGCGAGAGCGTGATGTGCCAGCGGCGCCAGAAATGGAAAATGTTGACGGAGCGCAACGGCGCGGCGAAGTTGATCGGCAAACGAAAATTGAACAGCAGGCCTAGGCCCACCGCCATGTCAGAGTAGCCGGAAAAATCGAAATAGAGCTGGGTGAGGAAGGCGAAATTCCCGCCCCACGCCGCGACCGCCGTGAGTGGCTCGCCGCGCGTCGCCGCCTCGAATACCGTTCCAACTGAAGGGGCGAGCGCGTCCGCGATCAGCACCTTCTTGACCAGCCCGAAGACGAAGATCGTCAGGCCAAGTGCAATATTGTCCCAATTGACGCGATAACGATCCGCTTCACTCAGCTGACGGCCGAGGTTGTGCCAGCGTACGATTGGCCCGGCGATCAGGTGAGGAAAAAACACCGCGAACAATGCATACTGCTTGAAATCCAGAATGACGCGCCGGCGGTGGACATCATAAAGAAAGGCAATCTGGACAAATGTGATGAACGACAACGCGAGCGGTACGTTCGGTGCGACGGCTTTGTGCCCGTCAACGATCGACAGAAGAAAGTCCGCGTATTTGTAGTAGCACAGCACCAGGACATTGGCGCAGATGCCGGCAACGAACCAGCGCCGCGCCACGGCATCATTCGCCCCGGCTACGCGCGTCGCGATCCAGAAATTGGCCGCGATCGACGCGATCGGCAGCGCGACATAGGGCGGATTCCACCAAGCATAGAAGACGAGACACGAAAGGGTCGTTCCGACGAGTGCGGCATCGATGCTCACGCGCGCCAGCGAAAAATGCAGGACGAGCGCAGCAGGGAGGAACAGAAAGATGAACTCTGGGGAATTGAAGAGCATGGTATCAGGAAACGGACGCGGGAGCGCAGACTGGCAGCATGGTAATGGCGAGCAATCGCAAAAGGTGTCAAGGGAAATTGGGAGGCAGTACCGAAGCAAAAGGCGACGGTGGTGGTTCGCTGGAGCCGGGACGGCGAGCGGTTGCCAACCGGTCGCCAAGGAGCGCGTGCGAGTTCAGAAAGTGGCGCGCCGGAAGGGATTCGAACCCCTGACCCCCAGATTCGAAGTCTGGTGCTCTATCCAGCTGAGCTACCGGCGCCGGATTGAGCGGTAGCCCAAACGCACCGGCCCGCCAAGCCCGCCGCCGCTCGGCCGGCGAATTGGCGCGCGCCGTCGCGGCTGCTAGGCTCGCTGCCCCATGAAACTCGCGAGCTTCACCGCCGCCGGCCGGGCGTCCTACGGCCTTCTCGTCGACGGCGGCTTTATCGACCTCGGCGCCCGCCTCGGCGCGCGCTTTCCGACCCTGCGGGCGGCGCTGGCGGGCGACGCGCGCGGCGAGATCGCGGCCTTGGCCGGCGGCAAAGGCGACCTCGCGCTCGCCGACGCGGCCTTGCTGCCGCCGATCCCGGCGCCCGACAAAATCGTGTGCATCGGCCTCAACTACCGCGCCCATGCCGCCGAAGCCGGCCTCAAGGTGCCCGAGCATCCGAGCTTGTTCCTGCGCCTGACCAACACCTTGGTGCCGCACGGCGGCGCGCTGGTGCGCCCGTCCGTGTCCTCCGACATGGACTACGAGGGCGAATTGGCGGTAGTGATCGGCCGCGGCGGGCGCCACATCGCGCGCGCGAACGCGCTCGATCACGTCGCCGGCTACGCCTGCTTCAACGACGGCTCGCTGCGCGACTATCAGCGCCAGCATTCGGTCGCCGTCGGCAAGAACTTCGTCGCAACCGGCGGGTTCGGCCCCTGGCTCGTCACCGTCGACGAGATTCCCGACCCGTCGCAGCTGACGCTCACGACCCGGCTCAACGGTGCCGAGGTGCAGCGCGGCGAGACCGCCGACATGATCTTTTCCGTGCCGGAGATCATCGCCTACGTCTCCGCCTTCACGCGCCTCGAGCCCGGCGACGTGGTTTCGACCGGCACGCCGCCCGGCGTCGGCATGGCGCGCAAGCCGCCCCTGTGGCTCAAGCCCGGCGACGTCGTCGAGGTGGAGATCTCGCGCATCGGCGTGCTGCGCAATTCGGTCGTGGCCGAGACGGCGTGATACGGCGACGGCGGTCCGGCCACCCGCGTCTAATGGTTTGTTAAGGTTAATGATTGATGATGGTGCGCGAGGCGGGCCCCGTTGCGGGTGCGAGTGAAAAAGCGCGGACCATGCGTCGCTTGGCGTTTCTGTCGGTCATCCCGTGGCTCGCCGGCGCGGCGTGCGCGCAGGATTTCGACGATGCGGTGCTGCGCGGGTCGAGCGGGTTCGAACCGGTGGCGGCCCGGGCCGTCCCGATCTACGCGGCGGATGCTCCGGGCTCGACTTATCCCATCGACGCCGACGCGGCGGTCGCGCCGGCCCCGCCGCCCGGTCTGCCGGCGGCGCGGGAGTTTCGCGTCGAAATCGGCCTGCGCTACTGGTACTCCAGCGGCTCCTTCGCCAAGAACCTGTTCGACGATCCGCGCTCCAGCAACAACCTCAACTCCCGGCTCACTTACGGCGGCCTGACCGGACAGTCCTACGAATTCTTCGGCCGCATCGACCACGCCAGCGGATTTTTCCTCAAGGGCTTCGTCGGCCTCGGCTCGATCAACACCGGAACGCTCACCGACGAGGACTTTCCGCCGGCCATCTTCGCCTATTCGAGCACGCTCAGCGATCAGCAAAACGGCCGCCTCGGCTACGCCACGGTCGACTTCGGCTACAGCTTCCTCAACGCGCCCGCCTACCGGGTCGGCGCGTTCGTCGGCTACAACTACATGGCCGAGACGCTCAACGCCTACGGCTGCACCCAGACCGCCGGCAACCCCGAGGTCTGCGTGCCCTCGATACCGCCATCCGTGCTCGGCATCACCGAGGATGCCAAGTGGAACTCGCTGAGGATCGGCCTCGCCGCCGACGTGGTGCTGTTCGATCGCCTGCGGCTCGGCGGCGAAGCCGCCTGGGTGCCGTTCACTCGCCTGGCGTCGACCGACACCCATTGGCTGCGCACGGACATCTTCATGCCGGTGCCCGAGCAGGGCGACGGCAACGGCGTGCAGCTCGAAGCGTTTGCCTCCTACCAGTTCACCGAGGCGTTCAGCGCCGGCGTCGGCGCGCGCTATTGGCGCATGCAGGCGAGCGGGAGCATCGCCCTCGAGGCCGCCGAGGATGCCATCAACGCGGTGGCGCAACCCGGAACCTTCGCTACCGACCGGTTCGGCGTGTTCGCCCAGGCGGCGTACAAATTCTGTTTGGATTGATCTGCGAAGACGCGCTCTCGAGTCGTTGCGCCCGCGAACGCGGGAAACACCGACGTTGCAGTTCTGTTTCAAAGGCTGATGGTTACTCGGCCGTCCGCCTTCGCGGGCGGCGAAAAGAATGCGTGTGCGGTCAATGCGTCAGCACGATGAAGTCGGTGTCGCGGCCGGTTTCATCGCTCATCGGCTGGTCGGAGATGATCAGTGACGAGCCCGGGGTCAGGAGTTCGGAGACGCGTTCGACCGCGTCCGCCGGCATGTCGACGCGGTCGAGCGCCTCGATAGCGGTGTGCGACGCCCGCGCCGCGGATGGGGCGGCGTCGGGCTCGGGCGCTTTTCGCTTGCCGCGCGCGCCCCGCGGCTCCGCCGCAACCGAGGCGTCGCCCGGCATGGTCACGACGGTCCAGCGCATGCCGGTGCCGCCGCTCTCGACGCCCATGGCGGTGTAGACATGGGTGCCGATGGGCCGCTCGGGCTCGCGGATTCCCACGGGAACGTCGAACAACGGCTGATAGTTCTGGCGCACGTAGAGCCGACCGGTCTTTTTGCTCACCAGCACCGAGACCGTGCCGGGCTTGCGGGTGGGCTCCGCCAGCATGGCCGCGTCGGCCGCCGCCTTCACGACCTCGATCGAAGGGGCTTCGACGGGCGGCGGCGCAGTGGCCGTCGCTGGCGGTGCCACCTCCGGCTCGGCGCCTCCGCCGAGGTCGTCGGAACGGCGCTGCTCGCTCGGCGCGGCCACGGGCGGATCGGTGGGTTGGGTGGCGCTCGGTGGCGGCGGCATCGCGCCGGGTGCGGGGAGCGGAGCGCTCGGCGCCGCCGGCACCACGTCCGCTGGGGGCGCAACGGCGCTCGGTGCGATGGCCGGCTTCAGCTCCGGCCTGGGCTCGGGCTGCGGCACCGGCACCGCCCGCACCTCGGGTTCTGGTACCGGAGTAGCCCTGGCCTCGGGCCTGGGCGAGAACAGATGCGAATGGGCGATCTCGGCCGGCGCGGTGTCGCTGCGCGCGACGATCACCCGCGCGCCGATCTTGGTGATTCCCCACAGCCGGACGGCGAACGCCCCCGACATGCGGATGCAGCCGTGCGAAGCCGGATAGCCGGGCAGCACCCCCTCGTGCAGCGCCACGCCGGACCAGGTGATGCGCTGCATGTACGGCATGGGGGCGAGGCTGTAGATGTTGGAGCGGTGATAGCGATCCTTCTGGATGACGGTGAAGACGCCGACCGGCGTCGGGTGCCCGTGCATGCCGGTCGACACCGGGCCGCGCGCCACGAACGCGCCGTCGGCATAGAGCGAGACGTGCTGGTTGCCGATCGACACGACGATGGTGAGCTGGCCGCTCGGCGGCTTCTCGGCCGGTGCGCGCTTCGCCGCCTCGCCGCGATGGTGCGTCTTGTCGCGCGCCGTCGCGGCGTCGACCGGGCCGAAGAGGGAGGCGACAAGGGCCGCCGCCAGCGCCGCGCGCGATATCCGTGCGGCGAACCGGCGCCGCCGGTGGCCGTTTTCAGTGCCCGGCGAGCAGTGAATGCGTCCCGTCAAGTCCAATTCCCCGCGTCAGCGGCGTATTTTACCGTCCCCGGTTGCCGCTAGCCATTGCCGCGGCGCGAAAGGCAGCCCCCGCCCCGTTGCATATCATCCCGCGCGCCGGCTGCAAATCACGTCCCGGCGAACGCCAGATGATGTCCCGCTTCCCCAGGAACGGGACATGATCTAACCCGCTGGACGTGAAGATTTCATATCGCCGCAACCGGGCAGGCTTCTCCCGCACGCCGGCGCGCGGCTTGTGCCTTGGACCGTATGCGATAAGATTTCATGCGGCGT
>DASPVJ010000317.1:0-11092 GCA_035622435.1 Xanthobacteraceae bacterium | reverse complement strand
GAGCATGCGGTAGACCGCCGGGTCCTCGGCCGGGATCGAAGCGAGCGTGAGCCGCTCGCCGTAATGCTTATCGACCAGCGCCAGTGCCTTGCGCAGGCAGGTGAGCATGCCGAGGCCGAGCACGTCGACCTTGAGGATGCCAAGGGCGTCGAGATCGTCCTTGTCCCACTCGACGAAGGTGCGCTCGTCCATGGCGGCGTTGGCGATTGGCACCACCTCGTCGAGCCGGCCGCGGGTGATGACGAAGCCGCCGACGTGCTGGGAGAGATGGCGCGGGAACGAGGTGATCTCGTCGATCAGGCCGGCCATCCGGCGCACCCGTGGGCTGTTGGTGTCGAGGCCGACGCGGGCGAGGTCCTTGGCCGACGGCCCGTCGTCGCCCGAGCCCCAGATGCCGGTCGAGAGCGCGCCGATCGTGTCCTCCGACAGTCCGAATGCCTTGCCGACCTCGCGGATCGCCGAGCGGGTGCGGTAGGAGATCACGGTCGCCGCGATCCCGGCGCGCTCGCGCCCGTAGCGGTCGTAGATGTACTGGATCACCTCCTCGCGCCGTTCGTGCTCGAAGTCGACGTCGATGTCGGGCGGCTCGCGCCGTTCGGCGGAGACGAAGCGCTCGAACAGGAGGTCGGCGCGGTCCGGATCGACTTCGGTGATGCCGAGGCAGAAGCACACGGCGGAGTTCGCCGCCGAGCCGCGGCCCTGACAGAGAATATTCTGCGAGCGGGCGAAGCGGACGATGTCATGGACGGTGAGAAAATAGGGCGCGTAATTGAGCGACGCGATCAGGGCGAGTTCGTAATCGAGGCTCTTGCGCACCTTGGCCGGGATGCCGGCCGGATAGCGTTCGGCCGCGCCGGCAAACGCGAGGTGCACCAGCGCTTCCTGCGGGGTCGCAAAGCCTGCGCGCGTCTCGTCGGGATATTCGTAGCGTAATTCCTCGAGCGAAAAGCTCAGCGCCTCGGACAGGCGCCGCGTTTCCACGATCGCCTCCGGCGCGTCGCGGAACAGGCGCGCCATTTCCGCCGGCGCTTTGAGGAACCGCTCCGCGTTGACGGCGAAGAGCCGCCCGGCCTGGTCGATCGTCACGTGCATGCGGATCGCGGTGAGCACGTCCTGCAACGCCCGCCGGTCCGGATGGTGATAGAGCACGTCGTTGACGGCGATGAGCGGCACGCGCGCGGCACGCGCGACCGCGGCGAGGGCCGCACGCCGCGAGCGGTCGCCGCCGCGATAGAGCATGGACGCGGCAAGCCGCACCCGCTGGGGCGCCGCTTCGGCGAGGCGGGAGAGAAGAAGGCGAAGGTCCGTGCGAGCTGCTCCCTCTCCCCCTCCCATCACGATCAATTCCATCCCCTCGGCGTGACCGAGGAGATCGTCGAGACCGAGCGTGCAATCCCCCTTCCTGGCGCGGCGGTTGCCGACGGTGAGCAGGCGGCACAACCGTCCCCAGGCGGCGCGGTCGCGCGGATAGGCGAGGATGTCGGGCGTGCCGTCGGCAAACACGAGCCGGCTGCCCGGGTGATAACGCAGCGTGAAGCCGTTCTCGCGCCTGACGAGATGGGCGCGTACCACGCCGGCGACCGAGTTGCGGTCGGCAAGGCCGAGGCCGGCAAGGCCGAGATGGTCCGCCCGCGCCATCAATTCCTCGGGATGCGAGGCGCCGCGCAGGAAGGAGAAATTGGAGGTGACGGCAAACTCGACATACGCGGTCATACGCAGCACTCCAAACACACCCTCACGCGAACGTGCCGTGCAGGAACCATTGCGGCTGCACGGTCTCGCGGTAGAGGCCGGCGCGGAACAGCCAGAAGCGGTGGCCGGCTTGGTCCTCGACGCGGAAATAATCGCGCGCGGGGCCGGCCTCTTCGCTCCACCAAGCGCCTTCGATCCGTTCCGGACCGTCGGCGGCGACGACTTCGTGCAACGCGCGCCGCCAACGAAAGCGCACCGGCGGACCGTCCGGGATCGCGGCGATCGCCTCGATCGGCTCGGGTTTTGCCAGCAGCCGCAGCGGTCGCGGGCTCAGCGCGACCTCCGTGCGGAAGCGTCGGAACGCCGCCCAGCCGGCTTCGAGCGCAACGCCCGCCTGGGCGGGCACGGCTGCAGCGGCAAGCTCGGGGATGTGGCTGTCGTTTGCCACCAGCCGCATGACGCGGCGCGAGCCGAGCCGCGCGCTCAGGCGATCGATCAGGCGATCGAGATCGGCCTCGTCCGCGCGCTCGCCAAACCCGATCTGCTCCGGCGGACACGGCTCCGCGGCGATGACCGAGAGCCGCGCGAGATCGAAGCCGAAGCCGGGATCGAGCGCGTCGGCGAGACTTGCGAGCCGCTCGACGTAGAGCGCACGGACATCGCGCGGATCGCGTACCGGGCGCGACGTCGCAACGGCGACGCGCCGCACCGCGCCGTCGGTGCGAAACAGCGAAAGCTCGACGAGTCGCACCCCCTCTCCGCGCCGCTCCAGCATAGGCTTGAGACGCGCGGCAAGCCGCTCGATGACGCCGAGCACGTCGTCCTCGCGCGCGATCGGCTCGGCGAAAGGTTGCTCGGCCACATAGGCCGCGACCGGCAGAAGCGGCGTGAGCGGCTCGCGTTCAGCGCCGAGTGCGCGGGCAAGCTGACGCAGCACTTCGTCGCCGAAGCGGGCGGCGAGCGGGGCGCGCGGCAGGTCGACAATGTCGCCGATCCGCTTGAGCCCGACGCGGCGCAGCGCCATGACCATTTCTTCCGGCAGCCGCAGGGCGGCAAGCGGCAGCGGGCCGAGCGCCGCGCGCTCTTCGCCCGGCGCGATGATCCCGGCGGCGCCGAACCGCGCGGCCGCCCAGGCCGCCCCGATGGTCGAGGCGATGGCAGCACGCGCCGCAAAGCCGAAGCCCGCGACGCGGGCGAGAAGATCGACGCGAAGCCTGTCCTCGCCGCCGTAGAGATGGGCGCAGCCGGCAACATCGAGCAGGAGGCCGTCGGGCGAATCGACGGCGAGAAGCGGCGTGTAGCGCTGGCACCAGTCGGCGATGTCGTCGAGCAGGCGCCGGTCGCCCGCTGGATGCTCGGCGACAACGGCGAGATCGGGATAGCGCGCCCGCGCTTCGGCGAGCGCGAGCCCCGGCCCGAGGCCAAACTGCGCCGCCGCCGCGTCGACCGCGGTGAGCCGCTCGACATTGCCCCGCTTGCCGGTGACGACCAGCGGGCGGGAATCAGGCGCCGACCGCTGCCGCGCGATGCGGTCGGTCGCAAGCCGCATCAGCCACAGGCTGAGAAAGCGATGGCGCAAGGTCGAAACGCCGTTCGGCACGGTTGAACTCCAGCAGCCACGACCCCACCGGGCCGCGACGGTTGCGGGTCAAATGCACGGACAATCGCGGCGGGCCGGGTCCGGCGACGCTCGCCATTGACGACGCCGCGGCAACGACCCAACGGGTCGCGGCGGCGGAGGGCTGCGTTCCCGGTGCGGTGCCCAATAAAAAGGCGCAGGCGTCGCTTCGGCCGGCGGCCAGCGAGAGCCGGCGCGAGGCGAGAAGATCGACGCGATCGGTATTGCGGATCTCGCCGACGACCGCACCGACGGCGCGGCAGCGCAAGGCCTCTTCCATCGCCCACAGCACGTCGCGGGATTGCGCCGTGGCGACCGTCACCAGCCGCTCGGACGCAAGGCCGAAATCGTCGAGGCCGGGCCCATAGGGGGCGCCGTTCTCTATGCGCCCCATGTCCTCGGCGATCCACACGACCGCGCGCGAATCTTTGGCGCCGGCCGCAAGCGCCAATGCAAATCCGCTCGCCGCGGCCATCGCGCTCTCGCGCGCCGCGGCGATCTCATGGAACGCAGCGCAGGCAAGCCCGCCGCCGAGCGCCTCGTCGATCGACGAAACCCCCAACGGGATCGCCGCCCGGCCGTCCCTATCGGTATCCGTCTCGATCGACCGGATGGCGCGCTTGAGCGCGCTCACAATCCCGGACGGCGGGAGAAAAGCAGCACGGCTCGACAGACGCACGACGACCATGACGAACCCCGCCCCCGGATAACTTGCCTGCTGGTTTTGTTCATGATTTGTTCTATAATTCCGGCCTGGCGTCAAGGCATGTTCTCTGCTCACCCCTGCCCGGCAAGGTGACGGCGCAAGGCGTCGATCGAGGCGAAGCGAACCATGCCCTGGGGCAGGTCCGCCTCGATCGAGCCGTCCGAGTAGAGTGTATACGCCATTCCCTCAATCACCCCGGACTTGAGCACGCTGACCGCCTGCGGCTCGCGCGGGGGACGGATGGCGACAGGCTCGCTCTCGCGGCTGGGTTCCGCAGTCAGCCGAGGCGCGGGCGCCGGAGGTGCCGGTGCCGCGGGCGCTCCCCCTTTCGCCGATTCCGGCGCCCAGACCGTATCGAACCTGCGCTCGCGCCCGGAAGCCCGACGCGCATCGGCCCGGGGCGGAGCGAAAGGATCGGCAGCCGGCGCTTGATCCGCGGGCACGGGCGCGCGCACCGGTTCGGCCGGCGGCTCCGCCAACACCCCGGAGAGGTCGGCGACCGCACTGGCCGGTGCCGGTGCTGGAATCTCGGGCGCGGCATCGCGGACGGACGGCATCGGCGCGACCGGGTCCGCCGCAGCGGCGGGCCGCAACCGCTCGCGCGCCTCGGGTAGCCTTCCCGCGCGAAGCTCACGCGCCACGGCCGCCAAGCTGACAATGATGAGGCCACCCACGACCGCCGTGGTACCGGCCGAGATCATCGTATTGCCGATGTCGAAGCCGTTGTTGGCAATACCGAATCCGGCCATGGCACCGCCGGCGACGGTAACGACGATGCCCAGCGCCAGCAGGATCACGTGCATCCCGGTTGGCCCCCTGTCGCGCCTTAGGCCTGCGCCTACGCGGCAAATTGTGACGGTTTGCGGACCTCCCCGCAAGGAGCAAGGCGCCTTCGCGCCTGGGTTGCCGGCAGACGGACCGTCCGCCGTCGCGCGCGACGCGACGAGCCGGTTGCCCGCGCCTTCCGCCCGACCTATCTAGAAGGTATTCCGCCGCGTGCCGAGCGGTTTCCGCCGGCGCTCTCCCGCCGTCCACCGATCGAGGAGCAAGCCGATGTCGTTCTCGCTGCCGGATCTACCCTATGCGTACGATGCGCTCGCGCCCTACATGTCGCGCGAAACGCTTGAATACCATCACGACAAACACCACCTCGCCTACGTCAACAACGGCAACAACCTGCTCAAAGGCAGCGAGTGGGAGGGGAAATCCCTCGAAGAGGTGGTCAAGGGCTCGTTCGGCAAGAATGCCGGGCTCTTCAATAACGCGGGCCAACACTACAACCATAATCATTTCTGGAAATGGATGAAGCCGGGCGGCGGCGGCGACAAGATTCCGGGCGGCCTCGAGAAAAAAATCGTCGCCGACCTCGGCTCGGTCGCCAAGATGAAGGAAGATTTCATCCAGGCCGGCGTCACCCAGTTCGGCTCAGGCTGGTGCTGGCTCGCGGTCAAGGACGGCAAGGTCGCCGTGATGAAGACGGCCAACGGCGAGAACCCGCTGGTGCACGGCGCCGCGCCGATCCTCGGCTGCGACGTATGGGAGCATTCCTATTACATCGACTATCGCAATCGGCGGCCGGATTATCTCAAAGCGTTCGTCGATCATCTGGTCAACTGGGACTACGTTGGCGAGCTGTGCGCAGCGGCCACGAAATAGTCTCGTCCCGCCGACGTCCGCTGAGGGTGGTGGCATCCCCGCTCAAGCCGCCAGCGCCGCAAGAATGCGCGCCCAGCTGCGGATGCCTTTGTGGAACGAGGCCATGTCGTACTTCTCGTTGGGCGAATGCACCCGGTCGTCGTCCAGCCCGAAGCCGACCAGGAGCGAATCGAGGCCGAGCACGCGTTTGAATTCGCCGACGATCGGAATCGAGCCGCCCGAGCCAATCGCGACGGCCTTGCGCCCCCATTCGGCCGCGAGCGCCGCGCGCGCCTTGGCCAGCACCGGGCTGTCGTAGGGCAATTCGAGCGCCGGGCTGCCGCCGTGGCTCACGAACTCGACCGAGCAATCGGCCGGGACGCGGCGGCGCACGAAGGCGCGGAACGCTTCGCGGATCTTGTCGGGATTCTGGTCGCCGACCAGGCGGAACGAGATCTTGAACGAGGCGGCGCCGGGGATGACGGTCTTGGCGCCCTCCCCGGTATAGCCGCCGATGATGCCGTTGACGTCGCATGTCGGCCGGGTCGAGATCTGCTCGATCAAAGTGCGGTTCTTCTCGCCAACAGGGATCTTCAACCCGATTGGGCCGAGAAATTCCTCGGCGGTGAGACCGAGCGCCTCGAAATCCGCCTTGATGTCCGGCGGCAATTCCCGCACGCCGTCATAGAACCCCGGAAGAGTCACGCGGCCGCCCGCGTCGTGGAGCGCGGCAATGATGTCGGCCATCACGTGGATCGGGTTGCGTGCCGCCCCGCCGAACAGGCCGGAGTGCAGGTCGCGGTCGGCGGCGCGCACGCGCACCTCTTCATAGAGCAATCCGCGTAACGAGGTGGTCACCGCCGGCGTCTCCACGTTCCACATTCCGGTGTCGCAGACCATCGCCAAGTCGAGGCGGAACTCGGCCGCGTTGTCGCGCACGAAGCTGAACAGATTGATCGACCCGCATTCCTCTTCGCCTTCGATCATCATGGTGATCGGCAGCGGCAGCTTGCCGGTCACCGTCTTGAATGCCCGGCACGCCTCGACGAAAGTCATCAGCTGGCCCTTGTCGTCGCAGGCGCCGCGCCCGCGGATGACCTTGCGTCCGTCCGGCAGCGCCGCAACGCGCGGGTCGAACGGCGGCGCCTCCCATTGATCGAGCGGATCGACCGGCTGCACGTCGTAGTGGCCGTAGAACAGGGCGCGCGGGCCCGAACCATCGGCGCCCTTGCCGATCACGACCGGGTGGCCGGGCGTCGGGCGAACGCTGCAGTCGAACCCCATCGTCGCCAGGTCGTTGGCGACGTGCTCGGCCGCCGCGCGACATTGCGTCTTGTAGGCGGGATCGGTCGAAATCGAGGCGATTCGCAGCAAGGCGAACAGCCGATCGAGGCTTTGGTCGAGGTTTTGGTCGATGCGGTCGAGTACCGCGTCGAGGACGCTCATGATCTGCTCCGTCATCCTGTGGCTTGGATCGTCGCGATCCGGGGGATGCGATGCGACCGGCTCTTATAGTGCGACCGGCCGGGGCTGGCCACCGCTGAAACGTGGGTGTTGCCGCGACGCAACGCGAGCGCCGGATCATGTTGAAGAACGCGCGAGACGCTTGTTTTCTGCCGTCGCGCCGTTCAAGATAATCGCAACCCGTCGCAGTGCGGGGATCGTGAGGGGAACATGGACGAACTCGTCAATCGGCTCGTCGCTCGCACGGGCATCAGCCGAATGATCGCGGAACAATCCACCGGCGTCATCCACAGCCTCCCGCCCTTAGTCCGTGAGTTAGGCGGCGCGACCCATGGTGCGGCCCGCGAACCCGGCCAATTCACCTGACGCAGGGAACGGATTGCGGCGCCGCTGCGGTCTGCCTTCGCGGGGGACCCCGGCGCAGGCCAATGAAATCGGGAGCGCTTCATGTCCTACGCCATTATGGACATCGAGGGAATTGGGCCGCTGATGGCGGCGAAACTCAAGGCAGTCGGCATCAGGACAACGGAAAAGCTGCTCGAAGCGGCCAAGAGCGCCAAGGGGCGTAAGGCGCTCGCGGGCAACATCGGGGTCGACGAGAAGACCATCCTGCGCTGGGCCAACCTCGCCGACCGCATGCGGATCAAGGGCGTGGGCGAGGATTACGCCAAGCTGCTCCAGGCCGTCGGCGTCGACACCGTCAAGGAACTCAAGTACCGCAACGTCGGCAAGCTCGCCTCGGCGATGCGGGAAGCCAACAAGAAGAACAAACTGGTACGGCTGCTGCCTTCGGAACGGCGGGTGCGGCGCTGGATCGACCACGCCAAGCAGCTGCCGTTGAAGATAACCTATTGATCGGAAGACAGACGACGGGGGACGGAGGACGGATTGCGTCCTCGAGGGCCTGTCGTCCGTTGTCCGTCGTCCGATCCCTTGACACTGTCCCATCGACAGCGCAAAGCCGCGGCCATGAGCTTTGCGCAGCGCCGCCACACATCGCGGGACGAAATCGCCGACCCCGGGCTGCATCCGCTCGACCGGCTGCTCGCCGAGCGCCGGCCGATCGTGATGGGCGTCCTCAACCTGACCCCGGACTCGTTTTCCGACGGCGGCCGTTTTGAGGATCCCGGAAGCGCGCTCGCGCATGCCCAGCGCATGATCGCGGAGGGCGCCGACATCATCGACGTGGGCGGGGAATCGAGCCGGCCTTACGTCGGCGCGCGTCGGGTTTCGGCCGACGGAGAGCTTGCCCGGGTGATGCCGGTGCTGCCGCGGATCGTCGCGCTCGGCGTTCCCGTCTCGATCGACACCATGAAGGCGGCGGTCGCTGCGCGCGCCCTCGGCGCAGGGGCCGTGATCGTCAACGACGTGTGGGGGCTGCAACGCGATCCCGACATGGCCGGCGTTGTCGCCGCCCACCGGGTCCCGGTGGTGGTGACGCACAATCGCGATGCCGTCGACCCGGCGATCGACATCCTCGCCGACATCGAGGCCTTCTTCTCCCGCTCGCTTGCCATCGCCGAGCGCGCCGGGATCGCACGCAACCGCATCGTGCTCGACCCCGGCATCGGCTTCGGCAAGACGCCCGAGCAGAGCCTCGCGGCCATCGCCGGCATCGGGCGCCTGCGCGCGTTCGGCTTGCCGGTGCTCGTCGGCCTGTCGCGCAAGCGTTTCATCAACGCGATCGTGCCGTCGGCGCCGCAGGATCGCCTCGCCGGCTCGATCGCCGGTAATGTGCTCGCCGTGCTCGAAGGCGCCGCGATCGTGCGGGTGCACGACGTCGCCGAAACGGTGCAGGCGCTGCGCGTCGCCGCGGCGATCCGGGCGGCGCGATGACCGACAGGCCGCGCCGCCGCCATGGCTGAGGCGCTGGTCGGCCTGGGCGGCAACATCGGCGACGTGCGAACGACCCTCGATCGCGCAGTCGCGACGTTTTGCGACGGGGCGGCAGTCCGGCTCGTTGCCCAGTCGTCCGACTATTCGACCCCGCCGTGGGGGGTCGAGGATCAGTCCGCCTTCTTCAACCGATGCATCGCGGTCGCAACCACGCTCGCGCCGCGCGCGTTGCTCGACCGGGCGCTCGCGATCGAGCGTACGCTCGGGCGCGACCGCAGCCGCGAGCGCCGCTGGGGACCGCGCGCGATCGACATCGACCTCCTCGCCTATGACGACGTCGTCCTTGACGAGCCGGGGTTGACCTTGCCGCACCCGCACCTGTTCGAACGCGCCTTCGTGCTGGTGCCGTTGGCCGAGATCGCACCCGATCGGACCATCACGGGGATCCGGGTGCGCGACGCGCTCGCGCGGCTCGACGCGAGCGGGATCGAGCGGCTCGCGCCTCGCGCCTGATCGGTTGGCGCGCTCGCGGGACCATGGCAACTTAGCGCCGGATGCCTGGAGCGTTCCGTGACGACCGAGCCCGCCGCCGAGGTCTTCCCGCTCGCCGCCGACTTTCCGGCGGCAACCCGCGAGGATTGGTTGAAGCTCGTTGCTGCGGCGCTCAAGGGGGCGCCGTTCGAGAAGCTCGTCACGCGAACCTACGACGGCCTGCGCATCGAGCCGCTTTACGATCGCGATCCCGGCGCCGAAGCGATCCCCGGCCGGGCGCCCGGCGCGCCGTGGCAAGTGCTCGTCCGCGTCGATCATCCGGATCTTGCGGTCGCCAATGCGGAGGCGCGCCACGAACTCGCAAACGGCGCCACCGGACTTGCGGTGGCCTGCGCCGGGGCCATCGGCAGCTATGGCTACGGGATCGACGCGTCTGCGGCCGCGCTCGCGCGCCTATTCGACGGAATCAGCTTCGACGCCGGGGTCGCCGTCGAGCTTGATCTCGGCCCCTGCGGCTTGGACGCGCCGCGCCTGCTCGCCGAACTCATCGCGACCAAGGGTCCCCCCGCCGCGAGCCGCGTTCGCTTCGGCCTCGATCCGATCGGCGCCATGGCGGTTGCCGGGTCAAGCCCGCGCACTTGGCCGGAGCTGGCGGCGTCCTTTGCCGCCGGCATCGTCGACCTCAGGCGACGGGGGTTTGTCGGGCCATTCGCAGCGGCCGATGCGCGCCCGATTCATGACGCGGGCGGATCGCAAGCCCAAGAGCTTGCCTTTGCGCTCGCGACTGCAACGGCCTATCTGCGCGCGCTCGAAGCCGGCGGGCTCGGGCTCGACGACGCCCGGGCGCTGATCTTCTTCCGGCTTGCGATCGATGCCGACCAGTTCCCGTCGATCGCCAAGTTGCGGGCGTTGCGGCTGCTGTGGGCAAGGGTCGAGGAGGCCTGCGGGCTCGTCCCCAAGCCGGTTTTCATATCGGCCGCGACCGCTTGGCGCATGCTGACGAGGCGCGATCCGTGGGTGAACCTGCTGCGTGCAACCGTCGCCACGTTCTCGGCCGGGCTGGGCGGCGCCGACGCGGTTACGGTGCTGCCGTTCACCGCGGCGCTCGGGCTTGCCGATCGCTTTGCTCGTCGGCTCGCGCGCAACACCCAGCTCATCCTCCTCGAGGAAGCTAATCTCGCCAAGGTGGCGGATCCGGCCGCCGGCGCCGGCGCGATCAGCGACCTGACGGCGCAGCTCTGCCGCGCGGCGTGGAGCTTGTTCCAGGAGATCGAGGCGGCGGGCGGAGCCGCGGCCGCGTTGGAGGCGGGCCTGGTCCAGCGTGAGGTCGCGGCCGTGCGCGGCGCGCGCGAAGCGGCGGTCGCCACGCGCCGTGACCCGCTCACCGGCACCAGCGCGTTCCCCGATTTGGGCGAGCTGCCGGTTGCGGTGCTCGACGTGGCGCCGATGGCGGCCGCCCCGCCCGGCCCCGCCCAAGTCCAATTCGCTGCGTTGCCGCGCATCCGGCTTGCCGAGCCCTACGAACATCTGCGCGACGCGTCCGACCGCATCCTCGCGGCAACGGGAGCGCGGCCCAAAATCTTCCTCGCCAATCTCGGCACCCTTGCCGACTTCACCGCGCGCGCGACCTTCGCCAAGAATTTCTTCGA
>DASPVJ010000316.1:0-3446 GCA_035622435.1 Xanthobacteraceae bacterium | reverse complement strand
GACCTCGATTCCGACAAGCTGAAAGGGTTGGACGGGGCCGAGCGCCGCGAGCTTGACGTCCGCTCGACCGAAGCGGTCGACATGCTGGCGAAGGAACTTGCCGGCAAGCACCGTGCGCTCGACGTGCTCGCCAACTGCGCCGGCTTCGTGCACCACGGAACCGTGCTCGACTGTTCGGAGGCCGACTGGGATTTTTCCTTCGACCTCAATGTCAAGTCCATGCACCGCACGATCAAGGCGTTCCTGCCGGCGATGCTCGAGCGCAACCGCGGCTCGATCGTGAATATTTCCTCAGGCGCCTCTTCGGTGCGCGGCCTGCCCAACCGCTATGTCTACGGCGCCACCAAGGCGGCGGTGATCGGGCTCACCAAGGCGGTCGCCGCCGACTTCATCAAGCGCGGCATCCGCGCCAACGCCATCTGCCCCGGCACCATCGAATCGCCCTCCCTCGACGAGCGCATCGCGGCGCTGGCGAAGTCGACCGGCCAATCGCTCGCCGCGGTGCGCCAGCAGTTCGTCGACCGCCAGCCCATGGGCCGCCTCGGCACTCCCATGGAGATCGCCATGCTCGCCGTCTATCTTGCCTCCGACGAGGCGAGCTACACGACCGGGCAGATTCATCTGGCGGACGGCGGGTTCGCATTGTAGCCCGGATGAGCGGCGAAGCCGCGACATCCGGGAATCCCGCATGTCGCTTCGCTCATGCGGGCTACAGAGAGGCATCCATGAAAGCCGCCGAATTGTTCGATCTCACCGGGCAGGTTGCGCTCGTCACCGGCGCGTCGAGCGGGCTCGGCGTGCGCTTTGCGCAAGTGCTGGCGGATAACGGCGCCGCCGTCGCGCTCGTTGCGCGGCGCGCCGAGCGGCTTTCAGCCGTGCGCGAGCAAATCGAACGCGCGGGCGGCCGCGCGGTCGCGATCGAAGCCGACGTGCTCGACCGCGCCGCCATAGCGCGCGCGTTCGACGCGGCGGAAGCGGCGTTCGGCACCGTCACCATCCTGGTCAACAACGCCGGCGTGGCGCATGCCGGCCGCGCGGTCGAGCTTGCCGAGGCCGAGTGGCGGCGCGTCGTCGGCACCAATCTCGACGCGGTGTTCTATTGCGCCCAGGAAGCGGCGCGCCGCATGCTCGCCGCCGGCAAGGCGGGCGCGATCGTCAACATCGCCTCGATCCTCGGCTACGCCGTGCACAAGGGCGTCGTCGCCTACGCCACCGCCAAGGCCGGCGTGATCCAGCTCACCAAATCGCTCGCGCTCGAACTCACCTTCAAGGGCGTGCGGGTCAACGCCATCGCGCCCGGCTTCATCGTCACCGAACTCAACCGCGAGTTTCTCGAGAGCCCGGAAGGCGCGAAGATGACCCGCGACATTCCAGCCGGCCGCTTCGGCGAGGCGCAGGACCTCGACGGCGCGCTCTTGCTGCTCGCCTCCGACGCCGGGCGCTACATCTCCGGCGCCACCGTGGTGGTCGACGGCGGCCAGATGACGGGGCTAAGGGGGTAAAGCAGTCAGCCAACGCGCAGCAAACAACAGCGTCATCCTGAGGTGGCCGCGCGAAGCGCGGCCCTCGAAGGATGGCCACGCGCTCCCAGCCTGCTTCCATCCTTCGAGACGGCCGCGCGCAAGTGCGCGCTGCCTCCTCAGGATGACGCCACTGTTTGTTGATCGTGCGCGCGCGCGGACTATACGTTACCTTCATCCGCCGCGGTACCGATTGAATACGGCTGACACTTGCTCATCGCTGGCGACTTCTCACGGCTGCGCAGGCTCCGCCATCCCGCGCCGCCGCCAGAAATCGAGCGCCAGCATCCCGATCGCCATGGCGATGACGAACGCGACGACCCGCGGCGACAGGGCCGCGAGGTTGGCGATGGCGGGGCCGGGGCACAGGCCGACGAGGCCCCAGCCGAGGCCGAAGAGCACCGCGCCGACGATCAGCGGCCGGTCGATGGCGGTCCTGGTCGGCCACGCGCTCGCCGGCGCGAGCACGGGTTTTGCGCGCCGGCGCGCCAAGGCGAAGCCGGGCGCCGCCACTGCAAGCGCCCCCACCATGACGAAGGCGAGCGTCGGGTCCCAGCTGGTGCCGATGCTGAGCACGTCGAGAAAGCCCAGCACCCTGGTGGGCTGGGTCATGCCCGAGATGGCGAGGCCGAAGCCGAAGATCAGGCCGCAGCCGAGGGCGGTAAGGATGGCCGGCACGGCACTACCCTCCGAGCCCGTGCCGCATGATCGCGACCACGATCATCGCGGTCGCCATGAACGCCAGGGTGGCGACGATCGAGCGCGGCGACAGGCGGGCGATGCCGCACACCCCGTGGCCGGAGGTGCAGCCGCTGCCGAACCGCGTGCCGAAGCCGACCAACAGCCCGCCCGCAATCACGATCGCGAAGCTTCCCGGCAGGCGCGGCGGCGGCAGCGGATCGCCGATCGCCCCCATGACGAGCGGCGCCGCGACCAGCCCGGCCAGGAACGCGAGGCGCCAGCCGCGGTCGTCGCCCGCCAGCGCTGCGCCGAAAATGCCGCTGACCCCGGCGATGCGGCCGTTGAGCAACATCAGCAGCACCGCCGCAAGTCCGATCAGCGCGCCGCCGACGAGAGCGGAAACCGGATCGAACGGCGCCATGGCGGGGCCTCCCTTCTTTCCGTCATGGCCGCGCCCGGGCACTTCGTCCCCGGGGGTGTCCCGGCCATCCACGTCTTGCTTTGGCAGGTTAAAGGCGTGGATGCCCGGCACAAGAGCCTGCCCCGAACTTGATCCGGGGCCCGGCATGACGGCAATCAGTCCTGCTGCGTTGCGCCAAAGTGCGCAAAGGCCCGTCCGCCCGACACATCGTTTCGAAGCACCGCGGCAAAACGAAATTGACCGTTGCGCTTTGAAGTGTCAGCATTATTTAGATTCCGGTCGCGTCTCGGCCCCGCACCGAGTGGAACACGATAACGCGAGAGCATTGCGCGATGGCGCTGCGACACGTCGGCCTCGACGACAAATACGACCTTAGCCAAGCCCACGTGTTCGTCACCGGGTATCAGGCGCTCATCCGCCTCGTCCTGATGCAGCAGGAGCGCGACCGGCGCGCCGGACTCAACACCGCCGGCTACGTGTCCGGCTACCGCGGCTCGCCGCTCGGCGGCCTCGACCTGCAGTTCCAGCGCGCCAAGTCGTTCCTCGACCGCCACCAGATCGTGTTCCAGCCCGGCCTCAACGAGGATTTGGCCGCGACCGCGCTGTGGGGCAGCCAGCAGGCGGAGCTGCGCGGGGAGGGCAAGTACGACGGCGTGTTCGGCATCTGGTACGGCAAGGGTCCGGGCGTCGACCGCACCGGCGACGTGTTCCGCCACGCCAATTTCGCCGGCACCTCCAGGCACGGCGGCGTGCTCGCGCTCATGGGCGACGACCACACCGCGGAGTCCTCCACCACCGCGCACCAGTCGGAATATAACTTCGTC
>DASPVJ010000315.1:0-2748 GCA_035622435.1 Xanthobacteraceae bacterium | reverse complement strand
CGCCGTTTTCCGGCGGGCCGGCCCGATCAACCGAACGGTCGGGACGATAGTTCTTGTCGGGCCGGCCGACCTGCGCGGCGGGGTGAAACACCCGAACGCCGACGCCGCTGCGTTCCAAACCCAGGCCCCAAGGTGGGGTTCCGGTTGGAGAATGCAACGTTGCCGGATTAGCCCGTTCGGACCGCCGCCTTGACGATATCGATGGCAGCCCGGACGGCTGCGTCTATATCCAAATGCGTGGTATCGAGCAAGTGCGCGTCCGGCGCGGGTTCGAGCGGGGCGATGGCGCGGGAGCTGTCGCGTTGGTCGCGCCGTTCGATGTCGGCGAGGATGTCGGCTTCATCCGCGGCGACGCCCTGGGCGGCGAGTTCGCGGACGCGCCGGCGGGCGCGCTCTTGCGGGCTCGCGGTGACGAAAATCTTCACGTCCGCATCGGGCGCGATCACGGTGCCGATGTCGCGGCCGTCGAGCACCGCGCCGGGCGGGCTGGCGGCGAATGCGCGCTGGTAGGCGATGAGCGCCGCGCGCACCTCCGGGATCGCCGAGACGACCGAAGCGGCCTCGCCCACCGCGTGGCTCTTGAGCGCCGCCGCGTCGAACCGGCCCGGATCAAGCGCGCGCGCCGCCGCGGTCGCGCGGTCGCGGTCGTCGAGCGGCAAGCCGTGATCGAGCAGCGCCTTGGCGACGGCCCGGTAGAGCAGGCCGGTGTCGAGGTGGCGCAAGCCGAAATGCTCCGCCAAACGCTTGCCGAGCGTGCCCTTGCCGGAGGCAGCGGGCCCGTCGATGGCAATGATCACCCGATCCCTCCCCCGCAGGGGGAGGGCGACCGCGCCGAAGGCGCGGTCGGGTGGGGGCAGGTCAAAAGAACCCCACCCGGCTCGCTACGCTCGCCACCCTCCCCCTGCGGGGGAGGGATAAGAACTGCGAGACCACCGCTCATACAAGATCGGCGCCGAGCCGCCGCATCAGCTCGACGAACCCCGGGAAGCTCGTGGCGATGAAGGCCGCGTCGTCGACCTTGACCGGCCGCTCGGTCGCCAAGCCGAGGACGAGGGCCGCCATGGCGATGCGGTGGTCCATGTGGGTGAGCACGAGGCCGCCACCGCCGGCGCGGCCCTTGCCGTGGACGATGAGGTCGTCGCCTTCGATCTCAACGGTTACGCCGTTGCGGCCGAGCATGGCGGCGGTGGCGGCGAGGCGGTCGGATTCCTTGACGCGCAGCTCCTTCAACCCGCGCATGCGCGTCGTGCCCTCGGCAAAGGCGGCCGCTACGGCGAGGATCGGGTATTCGTCGATCATGGTCGGGGCGCGCGCGGCCGGCACGTCGACCGCGCAGAGCGCCGAGGCGCGCACCCGCAGATCCGCCACGTCTTCGCCGCCCTCCTGACGGCGGTCGAGGACCTCGATGTCCGCGCCCATCTCCATGAGCGTCGCCAGCAGGCCCATGCGCAGCGGGTTGATCATGACGCCTTCGAGCACGAGGTCGGAGCCCGGCACGATCAGGGCGGCGACCAGCGGGAAGGCGGCGGAGGACGGATCGGCCGGCACCCGCACGATTGCGGGCGCAAGCTCGGGCTGACCGGCAAGCGTGATGCGCCGGCCGTGCGCACCGTGCGGCTCGACCGTCACCTGCGCCCCGAACAGCCGCAGCATGCGTTCGGTGTGGTCGCGGGTCGCCTCGTTTTCGATGACGATGGTGGTGCCCGGCGCGGCCAGGCCCGCGAGCAGCACCGCCGATTTGACCTGGGCGGAAGGAACCGGCACCTCGAACACGATCGGTATCGGATCGGTCGCGCCGTGCAAGGTCGCGGGCAGGCGGCCGCCCTCGGCGGTGGCGACCGTATGCGCGCCCATCTTCTCCAGCGGATCGAGGATGCGCCGCATCGGCCGCGAGCGCAGGCTTGGGTCGCCGTCGAACACAGCGGCGATCGGGCAGCCGGCGACCGCCCCCATGGCGAGCCGGCAGCCGGTGCCGGAATTGCCGAAATCGAGCGGCGCGCGCGGCTCGGCAAAGCCGCTGACGCCGACCCCCATGATGCGCCACGCCTCTTCGCCGGTGCGCTCGACGGTCGCACCGAGCGCGCGCATGGCGTTGGCGGTGCTGATCGCGTCCTCGCCTTCCAGCATGCCGGCGATGCGCGTCTCGCCCACGGCGAGCGCGCCGAGAATGAGCGAGCGCAGCGAAGTCGACTTGTCTCCGGGCACGCGCGCGCGGCCGCCGAGCGGGCGCGAGCGGCGGGCAGTCAACGGGGCAAGGGTCGCGGCGTGCTGCACGGCGGTTCCAGCGATTTTGCGTGCGATTTCGGGCCGATCACTAGCACCGATCTCATATGGCGTCATCTTGCCCGGCCGCTATTGACACCGGCCGCGCGAGGCGCCAAGGGAGGCACCGTTTTTCGACGGATGAGGATCAGCGATCGTGGCAAAACCCGAGCTCGGCACCAAGCGCCTGTGCGGCGGCTGCGGCGCGAAGTTCTACGATCTCAACAAGGACCCGATCGTCTGCCCGAAGTGCAGCACCGTGTTCGCGGTGGCGCCGAGCGTGCGGGCGCGGCCCGATGTCGCGCCACGCGCACCGGTGGCGGACGAAGAGGTCGCCGCGCCCGAGGCGGCCGAGGCCGAGTTCGTTTCGCTCGAGGAGGCGGACAAGGAGGCGGAGGGCGCCAAGCCCGCCGCGGTCGAGGGCGACGAAGACGACGTGGAGGTCGAGGAGGAGCCGATGGACGACGGCGCCTTCATCGTGCCGGA
>DASPVJ010000314.1:0-16310 GCA_035622435.1 Xanthobacteraceae bacterium | reverse complement strand
GTAGGCCGTGTATTTCGCCTTGCCCTGCTCCGCCAATATCTTGGTGATCGCCGCCGTCAACGACGTCTTCCCGTGATCGACGTGCCCGATCGTCCCGATGTTGCAATGCGGCTTCGTCCGCTCGAATTTCTCTTTCGCCATGACGCTTCGCTCAGAGGTCAGATGTCGGAGATCAGATGCCGGATGTCACACGACAAACCAACTTTTCTCCGCTGCCTCATGCCCTCTCGTGTCCTACCCTCTGTCCTTTGGTCGCCGTCCTACATCCTCTGCCATCTGACCTCTGTCATCCGTCATCCGACCGCTGGAGCGGGTGAAGGGAATCGAACCCTCGTCATCAGCTTGGAAGGCTGTTGCTCTACCATTGAGCTACACCCGCGCGCTTCTGACCGGTGGGCTGGTGGAGGGGGTTGGATTCGAACCAACGTAGGCTAAGCCAACGGATTTACAGTCCGTCCCCTTTAACCACTCGGGCACCCCTCCGGAACGGTCCACCGACGGTGCATTGAGGTTGCTGGCAAACAGAAACGCCCCGCCGGCGAGCAGGGATTCCCGTGGGCGGTGTTATGGTGACCGGTCCGCCTGGTGTCAATGGGAAAAAGCGCCCCGGTAATAGCCACCCCGCGCCCGCCCTTCTACTCGGACGAGCGGTCGCAAAACCGCCTGTGGGCGCAAATTGCCAAACCTTGGCACCCGTGACAAGAACCTTCATGCGCGAGCGCCCCTGGCCCCGGCGACCGACGCGGCCCCCAGGGTCGCGACCTCGCGGGCAGGCTGGCCCCGGCCGGCCGAACGCCAACTTCCGGCCGCGGCCGCGCGCCCCGGACGCACCGGCCGTTCTTTA
Organism: Xanthobacteraceae bacterium; assembly: GCA_035622435.1. Taxonomy (GTDB): domain Bacteria; phylum Pseudomonadota; class Alphaproteobacteria; order Rhizobiales; family Xanthobacteraceae; genus AP-16. The sequence goes on along the minus strand of DASPVJ010000314.1, from coordinate 15,466 downwards.
CGGCTGGCATACGGTCAAGGCGGCCCTGGAGAACCCGCGCCGGCGGTTCCGGCGGCTGCTCGCGACCGAGAATGCCGCCCGACGGCTCGCCGACGACGGCCTGAAGCTACCTTTGCCCCCCGAACTGGTGCGGCCCGACGCGATCGCCGCCCGGCTGCCGCCGGACGCCGTGCATCAGGGCCTGCTGGCGGAAGCCGATCCGCTGCCGTCGCCGGCGATCGAGGACGTGCCGGCGGACGGGATCGTGCTCGCCCTCGACCAGATCACCGACCCGCACAACGTGGGCGCCATCCTGCGCGCGGCCGCGGCTTTCGCGGTGGCCGCGGTCGTCATGACCACCCGCCACAGTCCGGAGGCGACCGGCGTGCTGGCAAAATCCGCTTCGGGGGCGCTGGAGCACGTGCCGATCGCGGAGGTCGGCAACCTGGCGCGCGCGCTCGAGAGCCTCAAAGCGCGCGGCTTCCTCTTGATCGGCCTCGACAGCCTGGGCACCGAGGATTTCGCCGCGCTGCCGCTCGCCTCCCCGCTTGCCCTCGTGCTGGGCGCGGAGGGCAAGGGGCTGCGGCAGCTCACCCGCACCCTCTGCCATCAGGTGGCGCGGCTCGATTTGCCCGGCGCGATCAAAGACCTGAACGTGTCGAACGCGGCCGCGCTCACGCTTTATGTGGCCACCATGCGGCTCAAGCCGCCCGGCGCGCCCTGACCGGCGGGCCGGACACTCAAGTCCGCGGCGTCAGTGCCAGTAACGGCGCGGGCCGTAGCCCCAGCCGAGCGCCCGGCGGGCCCCCCAGCCGATGCCATAGCGATAGCCGCCGAGCCCGTAGCCGTAGCCATAACCGTACCCGCGGCCATAGCCGCATCCGTAGCCGCATCCCCCGGAGGGATAGACGACTTCCGGCACCGGCTCGGGCGCCACCGGCGCCGGCACCTGATAGACCGGCCCCTGATTGACCGGATAGGTCGGCTGCACCGGCGCATAGACGGTCACCGGCTGATAAACCGTCACCGGGACATACGCGGTGGGTTGATAGCCGCACCCGCCGCAGCCGCAGCAGGCGGACGCCGTGCTCACCGACAGGGCCAGAGCCGCCAGCCCCGCGACACCGGCAATGATACGCATACGAACGGACATTCCAGACGCTCCCTTTGTATGGCTTCCGGTTGGAAGCCTTGAACGCATGGGGCTTTGCCCCGGCTCGGTTCCGGCGCATGCGCGCCGGCAACGATCGATTACGGTCCTTCGTGTTCTGGACGCCGTTGCCCCGGCCGCCGATGTTCCGGCGGCACCACGATGACGGGCGGGGCGGCGAACGGCGCGTATTCGGTGGCGGGCCCCGGCTGCGACTCGATCGACCAGGACTTGTGATAGGGCTGCGCGACGGTCGGCCGCGGGGAATGCGGATCGATTTCCTTGCGCCCATAGGCGGGCATGCGGCCGGTCGCCGGGAAATAATGGGGCGACCAATCGGGCGGCAAAAGCACCCTTCCGCCGTCGATCACCACGGCGCCGCCGGGCCGGAAGAGGCCCCAGTCGCCATACACCACGGCGCCGGTGGCCTCGACCCCATTGATGACGACCGGGACCCCTGGTTTGCCCGGAACCGCAATCACCGGCTGATTGTCGGCGCGCGCCGGAACGGCGGCGACGACAAGCGCGGCGACGGCGGCGACGGCAATGCGGCGCATGCGAGCGGCCCTGGGGCCCTCCCAATCCGCGCGCATTCTACGCGGCCGGTGCGCCACAAGCCGTTAACGCCCGCGGAAATCATGCAGTAACATTAATGCCGCGCGCTTAGCCGCGCCGCCGGCGTATACGACTTTCGGCGTAAGACCAGTGGCGCACAGACAAGTCTCCGCCCGGCCGCGTAGAATGCCGCTTGGGATGGTCGCGCCCGGCATGGGGCTTGGGCGCAAAAGGCTTGCGTCGATATCCGGGCGACGACATCATGACAATGTTGACTGCGGGCAACAGGCGCCCTGGGGGCATGACGCGCACACGAGGGCTCGTCTTCGATCACGGACCCGCGGCACACAGGGGAGGCTAAACCATGGTTGCTCACGTCCCGCCAAACTTCCGACGCGTGATTACCGCCGCGGCGGGAGGAAACGTCATCGAGTGGTACGACTTCTATATTTTCGGGAGCCTGGCCGCGATCCTGTCGGTCAAGTTCTTCGAAAAGTCGCATCCGGTCGCGGCGCTGCTCAGCACCATCGCGCTGTTCACCGCCGGCTTCCTGATCCGGCCGCTGGGCGCTTTCCTGTTCGGTTGGCTTGGCGACGTAGTCGGCCGCAAGTACACCTTCCTCGTAACGCTGACCGGCATGGCGGTGGGCACCGGCGCGATCGGGTTGATCCCGACCTTCGACCAGATCGGGTTGGCCGCAGCGATCATCCTGTTCCTTTTGCGCATGCTGCAGGGCCTTTGCCTGGGCGGCCAATACGGCGGCGCCATCACCTACGTCGCCGAGCACGTGTCGGACGAACGGCGCGGCTACTATACCGGTTGGCTGCAGACCTCGCCGACGCTCGGCATCGTGCTTTCGCTCGTTCTGATCATCGTCGTGCGCAGCTATCTCGGCGAGAGCGCGTTCAACGATTGGGGATGGCGCATCCCGTTCCTGTTCTCCTTCGTGCTGGTGCTGATCGCCGCCTATATCCGCGTCCAGTTCCAGGAGTCGCCCGTCTACGCCGAGATCAAGGCCAAGGGCGAGACCAGCAAGAATCCGTGGCGCGAGGCCTTCGGCAACTGGGCCAATGGCAAGTACGTGCTCATCGCCAGCATCGTCGTGCTCGGCCAGGGCGTGGTCTGGTACAGCGGACAGTTCTGGGCGCTGTACTTCCTGCAGCAGGTCTCGAAGCTCGACGCGTTGACCACGTCCTGGATCGTCGGAATAGGCTTGGTGATCGGAACTCCGTCGCTCATCTTCTTCGGCTGGCTGTCCGACATCATCGGCCGCAAGCCGGTGATCTTGGGCGGCATGTTGATCGCGGCGATCACTTACTATCCGCTCTATCTGTGGCTCGGATCGGTCTCGCAGCCGGGCGCCGTCAATTATCCGGTCGCGATCATCATCGTCGCCATCCTCGTGTGCTACGTCGGGATGGTGTACGGGCCGATCGGCGCGTTCCTCGCCGAGTTCTTCCCCGGCCGGATTCGCTACTCGTCGGTGTCGGTGCCCTATCACATCGGCAACGGCTGGGGCGGCGGGCTGGTGCCGTTCATCACCACGGCGGCGTGGCAGGCGACGGGCAATCTCGGCTATGCCCTGCTCTACCCGATCGCGGTGCCGGCGATCTGCTTCGTGCTCAGCCTGTTCCTGATGCCGGAGACGAAGACCCGCAGCATCTGGGAGCCGGAGGCGCAGAAGGCCTGATTGGCCGAGTTGGCAAGACGAACCGCAAGCGGGGCCCTCGTGGGCCCCGCTTTTTTTCGGCGGCCGGCTGCTTGACTTATGTCAACGTCCGCCAAAGCTGTTGCATTAGCCTGCGGTTGTCTGGAGCCCCGCCGGTGCTCATTGCGGTCTTCGCCGACATCCACGCGAACCGACAAGCCTTCGGGGCCTGTCTGGCGCAGGCCCGCGATTTCGGCGCGGAGCGCAGCGTGTTCCTCGGCGACTATGTCGGCTATGGCGCCGATCCGGAGTGGACGGTCGCGACCGTCATGGACCTGGTCGACCGCGGCGCCGTGGCGGTGCGCGGCAATCACGACAACGCGGTCGGCGACGCCCGCGAGCGGCTCAACGTCGAGGCCACGGTCGCCATCGAGTGGACGCGCGGCGAACTCGGGGCGGACGAGCGCCGCTTCCTCGAAGAGCTGCCGCTGACCCTGAGCGACGACGAGCGCCTGTACGTGCACGCGGACGCCAGCAGCCCGGCAAGCTGGCGCTACGTGACCAACGTCGCCGCCGCCGCCCGCAGCATCATCGCCGCGTCGGCTCCGATCACCCTGTGCGGCCACGTTCACCGCCCGGCGCTCTACACCATGGCGGCCACCGGCAAGATGACGGCGTTTACGCCGGTCACCGGCGCCGCCGTTCACTTGCTTCCCACCCGGCGGTGGCTGGTGGTGCTCGGCTCGGTCGGGCAGCCACGCGACGGCAACCCGGCGGCTTCCTACCTCATGCTCGACACGGCGCGCCGCGCGTTGACCTACTGCCGCGCGCCTTATGACGTGGAAGAGGCCGCCGCCAGCATCCGCAAGAAGGGGCTGCCGGCCTGGCTCGCCGACCGGTTGGCGATGGGGAGATGAGGCATGGTCAGACCGTTGCTCGAAGCGGGTGCGACGATCGACGGCTTTCGCATCGAGGAGCGCCTGCATCTGGGCGGGATGGCGGCGCTGTGGCGGGTTTCCCGGCCGGGCGCGGCCATGCCCCTGCTGATGAAGGTTCCGTTCATGGCGGAAGGCGCGGACCCGGCGGCGATCGTCAGTTTCGAGATGGAGCAGATGATCCTGCCGCGCATGTCCGGCAGCCACGTTCCCCAATTCGTCGCCGCCGGCGATTTCGACGTGCAGCCCTATATCGTGATGGAACGCATCCCGGGAAAAACGCTGTTGCAGCGCCTTCCCGAGCTGCCGCTGCCCTATGCGGACGTCGTCGACGTCGGCGTGAAGGTCGCCGCGGCGCTCGACGATCTGCACCGCCAGCACGTGATCCACCTCGACGTGAAGCCGAGCAACATCCTGTTTCGAGAGAACGGCGAGGCGGTTCTCATCGATTTCGGACTCTCCCATCACGATGAGCTGCCCGATCTGATGCAGGAGGAGTTCCGGCTGCCGATCGGGACCGCTCCCTATATGTCGCCGGAGCAATTGCTCGGCGTGCGCAACGATCCGCGCAGCGATCTCTTCGCGCTGGGGGCGCTCATCTATTTCTTCACCACGGGCGTGCGGCCGTTCGGCCAACGCGAGACCATGCGCGCCATGCGCCGGCGGCTGTGGCGCGATCCGGTCCCCCCGCGCCGGTTGCGGCCCGACTATCCGCCGTGGCTGCAGGAGATCGTCTTGCGCTGCCTCGAGATCGAACCGGCCTGGCGCCAGCCGACCGCGGCGCAGCTCAAGTTCGAATTGAGCCACCCCGGCCAAGTCAAGCTGACCAAGCGCTCCGAGCGGCTCAAGCAGGATCCGCTGGCGACGGTCCTGCGCCGGCGGTTCAACAAGGATATCGCCCGCGAGATCCTGTCGCCGGCGACGGCGACGCATATCGCTGCGGCGCCGATCGTCGCGGTCGCCATCGACCTGACGGAGGGTTCCGCGCTGCTCAACGATGCGCTGCGCCGCACCGCGCAACGCATTCTGGCGACGGTGCCGGCCGCGCGGCTCGCCTGCCTCAACGTGCGCAAGCTCGGCCGGGTGACGCTCGATTCCACCCTGGACGAGGAAGGCCACAACATGCAAATCGACCGCCTGGTGGCGCTGCGGCATTGGGCCGAGCCTCTCAAGCTCGAAACCCACCGCCTGACCGCCCACGTCCTTGAATCGGTCGATGCCGCCCACGCGATCCTCGAATTCGCGCAAGCCAACCACGTCGATCACATCGTGATCGGCGCGCGGCAAAACTCGTTCATGCGCAAATTGCTCGGCAGCGTGTCGGCCCGCGTGGCGGCCGAGGCGCCGTGCACCGTGACCGTTGTTCGACCGGCGCGAAGCGCGGGGACCGATACCGAGGCGGCCGCAGACAGCGGAGCCCGGTCCGCAGCGGCGGAAGTTTCCGGCGACCGTTGAGCCGCTGCGGCCGATCCTCAGTCGCGGCTCTGATTGGAACACAATGAATAAACGAACAATACTCGTATGTCCTTTGTCGGCGTGTATTCATTTGCTTCCGCTACAAAGGTACGCCCTCGTTTGGTAAGGTTCAGACCGGGGATCGGGCAGAGCGACACGAGGTTCGCGTTGGCTTTGTCGAGTTCGAGGCGAAAATGGCCGATGGGCCCGGCCCAATCGGCGCCATTGAGGAGCCGGTATTCCAGCCAGCGAACCTGTAGATCGTCCGATGGCAGCTTGTTGAAAGCCGTCGTGAAGGCTTCGTCAGGGCAATAGGACCCACTCAACTCGTCGCGCGGGTGTGCGTCCATCTTGCCGCCCCAGCGGCCGCCTCCGAGCACAGGCTTATAGCGGTGAGCCACGCGGATGTCGCGCCGACCGGGGAACACCTGTACCCAATGGTACGCCGGCTTCACGATCCACCGCGGATGATGCAGGTCGTCGGCGGCGGCGATCAGACCCGCCGCGGTCAGCGCCCGTATCGCGTCGGCGCTGGGATAGTCGAGTTGCGTATTCACCAGCGGAACATGGTGCTCGATCAGGAGCGCGGTAACGTCGTCCGCACCATGAAAGGCGCGCGCTTCGAAGGTCGGCGCGATCGCAGTCCCGTCCACTTCGGCGTGAAAGTCGAAGATGTCGCCGTCGTGCGCCGACCGGTGGAATTCGTGCGGCGTCTCGCTCATGAGCCCGACGTCGATGTCAGGCATCGGGAAAACCGCGGTCGCGCGCACCTCGTGGTCCGTCAGGTTACGGAACACGTAGGCGACCCGGACTTCCCCGGGGCTGAGGAAGAGATCCTCCCGCACCATGCGCAGCTCGTCGGTCCGTTCGAATTGCAGACCGCCCGCGCCCATGACCGCGAGCGTGTCGTTGGCGTGCGTGTCGCCGATCGGCACGACACTGAGGCACGCGGCGCCCGCCGCAAAGTTGAGCAGATGCCGGATTGGGAACATCAGCGCGCGCCGCCGTTCATGCGATCTTCAAGAACTTCGACTTGCCGCCGGCGATCTGCTGGTAGCGGAACTTGCAGTCGACGATGTCGCCGATGTCGGTGAAGTCGCATGGGCCGCTGGCGCCCTCGTAGTTGATCTCGTTGCCCGCCGCCAGCGCCTTGAGGCCGTCGACCGCCGCGTACACCTTCATGCCCGGCCCCTGAGAGATCTTGCGCACGTTGTCGCGCAGCGCCGTGCCGGTCGCCTCCTTCGCCTTGGCGATGGTGAGGCACACGAGGCTGATCCAGTCGGTCGCCTGGGTTTCGTAGGAATCCGGGTCGGCGATCCCCAACCGCTTGGCGGTGAGCGCGTAGGCGGGCGAATCGACGTCGGCGGACGGCTGCACCGTGTAGAGGCCTTCGGTGACCTCGGCCGGCAGCGCCTCGATCACCTTCGCGGTCGCCGCGTACGACTGGGTCAGCCGCCCGCCGTCGAACCCGGCGCGATAGAGGTCGCGCAGCAGCACGGTCACGTCCGGCGCATAGCCGTTGAGATAGAGGAAGTCGGGCTTGTCGCGCAGCGCCTGGTCGATTTCCGAGCGATAGGTGGTCTTGTCCTTCTCGTAGATGAGGGCGCCGATCAGCGCCGAGCCGTGTTGCGGCAACACCTCGCCCAAACGTTCCTGGGTCGGCAGCGCGAACGGCGCCTGGATCGACAGGCAGAACACGCGCTTGGCGCCGAGCGAGGCGATGAACTCGGCGTGCTTTTGCGCCTGCAAATGATTGTTGGGCTGGGTGCGGATGAGATAGCCATGGTGCGGCAGCAGCGTGATCGAGTCCGCGCCCGAGACGGTGGTGAGGAACGTCTTGCTCTCCCAGCACACCGGCGCCACCGCCGAGGTGACCGCCGACGCCCAGGTGCCCATGATCACCGGCACCTTCGACACGTCGATGAGCTTGCGCGCCGCGCGCACCGCGGCTTCCGGATTGGTCTGGTCGTCCTCGACCACGAGCGCGATCTGCCGGTCGAGCACGCCGCCGGCGCCGTTGACCTCCGCGGCCACCGCCTGCATGGCCTTGAGCATGCGCGGGCCGTCGAACCCGCCGGCACCGGTGAGCGGCGTGAGCACGCCGAGCACGAGCGGCGCGCCTTGCGCGCGCCCCAGCGCCGGCGCGACCATGCCGGCGGCTGCCGCGGCCGCGCCCGTGAGCACGTGCCGGCGTGAGACCACGGGTCGAACCATGCAAACCTCCTCGCGCTTGACGCTCTGATTTGCGGCAATTTACAAAGACGTGAGAGCGCCCTCAACCGGAGGAGAAACGACATGGCCGCGCGCATCGGCTGGGAAGGCGTATTTCCCGCGGTCACGACCCAGTTCCGCGACGACTATTCCCTCGACATCGAGGCGACGCGGCGGGTGATGGAGGCGCTCGTGCGCGACGGCGCAGCGGGCCTGATCGCGTGCGGCACGGTCGGGGAGAACTGCTCGCTGGCGCGCAACGAGAAGATCGCCGTCCTGGAGGCGGCCAAGGACGCGGCCAAGGGGCGCGTGCCGGTCGTCGCCGGGGTCGCCGAATACACCACCGCGTTCGCGGCCGACTTCGCGCGCGAGGCGGCCCGCGTCGGCGTCGACGGCCTGATGGTGCTGCCCGCCATGGTGTATTCGGCCAAGCCCGCCGAGACGCTCGCGCACTTTCGCGGCGTCGCCCGCGCGACCGACCTGCCGATCATGATCTACAACAACCCGCCGATCTACAAGACCGACGTGACGCCGGCGATGCTGGCGCAGCTTGCCGACTGCGACACCGTCGTGTGCTTCAAGGAATCCTCCGGCGACACCCGCCGGTTCGTCGACCTGCGCGCCATGACCGGCGACCGGTTCGTGCCGTTCTGCGGCCTCGACGACGTGGTGGTGGAAAGCGTGCTCATGGGCGCGGTCGGCTGGGTGTCCGGCCTCTCCAACGTGTTCCCGCACGAAGCCGAGCGCCTGTTCCGCCTGGCGCGGGCGGGCCGCCTCGACGAGGCGATGCCGCTCTACCAATGGTTCATGCCGCTCCTGCACCTCGATGCGCGCGCCGACCTCGTGCAGTGCATCAAGCTGTGCGAGTACATCGCCGGCCGCGGCAGTTTCGTCACCCGGCCGCCGCGGCTGCCGCTCGAAGGCGCCGAGAAGGCGGAGGTCGAGCGGCTGATGCGCGCCGCGCTGGCCACCCGGCCGATGCTCGCCGCCGCCTGAGACTCGTTGATTTGGTCGCATTTTCTGCGGAAAACCGGTACCCAATTTTCCGGAAAATGCTCCGATGGCACGGCACACCTTCTTCTGCATCGACGGCCACACCTGCGGCAATCCGGTGCGGGTGGTCGCCGGCGGCAGCGTTCCGACGCTCGCCGGCGCCACCATGTTCGAGCGGCGCCAGCACTTCGTCGCCGAATACGACTGGATCCGCACCGGCCTGATGTTCGAGCCGCGCGGCCACGACCTCATGTCGGGCGCGATCCTCTATCCGCCGACCCGGGCCGACTGCGACCTCGGCATCCTGTTCATCGAGACGACCGGGTGCCTGCCCATGTGCGGGCACGGCACCATCGGCACCGTCACCATCGCGCTCGAACACGGGCTCGTTGCCCCGCGCGAACCCGGCGTGCTGCGCCTCGACACGCCGGCCGGCCTGGTGGAAGCGCGCTTCGCCCGCGACGGGGCCTACGTGGAGCGCGTGCGCATCATCAACGTGCCGTCCTACCTGCACGGGCGCGACTACCCGGTCGACGTGGAGGGGCTCGGCACGTTGCGGGTCGACGTGGCCTACGGCGGCAATTTCTATGCGATCGTCGAACCGCAGGCGCTGTTCTCCGACGTGTCCGACGTTCAGCCGTCCGACCTCGTGCGATGGAGCCCGCGGCTGCGCGCGGCCTTCAACGCGCGCCACAAGATCGCGCACCCGGAGAACCCGGCGATCGACCGCATGACCCACGTGCTGTGGACCGGCAAGGCGCGCACGGCGAACGGGAGCGCGCGCAACGCGGTGTTCTACGGAGCGAAGGCGATCGACCGCTCGCCCTGCGGCACCGGCACCTCCGCCCGCATGGCGCAGCTTGCCGCCACCGGCCGCCTCGCGGAGGGCGAGGAATTCGTGCACGAGAGCATCATCGGCTCGACCTTCGTCGGCCGCATCGAGGGCCGCACCAAGATCGGCAACGCCGACGCCATCATCCCCTCGATCGAAGGCTGGGCGAGGGTCACCGGGCTCAACACCATCGTCATCGACGACCGCGACCCGTTCGCCCACGGCTTCCAGGTGACGGATTCGTACGGCGAGTTATAAGGGATACAGGAAATCGGGGACCGAACCATGGCTCGGACAAAGCTTGAATCAGAAGAGGATCGATTCGATTACCGTCTCGAGAACGATCCGCGGTTCCTGCGTCGAATCGAGCAGGCGCGCCGCAGCCTGCGTGCAGGACGTGGGATTAAATTGGAAGATTTGGAAACCGAATAATCGCTCGCCCGATGTCCGACCGCGACGACCGGGGCTGTGCCTGGCGGGTGCCGCCCTCGGCGTACCTCGCGCGGCGGCCGGCCGAGTTCGCGGTGCCGGCGCAACCGCGCTCGCGCTACCTCGTCATGGCCGACGGATGCCGGCTGGCGGTCGATGTCTACTTGCCGGCCGGGGCGGCGGCGGCGCGCCGGCCCACCATCTGCGTGTTCACGCCATACTACCGGCGGTTCGCGCTCAAACCCGGTACCGTGGGCACGGAACCGAGCCCGAACGTCTTCAAATACCGCGACATGTTCGTGCCGCGCGGCTACGCGCTCGTGGTCGCCGACGTGCGCGGCACCGGCGCGAGCTTCGGCGCCCGCGACAGCTTCCGCTCGCCCAAGGAGCGCGAGGACTTCCGCACCATCGCCGACTGGATCGTGGCGCAGCCGTGGTCGGACGGCCGCATCGGCGCGACCGGCATTTCCTATTTGGGCGCGGCCGCCGATTTCCTGGCGAGCACCGGCCATCCGGCCGTCAAGGCGATCGCGCCCTTGTTCTCCGTGTGGGACACCTATGCGGACCATTATTATCCCGGCGGCATCCTGCTCACCGGGCTTGCCGCGACCTACGACCGGCTGATGCGTGCGCTCGACCACGACCGGCGCGACCTGCTGCGCACCTTCGCCTATTACGCCGATCCGGCGCTTGCCGGCCCCCACCCGGTCGACGAGGATGAGGACGGCAGCCTGTGCCGGGCGGCGATCGCCGAGCATCGCGGCAATTTCCACATGCCGGATTTCATCGCCGAGTTCCGCTTCAAGGAAGAGCCGCTGCCGTACGACCAAGAGTTCTCCTCCGCTTCGTTCAGCCCGTACCATTACGCTCACGGCATGCGCCCGGACGTCGCGGTCTATTCGGTTTCCGGCTGGATGGATGGCGCCGGCTATGCCAACGGCGCGATTGCGCGCCACCTCACCTTGCCCAGCCCGCGCCGCCATCTGCTGCTCGGCCCCTGGGACCACGGCGCGCGGGCGAACGTGTCGCCCTGGCGCGCGGCCGTCGAGCCCGAATTCCCCCTGCTCGCCGAGGTGCTGCGCTTTTTCGACCAATACCTCGCCGGCTTCGACACCGGGCTCGCCGCCGAAGCGCCGGTGCATTACTTCACCATAGGTGAGGAAGCCTGGCACGCGGCCGACTGTTGGCCGCCGATCGCCGGCGCGGCGAGGCAGTTCTTTTTGGCCGCTAACAACGCGCTCAGCGCCGACGGCGCCGCACCGGGCAGCGACGCCGCCAAAGTCGATTTCGGCTTCGGCACCGGCACCCATACGCGCTATGAGCGGATCGCCGCCATCGACGCCCGCGACTATTACGACGACTGGCAGGGGCGCGACGGATCGCTCTTGCGCCACACCTCGGCGCCGCTCGCAGCGGATGCCGAACTGACCGGCCACGTCACCGCCGAGCTGTGGCTTTCGGCGAGCGAAGCCGACGCCGCGATCCACCTTTATCTCACCGAGGTCGAAGCGGACGGCCGCGAGCGCTACGTCACCGAAGGGGTGCTGCGCGCGCTCCACCGCAAGGATGCGGCGGACACGCCGGCGCACCGCACGGCCTGGCCGACCCACAGCTTCCGCCGCCAGGACGCAAGCCCGTTGGTGCCGGGCGAGCCGGCGCACCTGCGCATCGCGCTGCTGCCGGTGTCATGGCGCCTGCGCAAGGGCAGCCGCATCCGCTTGGCCATCGCCGGCGCCGACGCCGACCATTTCGCCCAGGTTCCGCACGGCCGCCCGCCGACGCTGACCTTGCACCACGGCGGCGCCATGCCGTCGCGGCTCGACCTGCCGCTGAAATCGTAGGGTGGGCCGCGACGATGTGGCCCGCGCGCAGCCACTCGTGATAAGGATTCGACCGAGCCGGCTTAGCTCAGCTGGTAGAGCACCTGATTTGTAATCAGGGGGTCGGGGGTTCGAGTCCCTCAGCCGGCACCGGTGGACTTGATGCGATGAGGCCCGCATGGGGAGACGAACGCTAGGAATTGCAGCGCGCCTGGTCGGCGCGGCGGTCGCCGGGTGGTGCGGCATGGTCGCCGGTACGGCGCAGGCGCAGACGTCGCAGGCGTGGACCTGGTGCGAGAACAAGGACAACGCCCCGGCCGACCTGCAGATCAGCGGCTGCACCACGGTCATCCAGTCCGGCAACGAGAACGAGAAGAACCTCTCCGTCGCCTTCAACAACCGCGGCAACGCGTTCCGCACGAAGGGCGACCTCGACACCGCGCTCGCCGACTACAACCAGGCGATCCGGCTCGATCCCAACAACGCGTATCCCTATAACGGCCGCGGCAACGTCTACAGCGACAGGAGCGACTACGACCGCGCCATCGCCGACTTCACCCAGTCGATCCGGATCGATCCCAACTACGCCATGCCGTACTCCAACCGCGGCTACGCGTACGCGGACAAGGGCGACTACGACCGCGCCATCGTCGACTACGACTCGGCGATCCGGCTCAACCCCCGCTTCGCCTATGCCTATAACGGCCGCGGCAACGCCTACAACGACAAGCGCGACTACGACCGCGCCATCGCCGACTACAGCCAGGCGATTCGCCTCGACGCCACCTACGCCTGGCCGCACGTGGGGCGCGGCAACGCCTACCGCTCCAAGGGCGACATCGACACCGCGCTCGCCGACTACAACGAGGCGCTGCGGATCGATCCCAACAACGCCTTTGCCTATAACGGCCGCGGCAACATCCACGGCGACAAGGACGATTACGACCGCGCGCTTGCCGACTACGACCAGGCGATCAGGATCAACCCCAAATTCTCCACCGCCTACAACAACCGCGGCTACGCCTATTCCCGCAAGGAGAACTACGACCGCGCCCTCGCCGATTACACCGAAGCGATCCGGCTCGATCCCCGCTACGCGCTTGCCTACGACAACCGGGGCGACGCCTACCGCGCCAAGAGGGAGTACGACCGCGCCATCGCCGACTACACCGAGGCCATCCGCATCGATCCGAAGTACACCATGGCCTACACCGACCGCGGCGACATCTACCGCCTCAAGGGCGAGAACGACCGCGCCATCACCGACTACAACGAAGCGCTGCGGATCAACCCGAACTACACCGGCGCCATCAACGGCCGCTCCATCGCCTACGTGAACAAGGACATGTACGACCAGGCGATCCAGGGCTACGACCAGCTGATCGGCCTGCAGCCGCGCGTCGCCAGCTGGTGGAACTACCGGTGCTGGGACCGCGCCATTCTCGATCGGCTGCAGGCGGCGCTCGCCGATTGCAACGAGGCGGTCCGCCTCAAGCCGAACGACGCCGACATCCTCGACAGCCGCGGGCTCGTCTATCTCAAGCTGGCGCAATTCGACCAGGCGATCGCCGATTACGACGCCGTGCTCAAGCTCAGCCCGCAGGAGGCGAGGTCGCTCTACGGCCGCGGCTTGGCGAAGCGCAAGAAGGGCGACGCCGCCGGGGGCGCGGCCGACATGGCGGCGGCAACGGCGATCCGCCCCGACGTCGCAATGGAATTCGCGCGCTACGGGGTGAGATGAGGCGGCGCCGGCTCGGAAACGGTTGCCAAAGTCGCCGATTTAGGGCTCATTGTGAGCGTGCGGCCGCGCGGATTTTGGCAACCTGACCCGTTGAAAAGATTGACAGAAATCCCCCGGCACGATTTTTTGTACCGACGAGGCCGGCGGCCGATCCCTCAGCCGGCGCGAGCTAGAGCATGATGCCGAAAAAGCCTGCCCCGGACGCGATCCGGGTCGCGATCCGGGGTGGGTACCGGGTTTCGGAAAAACATCATGCTCCAACAATAAAGCCAATCGACGCGTTGCAACTCATGTCTTTGTTCGTCACGGCGTGGAGGCGGGGGCAATGAGCCTGCGGGTCCTGGACGACGAGCGTCTCGGTTACGCCGTCCTCAAGTTCGACAAGGCTCTCGAGGCGCAAAGCCTGTCCATCTCCGTGCGTTCCCGCCTGCAGCAGGGCGCCTACCTCGGCCCCGACGGCAAATGGCAGAGGCTGCCCCATTATTTCGCCGCCCAGCGCATCGACGGCGACGCGACCAGCACCCGCTACCGCGTCGGTCCGGAAATCGTCAACTACATGATGGAGTTCGACCGGGTCGAGATCGCGACCGAGGACAAGAGCCTGCGCGAGGAGGCGGAGTGGGAGAACGCCGTGCCGGAAATGTCGGCGCGCTCGACCCACACCATCTACCGGGGGCCCGGCCCGACGCAGCAGGAACCGCAGCGCCCGGTCGCTGCGGCGCCTCCGGTTCCGCCGCCGCCGCCGGCGCCTCCCCCCGAGCCGGTGCAGGTGGCGCCGCGCCCGCCGCCGCCCAGGCCGGCGCGGCCCGTCGCCCCGCCGCCGCCGCCGCGCCCGCCGGGGGGCACCCCGCCGTGGCTGTCGGCGGGCCTGGCGGCCCTGGTCATCATCGGCGTGACGGCCTGGCTCATGCGCTGCCAGCTGTTCGGCGTCTCATGTCCGTTGATCGACGAACCGGCGCGCAATCTCGCCTGTGCCGAGCAGAAGCTCGTGTCGGCGCCGTGCGACGTGCCGAACTGCTTCGCGACGGCGGACGCGCGCGCACGCCCCGAGGCACAAGGCGTCCTCGCCAGGGGGGAGAGAGCCTGCAGAGACGCCCAGAAATCGCCACCCGGCCCGACGATAACCGTCCAACCCGGAGCCGAGGGCCAGGAAGCGAAGAAGGCGCTGGCCTGTGCCGACGCCAAGCACGCGGCAAGGCAGGATTGCGACGTCCAGTCGGCGTGCATCGCGCCCTACCGGGCCGCCTACCCGAACGGTCAGGCGCGCATCGATCTCGAGGTGCGCGGCCATGACGCTGTCGTGGCCTGCGCCGAGCTGACGGCGGCGGGACGGGCGCGCGACTGCATCGCGCAGCCGACGGCGACGTTCGTGCTCCAGGGGTGCGATATTCAGGGGAAGTGCCTCACACCCTACATCCGCGACTATCCGAACGGGCCGTCGCGCTCCGACCTCGAGCGCCGCGTGGACGATGCCGCCCGTGCCTGCCGGTCGCGGTAGGCGGGCGGACGCGGACAAATATCGACTCGGCGAGCACTCGGCGCTATTTTTTGATCGGGTGCCGGGATGGCCTCGTCGCTCCGGCGCCAGGGGAATCGACGAGCGCTTTCCGATTGGGTTGAATCGGAAAGCGCTGTAGAATCTTTACGTGGTCGCATTTTCTGCGGAAAACCGGTACCCACTTTTCCGGAAAATGCTCCTAAGCTCGATCGAAGGAGAG
>DASPVJ010000313.1:0-2729 GCA_035622435.1 Xanthobacteraceae bacterium | reverse complement strand
TCCGAAAACCGGTACCCACTTTTCGGCATCATGCTCTAACGCCCGTCGCGTTCGAACGCGGCCCTGAGCAGGCCGACCTGCCGCTCGACCGCGTTGACCGGCGATTTCGCCAGCGCGGTCGAATGGATGGTGGCGTCGAGCCGGCGCACCCGTTCGGAGAGCTTGAGCGAGCGGGCGATCAGGTCGCGCAGCTTCTGCGGCAGCAGGCGCGCCATCTCCTGGTCCGGCGGCTCGGCGGCGGAAAGCTTGACCTTGGTCTTTTCCTGGCTCGCCTGGATGAGCGACATTTCGCCTTCGTTGACGGCGCGATGCAGCAAGAGCCAGGAGGCGAGCTGCATCAGCCGGGTGGTCAGCCGCATGCTCTCGGTCGCGTAGGCGAGCGCCGCGTTGCGCTCCAGGCTTTTGGATTCCTTGCGGCCCGCCCCGTCGAGGTAGGCGGCGGTTTCCTCGACTAGCGCCATGCCCTCGCGGAACAGGACGGCGAAGGATTGCGAGCCGGCGAGCTTCGCCCCGAACGACACCGGAGCGACATCGTGCGCCAACTTGTCGGACATGACTGCCCCTCACACACGCCACACGAAACCATGCTGCCCGTCGCCGGCCGGCCTGTCCAGGACGGAATTGCGGCATTTGGGCGATCGAGGCCGCTGCAAGGCCCGCGCCAGCGCCCCGTCCCTAAATGGAACACCCCGGCCGCCGGGGTCCATTAGACCGCCGCGCGGTTAAAAAAGGAGCCGCCGTTGCCGGCGGCTCTAAGGTGATAACAGGGAGGCGTCAAACAGAGTGGACAGGAGCCACTCGACGTCCAGAAGCTGGACGGTTGGAGTAATGATGGAGAAAGCTTAACAAGCCGTTAAGCGGGCGGAAATTTTGCCGGACGAGCCGCACCGGCATCCGCCCGCCCGGTCAGCGCTTGAAGAACTGGTCGGCGGCGGTGCGCGTTGCGCTCTTGCTCGCCATCGCCGCCTCGAGCCGCGCGATTTCCTCCTTGAGCAGCGCGACGCGCTCGGCAAGCTCGGCGATCGACAGCAGGCTCAGATCCTGGCCGATCTCGTGCGCCGTTTTCTTCTTGGGCGGCAGGTCTTCGTCCATGCTCGCGCCTCCGGATGCGCCGTCCGCAAGCGCGAAAAATACCCGCCCGATCGCCGGTTGTCACATGCGCAGCGGCCGTCTATACCGCCGCGCCCGTTCGATGACCGCGCAGGACGCCCCATGGCCCCCTTGCCCTCCCGCATGACGGCGATCGCCATTCGCGCGCCCGGCGGCCCCGAGGTTCTGGTGCCGGAGCAGCGGCCGATGCCGGCACCCGGCAACGGCGAGGTCCTGGTCAAGGTCGTGGCCGCCGGCGTCAACCGGCCCGACGTGATGCAGCGCCAGGGCAGCTATCCGCCGCCGCCGGGCGCCTCCGACATTCCCGGCCTCGAAATCGCCGGCGAGGTGGTGGCGCTCGGCCCCGGCGCAACCCGCTGGGCCTTAGGCGACAAGGTCACGGCGCTGGTCGCCGGCGGCGGCTACGCCCAATATTGCCCGGTGCACGAGACCAACGCCCTGCCGGCGCCGGCGGCGCTGTCGCTCACCGAGGCGGCGGCGATTCCCGAGACCTTCTTCACCGTCTGGCACAACGCGTTCGTACGCGGCGGCCTTAAAAGCGGGGAGACGCTGCTCGTTCACGGCGGCAGCTCGGGCATCGGCACCACCGCGATCCAGCTCGCCAAGGCGTTCGGCGCCCGCGTGGTCACCACCGCCGGCTCGCCGGAAAAATGCGACGCCTGCCGCAAGCTCGGCGCCGACGTCGCCGTGAACTACCGCAGCGAGGATTTCGTCGCCGCCACCAAGGCGGCGACCGGCGGCAAGGGCGCCGAGCTGATCCTCGACATGGTGGGCGGCGACTACATCGAGCGCAATTACGAGGCCGCGGCGGTCGAGGGCCGCATCGTCCAGATCGCCTTCCAGGGCAGCCCGCGCGCCACCGTCGACTTCCGCCGCCTCATGCTCAAGCGCCTCACCCACACGGGCTCGACCCTGCGGGCGCGCACGGTCGCCGACAAGGCTTCGATCGCCCGGGCGCTCGAAGCGAAGGTCTGGCCGCTGATCGCCGCCGGCAAGGTCAGGCCGGTCATCGACCGCACCTTTCCGCTCGTCGAAGCCGCCGCCGCCCATGCCCTGATGGAGACGAGCACGCATATCGGCAAGATCGTGCTCACGGTGTGAATTCTTGTTGGAGTACGACCGTTCCGACGAGCGAATGGCGAATGGCGAGTAGCGAATAGCAGTCCCATTCGCACTATTCGCTATTCGCCCCTGACTATTCGCCATTCATGCGAACGCGCATCATAGCGGCCCTTCTCAGGTTGGCGGTTGCGGCGGCGCTGCTGCCGTTCGCGCTCGACTGGCGCTCGCCGTTTCTCGCCGGCATCCGTCCATCGGCGCTCGCCGCCCTGATCGTCGTGCCGGTCGCGCTGGTCGTCATCGCAATCGCGGCATTGCGGCGCTCGCGCGCGCAGCCGGCGGCGCTGCGCCTGCTCAATGCGGTCGCGCTGATGCTGGCCGCGCTGGCGCTGATCTCCACCGTGGCGTTGGAAGCGCAGTTCCGCGTGATCCGCCAGCAGGTTCTCGATGCCGATGCGGAGGAACTCGAAAAGCTCGGACGGCACCTGATCGTCGGATACGACGATCTCGACGAAATCCGCGCACTGATCCGCCGCCGCGCCGTCGCCGGCGTGTTCATT
>DASPVJ010000312.1:0-4626 GCA_035622435.1 Xanthobacteraceae bacterium | reverse complement strand
CGGGCCTTCTCGGCGTTGGCGTTGAGCACCCTGATGATGTCCTGGACGGTGACGGCGTCGTGATCCGGGTGCCAGCAATCGTAATCGGTCACCATGGCGACGGTGGCGTAGCAGAGCTCCGCTTCGCGCGCGAGCTTCGCTTCCGGCATGTTGGTCATGCCGATCACCGAATAGCCGAGGTTCTTGTAGGTGAGGCTCTCGGCAAGCGAGGAGAACTGCGGCCCTTCGATGCACACGTAGGTGCCGCCGCGCACGACGGCGATGCCCTCCGCCTCGGCGGCTTCGGCGAGATGCAGGCGCAGCCGCGGCGCCACCGGATGCGCCATCGACACGTGGGCGACGCAGCCCGTGCCGAAGAACGAGCTTTCGCGCCGATGGGTGCGGTCGACGAACTGGTCGACCAGCACGAAGGTTCCGGGCGTCAGTTCCTCCTTGAACGAACCGCAGGCGGAGAGCGACACCAGATCGGTGACGCCGGCGCGCTTGAGCACGTCGATGTTGGCGCGGTAGTTGATGTCGGTGGGCGACAGGCGATGGCCGCGGTCGTGGCGGGACAGGAACACGACCGGCAGGCCGGCGACGTCGCCGATGCGCAACGCCGCCGACGGCTCGCCCCACGGGCTCTCGATACGCTCCTCGCGCACGTTGTCGAGGCCGGGCAGGTCGTAGATGCCCGAGCCTCCGATCACGCCGAGCACCGCCCTGGCCATCGTCAGGTCCCCTCGCAATTGCCCCCGGCGAACAAACGAAGGGCCCCGGATCGGGGCCCCGCGTCAAGCGGATTCAAGGCGTCCTTCGCGGCCGTTCACCCGTGGCCTTCCACCTGCGACCACACCTTCTTCTTGGTGAAGTAGAGCAGGCCGGCCAGCACGAGGAGGAAGATCATCGCCTGGAAGCCGATGCGCTTGCGCGCCTCCAGGTGCGGCTCCGCGACCCACATCAGGAAGGCGGTCACGTCCTTGGCGTATTGCTCGGCCTTGGCGGGGGTGCCGTCGGTATAGTCGACCTGGCCGTCGACCATCGGCTTGGGCATCGCCGTGGCATGGCCGGGGAAGTATTTGTTGTAATAGGCGCCGGCCGGAAGGTTGAAGCCCGCCGGAGCGTCCTCGTAACCGTTCACGTAGGCGGCGACGTAGTCGACGCCCTGCTCCTGATACTGGCTGAAGAAGTCGAAGATGAACCACGGGAAGCCGCGTTCGTAGCCGCGCGCCTTGGCGAGGACCGAGAAATCCGGCGGGACGGCGTTGTAGCGCGCGCGCGCCGCCTGCTCGTTGGGGAACGGCGGCGGGACATAGTCGGCCGGCCGGCCGGCGCGCTGGAACATGTCGCCCTGGTCGTTGGGGCCGTCGGTCACCTGATACTCGGCGGCGATCGCCGTCGCCTGGGCGACCGAGAACCCCGGGCCGCCCGGCTGCGCCAGGTTGCGGAACGCCAGCATGTTGATGCCGTGGCAGTTCTGGCAGACGTCGTGATAAACCTTGAAGCCGCGCTGCAGCTGCGCCTCGTCGTAGAGGCCGAACGGACCTGCGAACGACCATTTGAGACGCGGCGGCGCTTCGTCCTCGGCCGCCGCGGGCGCCAGGCCGGCGAGCCCCGTCCCCAGCCCGACGAGCGCAAGGGCGAAAACGTGTCGAGCAAACGTCATGGCCCGCCCCCGCTCACGCCTTGTCGCGCGCCGGCACCGGCCGCGATGCCGCGCCCGAGGCGCCGCCGCCCAGCACCGTCGCGCTGATCGAGGACGGCAGCGCCTTGGGGGTCTCGAACAATCCGAGCAGCGGCAGGATGATCAGGAAGTGGATGAAGTACCAGGCGGTCAGCACCCGCGCCGCGATCACATAGCCGCCCTCCGCGGGCTTCGACCCGAGCCAGCCGAGTCCGACGCAGACGATCGCAAAAATCCAGAAGAATTGCCGGTAGAGCGGCCGGTAGCTCGCCGAGCGCACCTTCGACGTGTCGAGCCACGGCACGAACGCGAGAATGACGATCGCGGCCAGCAGCATCGTCACGCCGCCGAGCTTCGAGGGGATCGCGCGCAGGATGGCGTAGAACGGCAGGTAGTACCATTCGGGCACGATGTGGGTCGGCGTGACCGTCGGGTTGGCCGGGATGTAGTTGTCCGGATGGCCCATGTAGTTCGGAACGTAGAAGACGACCCAGCCGTAGAGGAGGAGGAAGCACGACAGGACGAACACGTCCTTGACGGTCGCGTAGGGCGTGAAGGCGACCGTGTCCTGGCTCGATTTGGCTTCGATCCCGGCGGGATTGTTCTGGCCGGCGACGTGCAGCGCCCACACGTGCAGCACGACGACGCCGGCGATCACGAACGGCAGCAGATAGTGCAGCGCATAGAACCGATTGAGCGTCGGGTTGCCGACCGAATAGCCGCCCCACAGCCAGGATACGATCGATTCCCCGAACAGCGGGATCGCCGAGAACAGGTTGGTGATGACGGTCGCCGCCCAGAAGCTCATCTGCCCCCACGGCAGCACGTAGCCCATGAAGCCGGTGGCGATCATCAAGAGGAAGATGATGACGCCGAGGATCCACAGCACCTCGCGCGGCTCCTTGTAGGAGCCGTAGTAAAGTCCGCGGAACATGTGGACGTAGACAGCCAGGAAGAACATCGAGGCGCCGTTCGAATGCAGGTAGCGCAGCAGCCAGCCGTAATTCACGTCGCGCATGATGTGCTCGACGGACTTGAAGGCGTAGTCGACGTGCGGCGTGTAATGCATGGCGAGCACGATGCCGGTCACGATCTGCGCCGCCAGCATGAAGGTCAGGATGCCGCCGAACGTCCACCAGTAGTTCAGGTTGCGCGGCGTCGGATAGGCGACGAAGGACGAATGGACGAGGCTGGCGATCGGCAGGCGCGCCTCGAGCCACTTCATGACGCGGCTCTGCGGCTGATAGCTCGAATGACCGCTCATGCTTGCACCCCGGAATGCGTCGATCGCCCGTCAGCCGATGCGGATCTTGGTGTCGGAGACGAATTCGTAGGGCGGCAGCACCAGGTTGGCGGGCGCCGGCCCGCGGCGGATGCGACCGGAGGAGTCGTATTGCGACCCGTGGCACGGACAGAACCAGCCGTCGTAGTCGCCCTGATGGGCGAGCGGGATGCAGCCGAGGTGGGTACAGATGCCGATCAGCACCAGCCATTGGTCCTTGCCCGGCTTGACGCGCGCCTGGTCGGACTGCGGGTCCGGCAACGTGTGCCAGTCGACCGCGCGCGCCTCCTCGATTTCCTTTGGCGTGCGATGGTCGATGAAGATCGGCTTGCCGCGCCAGAACACCTTGATGACCTGGCCCGCGGCGATCGGACCGAGGTCGACTTCGATCGGCGCGCCCGCCGCGA
Source organism: Xanthobacteraceae bacterium (assembly GCA_035622435.1). Classification (GTDB taxonomy): domain Bacteria; phylum Pseudomonadota; class Alphaproteobacteria; order Rhizobiales; family Xanthobacteraceae; genus AP-16. The sequence goes on along the minus strand of DASPVJ010000312.1, from coordinate 1,274 downwards.
TGGTGGACGCATCCGGATTCATCTGGTCGATCAGCGGGACTACCGCGGCCACCGCGCCCGCCGCCGCCACCACCCCGGTCATGATGTAGAGGAAATCGCGGCGTGTCGGTTCGGCCGAGGACATCGTCGTCACGGTCTCAAGTCCTTTCCCGTGCTGCCGGTGCGTCCGCCCGCGCTGGAAACCGCCGACAGCCCCTTGCGAACGGCACGAGGGCGCCCCGGCGGCGGCGGTCAGACCCGCGGCAGCCGACCGAGGGAATGACGGCGGGCTGCGCGATCCGGCGGCGTTCTATTGGCACCCTTGCCCAGCGAGTGCAAGCCCGCTATCGCCGCGGCGCCCAAGAGTCGCATGACGTGCCGCGTAAGCGCCTCGTATCCCGGGACATTCGGCCCGGCGCGCGGCGCGCGGGCGGCAAACGGAAGCGCCGATGCGCATTGCGCTTTATCAGCCGGACATCGCGCAGAACACGGGAACGATTCTGCGGCTCGCCGCCTGCCTCGGGATCGAGGCGCACATCGTCGAGCCGGCCGGCTTCGCGACCAGCGACCGCGCGTTCCGCCGCGCCGGCTTGGATTATCTCGATCGCGTCCGGCTGGTGCGCCACGTGGCGTGGTCGGCGTTCGAGCGCTGGAGACAAGCGGCGAGGCTGCGGCTCGTGCTGTTCACCACCCGTGCCGCGCAAAGCTATCTCGACCACCGCTTCGTGGCGGACGACATCCTGCTGTTCGGCCGCGAATCCGCCGGCGTGCCGGAAGAGGTCCATGCCGCCGCCGACGCGCGGCTCGTCATCCCGATGCGGCCCGGCTTGCGCTCCCTCAACGTCGCCATGGCCTGCGCCATGGCGGTGGGCGAGGCGCTAAGGCAGACGAACGAGTGGCCGCCGCACGCCGACTAGGCCGCGCGCCTTTTGCCGGATAAACTCATCGTCCAAACAAAGCGCATCCGATGGATTCTCTCTTGCCCGATCTCACGACGCTGGACGGCCGCAAGGCGCGCGCCCAGGCTTGGTTCGAGCGCCTGCGCGAGGACATTTGCGCGGCTTTCGAAGGACTCGAGGACGAGGCGTCGGCGGAACTTTACGGACCTGCTCCCGGCCGGTTCGTGCGCACGCCGTGGAACCGCACCGACCACAGCGGGGCGCCGGGAGGGGGCGGCGTGATGGCGACGATGCACGGGCGGCTGTTCGAGAAGGTCGGCGTGCACGTCTCGACCGTGTTCGGCGAGTTCGCGCCGGAGTTCCGCAACGACATCCCGGGCGCAGCGACGGATCCGC
>DASPVJ010000311.1:0-20690 GCA_035622435.1 Xanthobacteraceae bacterium | reverse complement strand
TCCGCCGCCGTGGGGCTGTTGCCGATTTTCCTCAACTGTTGCCCGCCCGCAACAGCCAAATCACTCTCGGCCTGCTATACCGAACGTCGGAGCCAAGAACCGGCGAACAAGAAGAAGAGGGTCCCATGGGCGTGCGCGTTGCGGCAGACCGTCGTCTCCTCGGATTGGACACCGGGGACTGGTGGACGCTGATCGCCGGCTCCACGCTCGTCGGGTTGCTCGCCTTCTTCATGTAAGCCGTATGTAAGCCGTCGATTTCGCTACGGCGGGCGCTAGCGGGCGCCGCCGCCCTTGGCCGTGCGGGCCTTTTTCTTGCGGGGCGTCGGCGCTGTCGAAGCGCCGCGCACGCCGCGCGGATTTTCGTCGCGCGCGGCTCGCGCGGGTGGCGTCGGAAGCGGGGCAGGGGGCAACGTGTCGAGCAAAATCGATACGCTCGAACCGGACGGCGGAGAACCGCTTGCGGATTGGCTTGCGTCGTTCGCGCGCGCGGGTCGCCACCCGCGCGAGGCCCCGGCCGATAGTGAAACCGCCGCCGATATCGTGCGCCAGGCCGAGCAGGCGATTGCCGGCGTGCCCCTTGGCGCCGCAGGCGGGGGCGATTGGTCGCGCTGGAAGACCGAGGTGCAGGTGCTCGTTGCTGCCGGGCTCAAGGCCGGCGCGTCGATTTTGCAAAGCGGATTGGAATTCGTCCGTCGCGCAATCGCGATGCGCGAAGTGGCGGCAGCCTATTTGAGCGAAGTCCGCGTCCGATTGCGCGCGACCGTTCGCCTCCGCCATGGATTTGGCCCGCGTTTCCCGCTGGCGCCGATTGCAGCGCGCGCCAACGTCAGGCTTTTGGCCGCCGTGGGCGCGCTCGCGGTCGCGTCGAGCCTGGTTGTCGTGACGGTCTGCGGCCGGCTCGGCTCGCCCACGCCGGCGTCGTCGGCATTACCCGGCGAGGCGGCCTTACCGGCGCGCGCGGCGTCAGCGCCTGCCCCTGAGGAACGCCCCGCGGCCGGCCCCGGCGTCGCGTTCAGCCAAGCCAACCTGCGCTATTGCATCTTCCAGCAGATTAGGCTCGAGGCCCTGGGGCCGGTGACCGAGGGCGCCGATCTCGTCGTGTTCAATGCGCAGGTCGAGGACTGGAACGCGCGCTGCACGCGCTACCGCTATCGATCGGCGGACAAGGACGCGGTCGAGGGCGAGGCAGCTGCCCGGCGTGCGCTGCTCGAAGTCGAAGGCCGCGCATTCATGAACGGGTGGCGGCGCAAGATCGCAACGACGTTCCAACAGGCTCCGGCCGCCGCCGGCTTCGATGCCGGCGAGAACGCGGCGGCGCCCGCGCGCGAAGCGGTCGAGCGGTTGCCGCTTCTCATCACCCAGGGCCGTGCCACGGCCGATGAGCCCGACCGCGACAGCGGCCTGTCGTTTCGGACGCCGTCGCTCGCGCTGCTGCGCGCCGACGTTGCCGTGCGCGTGCAGCGACGCCTCAACGACCTCGGCTACACGATCAGCCCCGCCGACGGCACTTGGGGGATGAAGTCGCGCAACGCCTTGCGCCGGTTCAAGGAGGCGAACGGCCTTCTCGGCAATGACGCCTTCGACGCCGAGACCGTGACGCGACTGTTCTCGACCTCCGCGCTGACCGCGGCCGCTTCGGGTCAGCCGGATGACGGGGCGGAAACGATCGAAACCGCCTATCCGCCGCCGCCGGCCGCCGGAATGAATCCGCTCAACCGCGCCGAGGGCCAGCGCATCCAGCGACGGTTGGCCGAACTCGGGTATTACACCGGTCACGGCGACGGGTCGTGGGGAATGGCCTCGCGCAACGCGTTGCGCAACTTCAAGGCGGCGAACGGCCTCGCCGATGACGACGCATGGAACGCCATGGCCGAGGCCGTGTTGTTCGACGAACAGGCGACGCGAGCGGCCGACGCCCCCGTCGCAGCGCGCACCGCCGCGCCGCCGTCGCCCGTGATCGCCGCCGTGCCGCTTCCGCCCAAGCGTCCGCCGCCGCCGGCCGCGCCCAGGGCGGCGGAGCCCGCGCCATCATCGTCGGCAGCGCTCGATGCCCCGCGGCCTCCCGGCCTCATTCCCGCTCCGGCGACGCGGGTCACCGGCGTCGCGCCACGGCCGTCGCCGTAGCGGCGCGTCGCATCAGGAGCCCGCTGCGGGCGATGCGCGCGTGCGCTCCTCGTCGAGGTCGCGGATGATGTTGGCGAGCCGCGTCGCAAGCTGCGCGCCTTCGCGGAGCTGGCGGGCGAGGGCGGGGTCGGAATCCTCGCGCTCGTGCTGCCGCTTGTAGAGCGCGGCGAGCAGCCGGTCGAGGCTCGTGGCGAGAAGCTGCTGCCGGAAGGCGGGATCGCGCCGGGCCCGTGCCAGCGCCGCATCGCTTACTTCGTCGACCAGGCCCATGGTGCGGCTCCGCCGCGCGAGCCGGTCGCACGCGGGCCTTCAGGCTAGCCACCAAATGGTTGCCGCTACGTTACTTCCCGCGCTGCGGCCGCACCGGCGCGGTCGCCGGCCGTCCTTGACATCACCGTCACCGGGGTGTCTTACCACCCGGCCTTTCCGGGGGAGGACATGTCGATCGCGTTGGTATTCCCTGGCCAGGGGAGCCAGGCCGTGGGCATGGGCCGGGCGCTCGCCGCAAATTTCGCGGTAGCGCGGCGGGTGTTCGACGAGGTCGATGCGGCGCTCTCCGACAAGCTCACGGCCGTCATGTGGGACGGTCCGGCCGAGACGCTGACTCTCACCGAAAACGCGCAGCCGGCGCTGTTGGCCGTGTCGCTTGCGGCGCTACGCGTGCTCGAGAGCGAAGCAGGCTTCATCCTCAAGCGCGAGGCCGCATACGTCGCCGGCCACTCGCTCGGCGAATATTCGGCGCTGGCGGCGGCGGGTTCGCTCGATCTTGCCGACGCGGCACGGCTGGTGCGCATCCGCGGCCGCGCCATGCAGCAGGCGGTCCCGGTCGGCGTCGGCGCCATGGCGGCGCTGCTCGGCCTGGAGTTCGAGGCGGCGGCGGCGGTCGCCGCAGAAGCCGCGCAGGGACAGGTGTGCCAGGCGGCCAACGACAACGGCGGCGGCCAGGTGGTGGTGTCGGGCGACAAGGCGGCGGTCGAGCGCGCGGTGGAACTCGCCAAGGCGCGAGGCGCCAAGCGGGCGATGATGCTCGCGGTCTCGGCGCCGTTTCATTGCGCCCTGATGCAACCGGCCGCCGACGCCATGGCGCGCGCGCTGGCGAGGACCGACGTGCGCGCGACGGCCGTGCCGCTGGTGGCGAACGTGCTGGCGCGGCCGGTGGCCGATGCGGGCGAGATCGTGCGGTGCCTGATCGCCCAGGTCACGGGCACGGTGCGTTGGCGCGAATCCGTGGCCTTCATGGCGGGCGCCGGGGTGAAGACGTTCTACGAGGTCGGCCCCGGCAAGGTGCTCTCGGGCCTCGTCAAGCGCATCGCCGACGGCGCCGTCGGCGTCCCGGTGGGAACGCCCGACGACATCGCCGCCGCCAAGGCCGCGCGCGCCGCGTGAGCCGGCAACGAACGGAGAACGGGCATGTTCGATCTCGCCGGGAGGACCGCGCTGGTGACCGGTGCGAGCGGGGGGATCGGCGGAGCGATCGCCCGCGCGCTGCACGGGCAGGGCGCGACGGTTGCGCTCTCCGGAACCCGGCGCGAGGCGCTCGATGCGCTTGCGGCTGAGCTGGGCAGCCGGGTGCACGTGTTCGCCTGCAATCTGGCCGCCAAGGACGAGGTCGAGAAGCTGGTGCCCGACGTCGAGCAGGCGATGGGACAGCTCGATATTCTCGTCAACAACGCCGGCATCACCCGCGACAACATATTCGTGCGGCTCAAGGACGAGGATTGGGATCAGGTGATCGCGGTCGACCTCACCGCCGGGTTCCGGCTGGCGCGCGCGGCCGCGCGCGGCATGATGCGCCGCCGGTTCGGGCGCATCATCGGCATCACCTCGATCGTCGGCGTCACCGGCAACGCCGGACAGGGCAACTACGCGGCCGCCAAGGCGGGCATGATCGGCATGACCAAGGCGCTGGCCCACGAGGTCGCCGCCCGCAACGTCACCGTCAACTGCATCGCGCCGGGTTTCGTCGGCACCGCCATGACCGCGGCGCTGAGCGAAAAGCAGCGCGAGGCGATCCTCGCCGCGGTGCCGGCACGGCGCCTCGGCACCGGCGCCGAGATTGGCGCCGCGGCGGTTTTTCTCGCCTCGACCGAGGCCGCCTACGTCACCGGTCACACGCTTCACGTCAACGGCGGGATGGCGATGATCTGATGGATTGGCGGGCAATTTCGGCTGCACGTTCGACGCCGCGTCCGTGCTGGCCAATGCAAAGGAAGTGTGATAACCGGTCCCCGGCCCGCCATCGCCCGTCGCGACGAGACCACGTCGCAACGGCTCGGGGCCGCACCGCCACCGAGCCAATCCCAAAAGGCACGAGGTTGAAAGAAATGAGCGACATTGCCGAGCGGGTCAAAAAGATCGTCGTGGACCATTTGGGCGTGGAAGCCGAGAAGGTGACGGAGAACGCCAGCTTCATCGACGATCTTGGTGCGGACAGCCTGGACACGGTGGAACTCGTGATGGCCTTCGAGGAGGAGTTCGGCTGCGAGATTCCCGACGATGCCGCCGAGACCATTCTGACGGTGGGCGACGCCGTCAAATTCCTCGAAAAAAACGCCAAAAGCTGAAACCCGCGGACCGCAACCCGTCCGGCGGGTTTGCCGTGACCCGCGGCGGGCGCGCGCGAGGAGGCGAGCTGCGGCGCGGTGCGACTGGTGCGGCTTCGCGCCGGCGCCGCGCCCGATTGCCGGGCCGTGCCGATCGCGCCATGGTGTGCCGGATCGAGCCGCGGCGGCTTGCCGCTGAAGTCCGAGGCTTCCGACTTCGGCGACGCTACGGGTGCCGAGCCCACGCGAGCCCGGGCGGAGGGAGCCTCGCATGAGGCGCGTCGTCGTTACGGGGATGGGCATGGTGACGCCGCTCGCTTGCGGCGTCGAGCCGACTTGGCAGCGCCTCATCGCCGGCGAAAGCGGCGCGCGCAAGATCGAGGCTTTCGACGTCTCCGATTTGCCGGCGAGGATCGCCTGCTCGATCCCGCGCGGCGACGGCACCGACGGCACCTACAATCCCGATCAGTGGATGGAGCCCAAGGAGCAGCGCAAGGTCGACAAGTTCATCGCCTACGCGCTGTGCGCCGCCCGCCAGGCGCTCGATCATGCCGACTGGAAGCCGGCGAACTATGCCGACCAGATCGAGACCGGGGTGATGATCGGCTCCGGCATCGGCGGCGTCGAGGGTATTGCCGAGACCGCCATCGTGCTCAAGGAGAAGGGGCCGCGGCGCGTATCGCCCTTCTTCATCACCGGCCGCATCATCAACCTGGCGGCCGGCTACGTGTCGATCGCCTTCAATCTCAAGGGACCCAACCACGCGGTCACCACCGCCTGTTCGACCGGCGCGCACGCGATCGGCGACGCGGCACGGCTGATTGCGCTCGGCGATGCCGACGTGATGGTCGCCGGCGGCGCGGAATCGCCGGTCAACCGCATATCGATCGCCGGGTTTGCCGCCTGCCGCGCGCTGTCGACCGCATTCAACGAGGAGCCGACGCGCGCCTCGCGCCCGTACGATCGCGACCGCGACGGTTTCGTCCTCGGCGAGGGGGCCGGCATCGTCGTGCTGGAGGAGTACGAGCATGCCCGCCGCCGCGGCGCGAAAATGTGGGCCGAAGTGATCGGCTACGGATTGTCGGGGGACGCGTATCACATCACGGCGCCGGCCCCGGACGGCGACGGCGCATTGCGCTGCATGCAGATGGCCGTGCGCCGCGCCGGCATTTCGCCGGCCGAAATCGACTACATCAATGCCCACGGCACCTCGACGCCGTTGGGCGACGAGATCGAACTCAACGCCGTGCAGCGGCTCCTCGGCAACGCCGCCGGCCGCATCGCGATGTCGTCGACCAAGTCCGCGATCGGCCATCTGTTGGGGGCGGCCGGGGCGGTGGAAGCGATCTTCTCGATTCTCGCCATGCGCGATCAGATCGCGCCGCCCACGATCAACCTCGACAATCCCTCGGTCGACGTGCCGATGGACCTGGTGCCGCACCACGCGCGCCGCCGCGAGATCAGGGTGAGCCTGTCGAATTCGTTCGGCTTCGGCGGGACCAACGCCTCGCTGGTGTTCCGCCGCGTCGATGGTTGAGCACGATCCCGAAAAAGCCCGCCCCGCGCTTGATGCGGGGCGGGTAGCGGTTTTCGGAAAGGAACATGCGCCGACGATAAAGCCCGGGCTTCACCCTTTCGCCATATTTGACCGTAACCTGCCGCACAGGGACGAATGCCGTCATGGCAAACGGGGCAGGCACCTATCCGTCGCGTGACCGCGGGGGCGACCCGACGCAGGACGAACGGCCGGCGTCGGCGCAGCGGCGTGCCGGCAACGGCCTCGACGGGCCCGCGCCGGACGCCAGAAGGATCACCCCGCGCAGCCCCCGCGCGGCTTTGGAGCCCGACCGCGTGCCCGAACCAAAGCGCCCGTCCGCCCGCGCGCGCCATCCGGTCGTCGTCGCCGGAAGCGCGCTGTTCACCCTGGTCCTGCTGGCGGCGCTTGCCGCCGGCTTCGCGTTGACGGCGGGCAAGCAGCGCTTCGAGGCGCCCGGGCCGCTGGTCGAGGACAAGATCGTGAACATTCCGCGCGGCCTCGGCGTACGCGACATCGCCGACCTCTTGCAGCGCGAGGGCGTGATCGACCAGCCCTGGGTCTTTTTCGGCGGCGTGTGGGTGTACAAGGCGCGCGACGAACTCAAGTACGGCGAGTATCTGTTTCCCAAGGAAGCGAGCGTGCGCGACGTGGTCGGCATCATCGTCGACGGCAAGGTCATCCAGCATCAGCTCACGGTCGCGGAGGGGCTGACCTCGGAGCAGATCGTCGCCCGCCTGATGGAGAACGATGTCCTCACCGGCAACATCAAGGAGATTCCCAGGGAGGGGTCGCTGCTGCCGGAGACCTATAATTTCACCCGCGGCACGTCGCGCGAGCAGATCATCCAGCGGATGCAGCACGAGCAGCAGCGCTTGATCCAGGAGATCTGGGAGCGCCGGGCGCCCGATCTTCCGATCGCCAATCCCGATCAACTCGTCGTCCTCGCCTCGATCATCGAAAAGGAAACGGGCAAGCCGGAGGAACGCACGCGGGTCGCGGCGGTGTTCGTCAACCGGCTCAAGCAGCACATGAAGCTGCAATCGGACCCGACCATCATCTACGGCTTGGTCGGCGGCAAGGGCAGCCTCGGCCGGCCGATCATGCGCTCGGAGATCGAGCTCAGGACCCGCTACAACACCTATGTGATCGACGGCCTGCCGCCCGGACCGATCGCCAATCCGGGGCGCGCTTCGCTCGAAGCCGCGGCGAGCCCCGCGCGCACCAAGGAGCTTTATTTCGTCGCCGACGGCACCGGCGGCCACGCCTTTTCCGACAGCCTCGATCAGCACCAGAAGAACGTGGCGCGCCTGCGCCAGATCGAGCAGCAGCAAAAGGACGCGAAGGACCAGGGGACGCAACCGCAGCCGGCGGTGCGCTCGGTCGCGACCCCGCCGGCGCCGGCCGCGACGCCGCCCGCAGCCCCGCGCCCGCTGCAGCTCCAGCAGATGCCGGCCTTTGCGCCGCGGCAATGAATGCCGGCAGCCTTGTGACCGCTGCCCGCCGTCGTTAAGGTCCCGACAAATTTTCGCCAGGTGCCGTTTGCGGCCGGTCGGCCGCGCGTGGCGTCAAGCGTTCCCATCGGTGCGGCGGCGTCTGCGGCCGCCCTTTGGAACCCGGAGGCGCCGATGCGACCCATCGGCGGGGCAAGGATCGCGGCAATGGCGCTGTCGAGCATGACCGGCTTTGCGCGGGCCGACGGCACGCACGGCGCCTATCGCTGGACCTGGGAACTCAAGTCGGTCAACGCCAAGGGCCTCGAGGTCAGGCTGCGTGTGCCGTCGGGCTGGGATGCGGTCGAGCTGGCGGTGCGCGCGCGCGCCGCCGAGGCGCTCACGCGCGGAACGATTTACGCGACGCTGACGGCGAACCGCGAAGGCGTGGCGCCGGTGGTGCGCGTGAACGAGCCGGTCCTTGCCGCCATCCTGTCGACGATGCGCAGCGTGGCGCAGCGGACCGACGCCGCGCCGGCGAGCCTGGACGGCATTCTCGGCCTCAAGGGCGTGATCGAGGTGATCGACGAGGCCGAGAGCGAGGACGACCGGCGGACCGCCGAGGCGGCGTTCGTCGCCGGATTTGTCCGGGCGCTCGACGACCTTGCCGACATGCGCCGGCACGAGGGGGCGGCGCTCGGTAGCGTGCTGCGGCAGCGGCTCGACGAGATTGCGGCGCTGACCGTCCGCGCCGAGGCGGCGCCCGGTCGCAAGCCGGAAGCGATCCGCCAGCGCCTGAAGGAGCAGGTTGCGCTCCTGCTCGATGCGTCCGAGCGCTTCGACGCCGACCGGCTGCACCAGGAGGCGATCCTGATCGCCGCCAAGGTCGACGTGCGCGAGGAACTCGATCGCCTCGCCGCCCACGTGTCCCAGGCCCGCCGGCTGCTCGACCAGGGCGGCGCGGTCGGGCGGCGGCTCGATTTTCTCGCCCAGGAACTCAATCGCGAAGCCAACACGCTGTGCTCGAAATCGAACGACGTCGAGCTCACCAATATCGGCCTCGAGCTCAAGAGCGTGGTCGAGCAGTTTCGCGAACAGGTTCAGAATTTGGAGTGATGGGATGGCGCGGCGGGGACGCGGCAGGCGCGCGGACGCGATCACGCGGCGCGGCATGATGCTGGTGCTCTCCTCGCCGTCGGGCGCCGGCAAGACCACGCTGTCGCGCAAGCTGCTCGACAAGGATCCAACCGTCGACCTGTCGGTTTCAGTCACCACGCGCAAGCCGCGCTCGGCCGAGGTTGACGGCCGCGACTATCGCTTCATCGACATGGCGCGTTTCGACGCGATGGTGAAAGGCGACGAGTTGCTGGAATGGGCGCGCGTGTTCGACGATTGCTACGGCACGCCCCGCCGCCCGGTCGAGGAGGCGCTGGCGCGCGGGCGCGACATGCTGTTCGACATCGATTGGCAGGGCACCCAGCAGTTGCGGGAGAAGGTGCGGTCGGACCTCGTCAGCGTGTTCGTGCTGCCGCCCTCGATGCGCGAACTCGAACGGCGCCTGCGCCAGCGCGCCCAGGACAGCGACGGCGTCATTGCCCGCCGCATGGCCACCGCGGCCGAGGAGATGAGCCATTGGGCCGAGTACGACTACGTGGTGGTCAACCGCGACATCGACCGCGCGTTTGCCGAGGTCGAGTCGATCCTTGCCGCCGAGCGGCTCAAGCGGGAACGCCAGACCGGGCTGTCGGCGTTCGTGCGCAGCCTGCAGGCGGATCTTTGAGATCCCTCACGCGGTCAGCACCACCCGGCCGACGATGCGGCCGTTGCGCAAATCGTCGAGGCTCGTTTGTGCCGCGGCGAGCGGACGTTCGATGATCGGCACCGGAGCGACCTTGCCGGCGCGCGCCAGCGCCAGCATCTCGCGCGCCTCGTCGAGCCGGCCGACCAGTGTCCCCTCGATGGTCATCGCGCGCAGCGGAAACATGGCGATCGGGGTCGCGTAGGTGCCGCCGATGAGGCCGGTGACGACGACCTTGCCGCCCTTGGCGAGCGCGCCGAGCGCGAACTGCAGCGACCGATCGGAGCCGACGAAATCGCAGACCGCGAAGACGCCGCCGGTCAGGGCGAGGATCGCCTTGCGGGCGGCCGGATCCGCCGGGTCGAACGCCGCGGCGGCGCCGGCGGCGAGCGCGGCTTCGCGCTTGGCCGGGTCGATCTCGGCGACGAGCGGGGGGAACGCAAACATGGCGCGGGCGAGCGCGAGCCCCATCATGCCGACGCCGCCCAGGCCGACGAGCAACGCCGGTCCGCGCGCGGCATGGTGGGCCAGGCGCTTGAGGGCCGCGTAGGCGGTCAGCCCGGAGCACATGTAGGCCCCCGCCAGCGCCGGCGTCAGCGGCGCGTAATCGAGGAGGTAGCGCGGATGCGGCACCAGCACATGGGTGGCAAAGCCGCCGTCGACGTAGACGCCGAGATGGCGCGGCGCCGCGCACAGGTTTTCGTCGCCCGCCGCGCAGGCCGGGCAGGCGCCGCAGCCGATCCACGGGTAGACCGCGACGGCCTGCCCGAGAGCCACGCCCTCCGCCTGCGGGCCGATGCGCTCGACCACGCCGGCGATCTCGTGCCCCAGCGTGAACGGCAGGGCGCGCCCGCCGGTCACGTCGAGGCGCTTGTCGCCGCCGAGGAGGAAATAGCCGTCCTGCAGATGCACGTCCGAATGGCAGACGCCGCAACAATGGATCCGCACCACGATCTCGCTGCCGACGGGGTCGGGCACCTCGACAACGGTTTCGCACAGCGGGCTCGCGTAGGCGGTAAGCGATTGGCGGATGAGCCGCGTCATGTTCTGCTCCCTGGCTGACGGCATTATGCCGGGTCGCGGCCGGTTGTCGCCAGCGCGCGCGCCAAGGCGACGAACCCGTCGACCGGCACGTCTTCGGCCCGGGCGGTGGGGTCGATGCCCGCCGTGCCGAGCAGCGCGAGCGGATCGGTGCCGAGCGACTTGAGGCTCTGGCGGAGCATCTTGCGGCGCTGACCGAAGGCGGCTTCGGCGACCCGTTCGAGCAGGCGCCGATCGCAGGGGAGCGGCGCCGCTCGGGGGCTTAGCCGCACCACCGAGGACGTGACCTTCGGCGCCGGCACGAAAGCGCGCGGCGCGATGTCGAACAGAATCTGCGCGCGGGTCCGCCAGCCCGCCAGCACCGACAGGCGGCCGTAGGATTTGGTGCCCGGCGCCGCCACGATGCGCTGCGCGACCTCGCGCTGGAACGTGAGGACGAGGGTTTCGTACCACGGCGGCCACGGCTCGACGGTAAGCCACGACACCAATAACGCGGTCGCCAGGTTGTAGGGCAGATTCGCCACCACGCGGATCGGCGGGATCTCGACGTACGGCGCGAGGTCGAGCCGCATCGCGTCGCCGCCGACGACCGTCAGCCGATCGCCGAAGCGTTCGGCGATTTCGTCGAGCGCCGGCAGGCACCGCGCGTCGCGCTCGATCGCGACCACCCGCCGCGCGCCGAGCGCCAGCAGCGCGCGGGTCAGGCCGCCGGGCCCCGGACCCACTTCGATCACCGTCACGCCGTCGAGCGGGCCTGCCGCGCGCGCGATGCGGGCCGTGAGATTGAGGTCGAGGAGGAAATTCTGGCCGAGCCCCTTGCGCGCGGCCAGGCCGTGACGCCGGATCACCTCGCGCAGCGGCGGCAGGTCGTCGATCCGGCTCATGCCGGCGCGGCGCCGGCGGAAAGCCTCGCCGCAAGCCGGAGCGCCGCAATCAGACTCGACGGATCGGCGCGGCCGGTGCCGGCGATGTCGAATGCGGTGCCATGGTCGGGCGAGGTGCGAACGAACGGCAGACCCAGCGTGACGTTGACGGCGTGGTCGAATGCCAGCGTCTTGATCGGGATCAGCGCCTGATCGTGATACATGCACAAAGCCGCGTCGTAGGTCGCCCGCGCGGTCGCGTGAAACATGCTGTCGGCCGGCAGCGGGCCGCGCGCGTCGATGCCGTCCGCGCGCAGCCGCGTGACCGCCGGGGCGACGACCGCGAGGTCTTCGTCGCCGAGCGTGCCGCCCTCGCCGGCGTGCGGGTTGAGGCCGGCAACGGCCAGCCGCGGGCGCGCGATCGCGAACCGGCGCTTGAGGTCGCGGGCGGCGATCCGGCCGGTCTGGACCACGAGTTCGGTCGTCAGCCGTCGGGGAACGTCGCGCAACGGCAGATGGATCGTCACCGGAACCACCGCGAGTTCCGGCGACCACAGCATCATGACCGCCCGCAAGTCGCTGCCGGTCGCCTGTTCGGCCAGCCGGGCGAGGTACTCGGTGTGGCCCGGATCGGCAAAGCCGTTGCGGTAGAGCACGGATTTTGCGACCGGATTGGTGACGACCGCCGCGGCTTTGCCGCCGACCGTGTCGGCGACGGCGCGTCCGATCGAGGCGATCGCCGCCGGCGCACTCGATTGATCGGGATGGCCCGGCTCGGCGGTGACGGCAAGGTCGAGCGCGCTGACGGGCAGGGCCCGCGCGAACGTCGCCACGGCGGATTCCGGCTCGACCGGCGCAATCGGCACCGCGACGCCGAGCCGGCGGGCCAATCGGTCGAGGAAGCCGGGATCGCCGATCACGTAGAACGGAGGAAGCGCAAGCTCGGCCCGGCGCAGCCAAGCCGCGAGCGTGACGTCGGGCCCGATGCCGGCCGGTTCGCCGAGCGTCAGCGCCAAGGGTTGCGGCATAACCGGCCTAACGTCCCGATTTCGACGTCCGCATGCCCTTGCGGCGCCGTCTGCTGCGAGCCGGTGCCCACTTTATCCGGAAAATGCCCAGAGCATGATGGCGAAAAAGCCTGCCCCGGATGCGATCCGGGGTGGGTACCGGTTTTCGGAAAACATCATGCTCCGACAATAAGCCAAAGCGGGACGGCGATTCGAAGAAAAGCCGTCGCGCTTTAGTGCCCTGGCTCGATGATGGCCTCGCGCCGCAGCTCCTCCAGGTACTTCTTGGCCCGCGCGTTGTAACGCTCGGCGACCATCGCTTCGCGGGCCTGCGCCATGCCGAGGGTGTCGCCGCCGGTGGCCGAGTCCCGGGCGCATACCGCGAACATGTCGATGCCCTCCTGGTTGGTTTCCGGCGGCGTCAGGTGCCCGACCGCCGTTGCGTCGAGCACCTCGCGCTGCGCCGCCCCGATCTCGGCCGAGCTGCGGTGGATCTCGTCGCGCACCGCGACGTCGGTCAATTGCCGCGCAAACGGAACGCCTTCCTGGCAATTCTCGAATCGGTGCCGCAGTCCCTCCGCCTCGCGGCGCCTGGCCTCGAACGCGGTGGGCGGCGATCCGCGCGGCACGATGAACAATATTTCCCGCAAGGTGTACAGGTAGGAGGCCGCCGTCTCCTTTCCGTCCGACTTGTGCGCGTCCTGGATATCCTTATCGCCGACCGCGTTGATCGAGGGGAACTTGCCGCGGATGATCGACGACCAGGTGATGTCGGCCTTGATGCGGCGCTTGAGCGCCGCGACGCTGATGCCTTCCTTGGTCAGCGCGTCGGTGAATTGCTTGGCCGTCTGGTTCATGCGCCGCGCCATGGTGCTGAACGAATTGTCGACGTCCTTGTCGGGAATTTCGAGGCCGTATTTCTTCCCGACCTGTACCTTCAGTTTCTCGTCGATCAATTCGTCGAGCGCCTCCTGGCGCTCCGCCGGTTTGCGGGTCGAAACCTCGATCAGCTTCATGCGCTGGGCGACATCGAGCGCCGTGATCGGCTCGCCGTTGACGAAGACGACGACCGTCTGCGCTTTCCCGGCCGATTGCGCGGCGAGGATCAGCGCAAGGCCGAGCACGGCCGCCGCGGCGAGGCGGCGCGGGCATGTCAGGGGAAAAGCCTTCGGCATTCGCGCCTCCGATCGTCCGGCCTCAGTTGCTGCTCGGCGTCGTAGAGAGCGTTTGCGTGAACGACGTGCCCCCGAGCGTGCGCAGGCTCAACTGCAGCATCACCGTGTGGTTGATGCCGGCCTGGATCGAGGTGTTGGTGGTCGGCGAGTAGCCGTAGCTGTAGTCGGTGATGTAATTGACCGCGATCGCTAGGCAATCGTCGATGTAGCCGAAGCCGAGGCGGTATTGGTCGAACTCGCCGGCGGTGAGGTCGTAGCGCGCCGAGCCGAGCACCGACCAGTTGGGCGTAATCTTGACTTGCGTCGTCGAGAGGATGCCGTCGCGGCGGGTGAGGAAGCCGATATCCGGCTGCGCCGCATAGTCGCCGAATATCAGCGTGGTGGTCCAGCGGTCGAAATTGGCCTTGGCTTCGAACTCGGCCCGTTCCACCGCGTAGGTGTCTTCGGCGATCCGGAAGCGCGCCGTGAACATGTAGGTCTTGTCCGGCTGGTAGGAGAGCCGCGCGACGTAGTCGGACAGGCGCGTTTCGAGGCCGCTGTCGAGACCGGTGTTGGCGGTGTCGGCGACGGAGAAGGAGTTCAAGCCGAGCAGCTGGTAGGATTGCCCGACCAGCGCGCTGATCGTTCCGCCCTGATTGAACTGGGCCGTATATTGAGCGCCGTAATTCACGCGGGTGCCGCCTTCCTCGCGATCCCAGCCGCTGAACTTGTCGACCTTGAACAGGTTGCTGTCGTCGAAAATCAGGCTCTGGGCATCCTCGTTGGGCATCCTGCCGATGTATGTTTCGTTCGGCCGCACGATGAGTTGGGCGATCGGCTCGATCGTCTGCGTGCCCCAGGATTCCGCGCTGATGAACGGATAGCGGTATTCCAGGCCCACCGTCGGCATGACGCGGGCCATGTCTTGCGTGCCCGGGGTGATGAAGTTCGACACGCCCGGCTGATTGTCGATGGTGGCGGTGGCGAGGTCGCCGCGCAATGAGACGAACGGGATGAATATCTGGCCGTGGGAATCGGTTATGGTGGTGCGCCACGTCGCTTCCGCCGACAGCCGCGAATAGGTTCCCGGAATGCCGCGCAGCAGGCAGTTGGCCGGGGTTATCGCCATCGGATTGGCGGTCGTCGAGAGGCACAAATTGTTGTCGATGGCGTTTTGGCTGATGGCGTCGAACTCCGCCGACTCGCGGCTCAGGTTGGTCAGATTGACCTTGTAGGACAACTCGCCGCCCACGATCGGCTGGCCGAAGGTGTAGGCGTAGTCGATCACCGGATAGATCACCGGCAGCTGGCTCTGCGTGTCGGCAAGCGACAGGCCGTAGGTGTAGATCACGCGGGCATCGAAGTAGCTGCGGTCGCCGCGCCCGGTGAGGTAGACCTGCGACGTGCCGGCATCGGAAATGAAGTTTTGGAACGAACTATTGGTTTGCAGATAGTTGTTGAGGCCGTAATCCTGGAAGAACGTCTTGTCGCTCACCACCATTGCGTCCCAGCCCCAGGTCCACTGTCCGCTCAGCGCGAATTTGCCGCTGCTGTCCAGGCTCCCGCGGTTGACCCGGTCGCCCGGATAGCCTGGGCCGTTCTTCTCCTCGAACAGGCCGGGATCGAGCTGGTTGATCCCGGCGCCGTGCACCGTAAACTGGCCGTTCTCCAGCCGCTGCCGCCATTCCGCCTGCAGCAGCAGGCCCTGGATCGACGTCACCGTCGGGGTCACCGTCAGGTCGTAGTTGGGCGCGAGCGCCCAATAATACGGCATCGTCACGGCGAAGCCGTAGACCCCGCTCGAGCTGAACACCGGGGGCAGCCAGCCGGTCTTGCGCTTCACCGACGGGTCCGGGTTCGACATGAACGGCCACCAGAACACCGGCACGTCGAAAAACTCGAGGCGCGCGTTCTCGAAATAGACCATCTTCTCGACGTCGTCGTGGATGATCCGGGCCGCCTTGATGTCCCACTTCGGGGGTTTGCGCGGGTCGTCCGCGCACGGTTGGCAGGCGGTATAGACGCCGCTTTCGAACACCGTGATCTTGTCGGTGGCGCGCTCCATGCGCGGGGCGGCGAAGCGCGTCTGGTCGGCGCCCTCGAGCCTGAGCGAATCGACGAAGCCGTCGCGAAAATCCTCGTCGAGATCGAGGATCTCGCCGGTGACGATCTTGCCGTCGGCCTCGCGCAGCCAGACATTGCCTTCCGCCCGCAGCCGCTTGGCCTTCTGGTCGTAGATGACCTTGTTCGCCTCGAGCCGCGACCCGTTGTAGTAGATCTGAACGTTGCCGATCGCGGTCACCAGGTTGTTCGAATAGTCGTAGTGAAGCTCGTCGGCCTTCACGAGCATCTGGGCGTTGGGGTCCTTCGGCTGCGCGGGCGCGGACGCCGGTTGGCTGCGGACGCCGACCCAGGTCTGGTTGAATCCGGTGTTCGGGTTGGGGTTGGCCCCCATCTGGGCGAGGGCCGGCGGCGGCGCCAGGCAAAAGGCCCATGCGAGCAAAAGAACAACGCCCGGGGCGACGGTGCCGCTCCGGCAGTACCAACGCACGCGCCTTGGGCGAGCGGTGGTCGATCTGGCCATCACCCGTCCTCTTGGTACAACAGGACAACGAATCCCGTGACCATCCCGAAGAGCACAGGCACCCACGCTGCTGCCCCCGGGTGCATGAGCTCAGCCTTGCTCAGATCTTCAGTCACTTTCGAGAGTATATAAAGCAGAAACCCGGCCCCAATGCCACTCAAAACCATCTTCGATACACCGCCAAATCTAAAGAAACGTAAACTTACCGAAGCCGCAAGTAAAACCATCCCCGCCAATAGAAAAGGACGGGCCATTAGAAGCTGGTATTGTAATCTATACCCGGCAGCACCCAGGCCAGCCTGCTCCGCTCTATTTATATATAATGGAAGTTGCCAGAAGGAGACGGTTTCGGGCGTCGCAAAGCTTTCCCTTACTTGCTCGGGGGTTAGCGTTGTACTTAGCAGGTACGTCTCAAGGTCCCGGGGAGGCGCGCCCGACGCGTAGACTCGGACCTGCTCCAGCCGCCAGTGGCCGGATTCGAGGGCGGCGGTTCGCGCCTCCAGGCGTTCCTCGAAATGCCCCGCCGGGTCGTAGGTGAAAATGCTGACCCCGTCGAGGCGCGCGCCCTGTCCGCGGCTCGACGTGGCGTTGATGACCGCCTGGTGGCCGTCGAGGCTGCGCTGGCGCACCCAAAAGCCCGCGCCGACCTGCAGCGCGCCGGTGGCGCGTTCGCCGAACAATTCGGATTCGAGCCGCTTGGAGCGCTCGCGCAGCATCGCCGAGAGCGGATTGTACGCCATCGTCATGGCCGTCCCGAGAAGCAGCGCGACGGCCAGCGCCGGCGCCACGAACTGCCAAGCCGACATTCCCGCCGCGCGGGCGATCACCAATTCGAGCCGCCGCGAAAGGTTGAGGTAGCACGACATCGCGCCGACCAGCACCGAGAACGGCACCAGGCGTTCGATCGCCTGGGGAACGCGGAACAGCGACGTCTGCGCCACCATCCAGGGCGAGACATTGGGGATGTCGGAAGTGCGGCGCGTCAGTTCGACGTAGTCGATCAACACCACGAGCACGAACACGCCGCCGAACACGGCCATCGTCGCGCCGAGAAAGCGCCAGGCAAAATAGCGGCCGAGCGTGAACGGGATCATTGGCGGAGCCCCGTCATGTGGGCGCGAGCCGCCGGACAAGGCGCTCGGTCAGGGCATTCACCGCGGCGCTGAGGATCGCCGGCGGTTCGATGGCGGTGCCGCGCGAGATCGCAGTGACCGCCCACACCGTGGCGGCGGCGAGCGAGGCGTATATCAACAGGACGGCGCGGGGATTATGCACCGCGAACACGACGCCGGCGAATCCGACGAACCGCAGAACGGTGATCCCGACGATCGTCAGGCCGAGCGAAAAAGCCCGGCTTTGGCGGCTCGTGCGCGGCGCGCCGAGGATGGCAAACGCGATCGTCACGAAGGCGAGCGGGTAAAGCGGCGCGGCGAGCCGGTCGTGCAGTTCAGCCTGCAATTGGCCGGGCTGCATCTTGGCGATCGGGTCGTCCGGAGCGGTATTGAAAAGCTCTCCCAGGGAGCGCTCGCGGGCGCCGTAAACCGTCGCCTGCGGCACGCCGGCGCCGAACCGGGACAGATCGAAGGCGTGGCGATCGAACAGCACGATCGTTGGATCGGGCTTACCCGTCTCCAGCCGTTGCATGCTGCCGTTGTACAGCAGCAGGAAATTGCTGTTGTTGTTTTCCACGATTTCGCCGTACTCGGCCAAGAACGTGTCGTGCCCCTTCGGATCGCGCTTGTCGTCCATGAAAATGCCGACCAATTGGCCGTTGGGTCGCCGTTCGCGCAGATGGAACGTGAGGCCGGGCTCGATGGGGATGAAACGGCCCGGCTGGACGATGTTGGCGACGACGTCGGTGCGCACCTTGGTCACCCAATCGTGCAGTTGGCGCAGCCCCCGCGGCGCCAGATCGGCGGCCAGCGCGCCGACCAGAACGAAGACCACCGCAGCCACCGCCAGAAACGGCCGGAACAGGCGCCACGGCGCCATCCCGGCCGCGCTCATCACCACGATCTCGGAATCGGTGTTGAGCTTGTTGATCGTGTAGGAGACGGCGATGACCAGCGCGATCGGCGCAATCACCAGCATCAATAACGGGATGATGAGGCCGGTGAGGCCGACGAAGACGAGAACGGTCTGCCCCTGACTCGTGACCAGATCGATATCGCGCAGCGCCTGGGTGACCCAGATGATCGCGGTCAGGCTGACGAGAATCAGCACGAACGCCCCGAAGCTGGTGCGGAAGATGTAGCGGTCGATCCGTCCGATCATGCCCACGGCCTGTCCGTCCCCCCGGTCGCCCGCCCCCCAAGTGCAAGGCCGGTCCTAGGAATTTCGCCCGTTCCTGTAAACCCGATCGATGGCAGGAGTTCGGCAGCGCCCGGGGGGGCCGAACCGCTGCGCTACCAACCCCCGACGGCCGAGACCGTCCGGACATGGCGTGCGGGTATCCCCGGGCATCGAATCGGGGTTCGGCCGTCCTCAGCCGCCGGTTGCCGCGGGGATTTGCCTCGATCGCCGGGCGTCGGGGGCGGTGCCGGGCCCGCCGGGAGCTATGCTGCGGCGCCGCGGCGAATAACCGTCTCAATCCGCCGTTCGGTTTCGACGAACGTCCGCGCCGCCTCGGTGTGGAACATCTCGTGGGTTTCGATCTCGTCCTCGGTGACGGGCGAAATCGCGAGGTCGGTATATTCGTATCGCTTGGGATTGTGCTTGATGCGGACGTAGAGCCTGCGCAGCTGGAGATAGATTCGCACCCAGCCGAACGTCTTGCGCGCTAGCTCGGCAAAATACTTGGGGTAGAAAGCCCAGATCGACTCGATCGGAAGCGTCGAGCGGCGGTCCCGGCGCGCCTTGAGCCGCAGGGCCCCGCTCTCGACCGGGTGGCAGTTTTCCAGGTCGAACGAGGCCTTGAACCAGGTCAGCGCAATCAACACGTCGCTGAACATCCCGAACGTGGCGGCGCGCCGCATGACCTTCTCGCAATGCTGCAACGAGTAGTACCGCTTCCAGGACTCCTGATAAGCGTAGGCCCACTCCTGCGGGGACATGCGCGCATGCCCGGTAGTGATGTGGTGGAGGTCGTACTTGTTGAGGTCGGGATCCATCCACACGCCGGCGCGGAAGAGCTTTTGATGGTCCTCGGATCCCGGCAGCGGCGTGAGATAGTGGATTTCAAGCACGTCGATCGGCAGTTCCCGCTTGATCACCTCGAGATCATTGAGGATCGATTCCGCCGTGTCGTGGGGAAATCCGGTTATGTAACCGGCGTAAACCAGGATGCCCGCCTTCTGCCATTCCAGCAGCATCTTGCGGTATTCGGTAATCTTGTTCTGCTTCTTCTTCGCGGCCATGAGATTGGCCGGGTTGATGTTCTCCAGCCCGATATAGGCCTTGGCAACGCCCGCCCGCCGGCACTTGTCGATGAAGTTCGGCAGCCTGTGGCACATCGTGTCCACTTGGATGATGAGATTGAGCCGCATATTCTCGACCTCGCGCAAATGGATCAGGCGGTCGAGAATGAGCTCCCAGTCCTTGTTCCGGGCGAAATTGTCGTCGGTAATGAAGAAGCGAAAGACCCCCTGTGCCGCGTTGCTGCGGACGATGTTCTCGATATCGTCGGGGGTCCGCCGCCGCGATTTGCGCCCCTGCACGTTGATGATGGTGCAGAACGAGCATTGATACGGGCAGCCCCGGCCGGCATCGAAGCTGGTGGTGGCCCCGATCGTGCGGGTCACGCTCGCGCGCTTGAGGATCGGAAACGGCGCGTTGTCGATGCCGGGCAGGTCCTTCATGTAATTGTAAAGGGGCTTCAGCCGCCCGGCGTAGGCGTCGCTCAACACTCCGTCGAGGCGTTCCTCGGCCTCGCCGGCGAAGACCGAGACGCCCATCGCCTGCGTTTCCCGCAGCGCGGGGTCGTCGCCCTCGATCATGGCGATCACGCCGGACACATGGAAGCCGCCGATCGCCACCTGGATGCCCTTGGCACGGAGCGGACGCGCGATGTCGAGCGCGCGCGGCGTCTGGTTCGACTGAACGCCGACCAACATGACCATCCCGGCGTCGGCGGCCGCGATCAGGGCGGCGATCCGCCGCAGCCGGATGCGCGTATTCGACTCGTCGAAGGCGTGGATCTCGATGTCGACGTCCTCGCCCAGCACCTTGCGCTCGGCGCAGTCGCGGGCAATGCCATAGATGCAGGCCAGGGAATTCGATGGAATCAACGAGCGGAAAAACCGGATGGGATAGCCGTCGTCGCAATAATGCGTCGGTTTCACCAGCACGAGGCAGAACCGCCGCTTGGCGGTGACGGATTGCGACCCAGACGACATAAGATGAGCCCCAACACCCAGAGAGTGTAACCCGGCAAGCAAGGCCGCCAGACAACGGCCGATCAACCTACCGTTTCGTGCGATCCCGCACAACATGCTCGGCGGCGGGGGGTGTCCGCGGCACCGGCAAGAGCGAAATCCGAGCGACCCAGGAGCTCGGCGGCGACCTCGCCACGGGCAGACCGATGCGCTATGAACCCCGGCCCGGCGCCAATGCCGCCTGGGCGCGTCATCCGGGCGTTATCTGCCGAGGAACGAGGATTCCGCCGCCATGC
>DASPVJ010000310.1:0-7558 GCA_035622435.1 Xanthobacteraceae bacterium | reverse complement strand
GCCGCCCGCGCGGGCCAGTTCGTCATCGTCATGGCCGACGAGCACGGCGAGCGCATTCCGCTCACCATCGCCGACTTCGACCGCGACAACGGCACGGTCACCTTGGTGATCCAGGCGGTCGGCAAGACGACGCGCCAGATGCAGCAGGAATGCCAGGTCGGCACCCGCCTGCACGCGGCGGTGGGACCGATGGGCATGCCGAGCGAGACCGGCAAGGCGAAGAAGGTCATGTGCATCGGCGGCGGGCTCGGCGTCGCGCCCATCTATCCGCAGGCGCGCGCGCACAAGCAAAAGGGCGCCTACGTCATCGCCATTCTCGGGTTTCGCAGCCGCGACCTGATTTTCTGGGAGGACAAGTTCCGCGCCTGTTGCGACGAGCTGATCCTGTGCACCGACGACGGCTCGGCGGGGACCAAGGGGCTCGTCACCGAGGGCATCCGCCAGGCGCTGGAGCGCCATCCCGACATCGACGAGGCGGTCGCCATCGGGCCGCCGATCATGATGAAGGGCTGCTGCGCGGCGACGCGGGCGCGCAACATCAAGACCATGGTGAGCCTCAACCCGATCATGGTCGACGGCACCGGCATGTGCGGCGGCTGCCGGGTCAAGGTGGGCGGCAAGGTTCTGTTCGCCTGCGTCGACGGGCCGGACTTCGACGGCCACGCGGTCGACTTCGACGACCTCATGGAGCGCCTCAAGCGCTACGTGCCGAGCGAACGGCAGGCGATGGAACGCTGGCAGGAGAGCTGCCGCTTGCGCCGCCGGGCCGACGCCGCGGCGCCGGCGGGCGGCGGCTGAGGGCGCGATCCATGGCCAAGAAGAAAACCATCCGCACGATCCCGCAGGAACGCACCGCCATGCCGGAGCAGGAGCCGGCGGCGCGGGCGAAGAACTTCGCCGAAGTCGCCTGCGGCTACCGCCTCGACGACGCGCTGCGCGAGGCCGAGCGCTGCCTGTTGTGCCCCGACCAGCCTTGCGTGCGCGGCTGCCCGGTCGCCATCGCCATCCCCGACTTCATCAAGAAGATCGCCGAGAAGAATTTCCATGGCGCCTACGACGTCATCACCGACACCAACCTGTTGCCCGCCGTGTGCGGCCGCGTCTGCCCGCAGGAGACCCAGTGCGAGGGCGTGTGCACGGTGGGCGATGCCCTCGAGCCGGTCGCGATCGGCCGCCTCGAGCGCTTCATCGGCGACATGGCGATCGCCGAAGACTGGGCCAACGTGCCCTACATCGAACCCAATGGGCTGCGCGTCGCCATCGTCGGCTCGGGCCCCGCCGGCATGGCGTGCGCCGCCGACATGGCCAAGGCCGGATGCGAGGTCACCGTCTACGAGGCCTTCCACGAGCCGGGCGGCGTGTTGAAATACGGCATCCCGGAGTTCCGCCTGCCCAACGCCGTGGTCGACGCCGAGATCGGCAAGCTGGTCGCGCTCGGCATCCGCTTCGAGTGCAACACGCTGGTCGGCCGCCTGTTCACCATCGAGCAGATGATCGGCGAGATGGGCTATCACGCCGTCTTCATCGGCACCGGCGCCGGCTACCCGAGTTTCATGGGCATTCCCGGCGAGTCGCTCAACGGCGTGCTGTCGGCGAACGAACTTCTCACCCGTTGCAATCTGATGCACGCGCGCGACTTTCCCGCGTTCGACACGCCGCTGCAGCTCGGCCGCAGGGTCGCCGTCATCGGCGCCGGCAACACGGCCATGGACGCGTTGCGCATGTGCCTGCGGCTGGGCGCCGAGCGCGTCGCTTGCGTCTATCGTCGCACCAAGGCGGAGGCGCCGGCGCGCGCGGAGGAGATTCATCACGCCGAACAGGAGGGCATCGAGTTCCATTGGCTCACCAGCCCGGTCGCGCTGCTCGACGACGGCCGCAACGGCGTGCGCGCCATGCGCTGCGTGCGCATGGAACTGGGCGAGCCCGACGCGTCCGGGCGGCGCCGGCCGGTTCCGCTTGCCGACAGCGAGTTCGAGTTCGCAGCCGACACCGTGGTCTACGCCATCGGCACCAACGCCAACCCGATCCTCGGCCAGACCTCCAAGCTCAAGCTCGACAAGCGCGGCTACATCGCGGTCGACGAGAATCTCGCCACCTCGATCATGGGCGTGTACGCCGGCGGCGACATCGTCACCGGCGCGGCGACCGTGATCGAGGCGATGGGCGCCGGGCGGCGCGCGGCGCGCAGCATCAAGGCCTATCTCGGGCTGCGCGACAGCAACGTCGTCTACCTGCCGGAACGCGCAACCGGCGAAGGGACGCTGTTCGGCATCGATCTTGCCGAACGCAATTTCGCGCGCATCCGGCTTGCCTGATGCGGGGGATCGCCGCCCGGCGCGCGGGCCGAAGAGGACAGTGCCGATCATGACCGACGCCGTGACGATGGAACCCGCAGTCCGCACGCGGCAAGCCGCAAGCCGCAAGCCCGCGGCCGCGCTCGCCGAGCACATCGTCGAGATCATCAGCGATTCCGGCGAGGGCGCGCAGCGCTGCGGCCAGTCGCTCGGCTCGATCGCCGCCAAGATGGGCAACGGCGTGTGGACGGTCGAGATCATCCCGGCCGAGATCCAGCCGCCGGCGCGCAGCGTCGCCGGCGCGAGCGGCAACCGCGTGCGACTCGGTTCGCACCGCGTCACCAACGGCGGCGACGAGGCCGATCTGGTGGTGGCGTTCAACGAGCAGGTTCTGCTCGGCCGGGTCAGCGCCGGCGAACTCAAGCCCGGCTGCCGCATCCTGCTGGAAAGCATGTGGCGGGAGGATCGCAACCCGCAGATCGCCGCCTCCTACAAGGCGACGGTCGATCGGCTCGTCGCCGCCGGTTATCGCGTCCGCGAGATCCCGATGGAACGCGAATGCCGCACGCTCGTCGCCGATCCGCGCCGCGGCAAGAACATGTTCGTGCTCGGCATGCTGTGCAGCATCTACAGCCTCGACCTTGCAATCGCGCGCGAGCAGATCGCCATCACCTTCGGCAAGAAGGACGAGCGGGTGATCAAGAGCAACGTCGCTTTGCTCGAAGCCGGCTGGCGCTGGGCGGAGGACAATCTCGACTTCAAGTTCGCGATTCCCGCGACCCGCGCCACCACGCCGCAGATCGTCGTCAACGGCAACACCGCGCTCGCGCTCGGCGTGCTCGCCTCCGGCATGGACATTTGCGCCATGTACCCGATCACGCCGGCGACCTCGGCCTCGCATTATCTCAGCGACGCGTTCGAGCGCATGGGCGGCCTGGTGCACCAGGCGGAGGACGAGATCGCCGCCTGCGCGTTCGCGATCGGCGCGTCCTATGCCGGCAAGTGCGCCGTCACCATCACCTCGGGGCCCGGCTTTTCGCTCAAGCAGGAGGCGATCGGGCTCGCGGTGATGGCGGAAATTCCCCTGGTGGTGGTCGACGTCCAGCGCGGCGGCCCGAGCACCGGCCAGCCCACCAAGGTCGAGCAGGGCGATCTGCTCACCGCCTGCTTCGGCAGCCACGGCGACGCGCCCAAAGTGGTGATGGCGCCGAGCGGCATCGAGGACTGCTTCTATTCCATTCTCACCGCGCGCAAGATCGCCGAGACCTTCAACATGGTGGTGGTGGTGCTCTCCGACGCCAGCCTCGCGACCGCGCAGCAGCCGTTTCCGCGGCCGCAATTCAGCGCCGACTGGCTCGCGCCCCCGGTCGACCAGAGCGCCGTGCCCGAAGACGCCAAGCCGTACGATTGGGACGCGGTGAGCGGCATCGCGCGCCGGTTCGTGCCCGGCCAGGCGCACGGCATGCACACGCTGACCGGCCTCGCCCACGACCGCCTGAGCCACGTCGCCTACGATCCCCTGGTCAACGAGGAGGGGCTGCGCCACCGCAGCCTCAAGCTCGCCGCCCTGCAGAAGACGCTTGTGACGCCGCCGCTGTTCGGCGACGCGGAGGGCGACATGCTGGTGGTCGGCTGGGGCAGCACCAAGGGGGCGATCGAAGAGGCGGTCGAACGGCTGCGCGCCGAGGGCCGCAAGGTCGGCTCGCTGCACCTGCAGTTTCTCCAGCCGATGGCGTCCGGCATCAAGGAGATCATGCGGCGCTTCCGCAAGGTCATGACCGTGGAAAACAACTGGTCCGACGACCCGCGCCACGAAATCATCGACGACGGCAACCGGCGCTATTCCGCGCTCGCCATGCTGCTGCGCGCCCGTACCCTCGTCGACGTCGACTGCTGGACCGAGGTGCGCGCGCGCCCGATCAAGCCCGGCGCCGTCTACGACGCCGTCCGCGCCAGGCTCGGGCAATGAGTGGAGGAAACACATGACATTGGCCGTCACCCATTGCCTGCTGCGGATGTACGAGGAGCACCACAGCCTCGAGGACTATCAGGGCGGCGTGCCGCGCTGGTGCACCGGCTGCGGCGACAACGCCATCCTGGCGGCGGTGCAGCGCCTGTGCCGCGACCGGGACCTGCGCCCGGAGAAGACCGTGTTCGTGTCCGGCATCGGCTGCTCCAGCCGTCTGCCCCATTACATGCGCACCTACGGTTTTCACGGCATCCACGGCCGGGCGTTGCCGGTGGCCGAGGGCATCAAGATGGCGCGGCCCGACCTCAACGTTTTCGTGAGCACCGGCGACGGCGACTGCTGCAGCATCGGGGCGGCGCACTGGATTCACGCCATCCGCTACAACATGAACATCACCATGGTGCTGCACGACAACCACGTCTACGGCCTGACCAAAAAGCAGGCCTCGCCCACCTCGCCGCGCGGATTCAAGAGCAACACCACCCCGCGCGGCTCCACGCTCGAGGCGCTCAACCCGCTGAGCGTCACCCTCGGCGTGCAGAACGTCTCCTTCGTCGCCCAGGCGGTCGACTGGATTCCCGAGGTGCTCTACGACATCCTTGCCGCCGCCTTCCGGCATCAGGGCTTCTCGTTCGTGCGCGTCATCCAGCGCTGTCCCGAGTTCCTGCCCAAGGCGTTCGATCCGTGGCTGCAGGACCCGCAGAAGTCGCTGCTGCTCACCCATGACCGCGGCATCCGCCCGAGCGCGGCGCTCGCCAAGGTCTACCGCAATCAGCGCGAGCATGATCCGCTCGAGCTGGATCGCGCGCGCGAGATCGCCTCGATCGACGATCCGATCCCGGTCGGCATCCTCTATCGCAACGAAGACGTCGCGCGCTACGAGGAGCTGCACCACGCGGCGCAGCTGCGCACGTCCGACTCTATCCGCGCCGGGCTCGAGGCCGAGTTCGACCGCTTCACCGTGTGGCCCGCCGACGAGCATAAGGCCGCATGAACTCGCCGCCGCCGCGGCGCCGACGGGGAGAAGTCCGGAGTAACGAGCGATGCGCACCACCATGGACGCCGAGGCGGCGACGCAAAGCCCGGTGGTGTTTCACCTCACCGGACGGCGGCAGGGCGCGGATCTCGAGGCGATCGACGGGCTCGCGCTGCGGCCGGCGCTGTTGGCGCGTTACCGCGACCTCACCCGGCTGCGCTACGACTTCCCGCTCGTGCTCGTTTCCGCCGGCGCGGAGGGCGGGCCGGTGCAGCCGCTGTCGCGGGTGATCGATCGGCTGCTGCAGCGGATCGCGCCCGCCGGGATCGAAAGCGAAAAGCTGCGCAAGCTGGTGCTCCGGGTCGAGCGGGAGATTCGCACGCTCGCCGCGCAGGGCGCGACCGGCCTGCTCTCCGAGCTGTGGGACCGGGCCGCCGACCTGCTGCCGGCTTCCGCCGAGCACGGGCCGGGCGAGAGCGTGAAGATCGCGCGCGCCGCCCTCGACGTCGACGGCGACGTCATCGACTGCGGCGCAACCACGGCGTACCTCGTTCTCGATCATCTGTGGAGCGCGGTGCGCGAGGACAAGACCAAGCGCTTCCGCGCCATCGCGATTCCGCTCGCCGTCAAGCTCGAGGACATTCTGCGCGCCGACTTCGCCCGCTCCGCCGCCGGGCGCGACGTCGAGCGCCTGAGCGCCGGCATCGGCGCGCCGCATCGCGACCTGTTCGACTTCGCCGCCATGTCGCGCCTGCTGCCGAAATCCTCGCCGCGCGAGGCGCTCACGCAGAGCCGGCGACGGCGGATCGAATGGGCGCTGGCGGCGCTCACCGGCCAGCGCTTCTTCGCCATGTCGAGCGGCTACGTGCCGCCCCGCCGCGCGCCTTATTCGTTCCGGTTCGACAGTTGCGCCGCGGCGCTTGCCTCCTATCGCGCCCGACTGCCGGAGATGGCCGAATTGGTGAAGGCCTTGTCAGTCGGCGAACTGGAGGTCGACGGCCGCTACGTCGAATCGGTGCACGACGAGCTCTTTGCCGGCTTCGGGGCGGAGTCGCTGCGCGCCGAGGATCTGGCGATGTTCCCCGATTACCTGGTGAGCCTGGAGGACCGCGGCGAAGTCGGCCACGGCGGCGTTATGGAGGCGCTGTCCTCCGGCGCCCCGCTGAAGGTGCTCGCGAATATCGACGATCTGCACGACGACGCGCCGGGCCACGTGTGCGGCGCGCAACTCGCGAGCATGGCGACCGGCCTCGACGGCGTCTTCGTCCTGCAGGCGACGAGTTCGAGCCTCTATCGGATGCGCGCGCGCGTCGAGCGCGGGCTTACCTACGCGGGCCCGGCCCTGTTCTGCGTCTACTCGGGTGCCGGCGCCCGGCACGCAACCTTGCCCGCCTATCTCGGCGCCGCGGCCGCGCTCGAGTCCCGCGCCTTCCCGTGCTTCACCGTCGATCCCGCCGGCGGCTCCGACCTCGCGTCGCGCTTTTCCCTCGACGGCAATCCCCAGCCCGATCGCGACTGGCCGGTGCACGCGCTCGAATTCGCCGATGCGGAGTTCGGGCGCATGAGGCAGGAGGTCGCCTTTACCCTGGCGGATTTTCTGAGCTGCGACCCGCGCAATGCGCGCCATTTCGCCCGCGTCGCTTCCGCCCGGTGGAACGACCGCATGGTGCCGGCGGCGCAACGCATGGACGGCGCGGACGGCGGGGCGGACGACGTTCCGTTCGTGCTGGCGGTCGACGCGGACGGCACGCTGATGCGGCTCATTCTCGACGACGCCATGGTGGTTGCCGCCCGGCGATGCCTCGACGGCTGGCATCGGCTGCAGGAACTCGGCGGCGTGCACAGCTCCCATGCGGCGCGGCTTTTGGCGCGCGAGAAGGCCGAATGGGAGAAGCAGAAACAGGCGGAGATCGCCAGCCTGAAGGCCGCGGCGCCGTCGTCCGCGCCGATCGTGATGCCGGCCGAGGCCGCGCCCGCCGCGCCCGCGCCCGCGCCCGCCCAACCCGTCGAGGCGGCCGAGCCGGCGCGGGCGCCGGACGAGCCCTATATCGAGACGGCGCGCTGCTCGAGCTGCAACGAATGCATCCAGATCAACGATCGCATGTTCAAATATAACGACAACAAGCAGGCGGTGATCGCCGATCTTGCTGCCGGGACCTACCGGCAGCTGGTCGAGGCGGCGGAAAGCTGCCAGCTCAGCATCATCCATCCCGGCAAGCCGCGCGACCCGAACGAGCCCGGCCTCGATGAGCTGATCCAGCGCGCGGAACCGTTCGCGTGAGGATGGCGGACGGCGAAGCCCGTTCGGTCAACTGATCG
>DASPVJ010000309.1:0-10685 GCA_035622435.1 Xanthobacteraceae bacterium | reverse complement strand
CAACCCATAGGCGGCGGCAAGGCTCGCGTCGGACGGGTCGGCGCGCAGCGCGAGCGCGACGCCGTACGCCGCCGCGGCGCCGATCAGCGGCGCGCCGCGCACCTGCATGGTGGCGATGGCGCGGGCCGCGTCGGCGACCTGCGTCAGGCGGATCGTTTCGAAGCGATGGGGCAGGCGGGTCTGGTCGATCGCGCCGACCGACCAACCGTCCGGCTCGAGCCAAATGGTGCGCGTGTGCCTGCCGTCGACCTTCATGGGCGCCGATACATAGCGCGCTTCGGTGCGGCGACAAAGAGCATGATCCCGAAAAAGCTTGCCCCGCACGTGATGCGGGGTGGGTACCGGTTTTCGGAAAAGATCATGCTCCAATAATAAGCGGAGTATCCACCATGCCATGCGGCCGGGGCGACTTCCAGCGTCCCCGACGGTCAGCGCGAATGGGCGGCCGCGCGCTGCCTTTAGAACGGGTTCCAGGTCGCGCGGTCGGTGAACTTGAGGTAGCCGACGTTGGCGCCCAGGCGCACGCCGACGCCGGAGCGGATCGGAACGAGCACGATCCGGTTGGCGGTGAGGACCGTCATGCCGAAGCCGCCGATGAAGTAGGCCGATCCGTCGACCCCGGCGAAGTGCTGGTAGATCGCGGTGGTGGCGGGCAGATTGTAGACCAGCATCATGGTGCGGGCGCCTTCGCCGCCCACGTCCCAGCCGAGCGACGGGCCTTGCCAGTAAACCTTCAGGTCGCCGGCGTTCTTCGTATAGAGCATGCCCTCGCCGTAGCGCAGGCCGACCACGACCGCGCCGCCGCCTTCCTGGCCGAGCACGTAGCCGTTCGGCAGCCCCCATTGGCTCACCGCTTTCTCGATGATGGTGGCAAGTCCGCGCGAGACGGTGCCGAAAAAGCGATGGCCGGCGCTGACGAGTTCGCCGGGGGTGAAGGTTTGATCGGACGGCTGCGGTTGCGGGGCCGCTTCCGGTGCCGGCGGGGCCGCGGGGGCGGGCTGCTGGGCCGCGCCCGGCCCGGCGGCGAGGCCGAGGAGAAGAAGCGACACACCGAAGGTGCGGAGGACGGCGCGCATGGAAGCTCCCTGGAGGATGGGTAAATCCCGCTTAACCCATTGCATACCGGGATGGCGTAGGACCGCCCGCTGGGCGGCACCGGTCCGGCGTCCGAATCAATCCTGGGCAGCAACTATGACGGCAGCGCGGCGGCGATGGAAGTCACCAATCGGCTGGGCATTCGGCCTGGGGCTGATACTCGCCATGCCGGGGTGGCTCGCGCCGCGCCCTTCGGACGCGGCGACGACCGAGCGGGTCGTGGTCGACCCGCACACCGGGCTTGCCCTCTACGGCTTCGATCCGGTGGCCTATTTCACCGAGGTCACCGCCATGGCCGGCCGGCCGGAGTTCGAATTGTCGTTCGCCGGCGCGGTCTGGCGCTTCCGCAACGAAGGCAACCGGGCGGCCTTCGCCGATCGGCCGGACGTCTATATGCCGCGGTTCGGCGGCTATGACGCGCTCGCCGTGGCACGCGGCGTGGCCGTTCCGGGCAATCCCCGTTACTGGCTGGTGACCGACCAGCGGCTCTACCTGTTCGAGAGCCCGGCGGCGCGCGCGGCCTTCGCCGCGGATCCGCAGACGGTGCTTGCCGCCGCCCAGGCGCGATGGCCCCAGGTGCTCGAAACCCTCGTACCCTGACGGCGTCAGGCGGTCGCCGCGGCCGCATCCGCCCAAGCCACGAACCCCGGCACGCGGAAGTCCGCGCTGCGTCCGTAGACGAGGGCGCTGCCGTCGGGCGCCGCCATTGTTCCCCCGCTCGCCGCCAGCACCGCATGGCCGGCGGCGATGTCCCATTCGCGGATCGGCGCCAGCCGCGGATAGACGTCGGCGCTGCCCTCGGCGAGGCGGCAGAACTTCAGCGAGGATCCGCACACCATCCGTTCGGCCTGGGGCAGTCCCGCCACGAAGGCCGCGGTGCGCGGGTCGAGGTGCGAGCGGCTGACCGCGGCGACGAGCCCGCGCGCCGGCCGTCGGCGCGGGCGCAGCGGCGTGACGTTGCCGGCGGCATCGGGACCGGCGCCCGGCGCCAAGTCGAGCCGTTCGGCGCCGCGGCCGGTCGCGCCGCGCCAGATGCGCCCGTGCGCCGGGGCGGCGATGAGCCCAACCGCCGGCACGCCGTCGACGACGATTGCGAGGTTCACGGTGAACTCGTCGAGCCCGGCGAGAAACTCTCG
This sequence comes from Xanthobacteraceae bacterium, assembly GCA_035622435.1. Classification (GTDB taxonomy): domain Bacteria; phylum Pseudomonadota; class Alphaproteobacteria; order Rhizobiales; family Xanthobacteraceae; genus AP-16. The sequence continues at coordinate 8,454 of DASPVJ010000309.1, read as the reverse complement.
GGTGCCGTCGAGGGGATCGACGAGGATGAAGCGGGAGCCGAGGCGCGGATGGGCGGCGCGCGCGGCGGCCTCCTCGGAGACGACCGGCACCCCGGGCATCAGGCGCGCGAGCCCGTCGAGGATCACCGCTTCGGCCGCTTCATCGGCGTCCGTTACCGGCGAACCGTCGGCCTTCATGCGCCTGCCGGCCGCCTGCGGGCCGATCCGCTGGATTGCCGCCGCGGCCCGCGACACGAGCGCCGTGAGGTCGTCGATGTCGCCGGTCACGTGATTGCCTTGGCGGGTCGAATCGGTGCGGTGTATCACGGCTCGCCGCCCGCGGACACGCGGCGATGCCGGTGGCGCCCGATGCGTCGGCGATGGCACGGCGCCCGTTCGGAGACCTCGGTCATGGCCGGCCCCGTCACCCTCGAAGCCCTCGACCTTGCCGCGCTCCTGTGCTCGCGGGTCTGCCACGACCTGATCAGTCCGGTCGGCGCCGTGGTGAACGGGCTCGAAGTGCTCGAAGAGGACAAGGACGAGGAAACCAAGACGTTCGCCCTCGACCTCATCAAGAAGAGCGCCCAGCAGGCGTCGGCGCGGCTGCAGTTCTGCCGGCTGGCGTTCGGGGCGGCCGGCTCCGCCGGCGCGGCGATCGACCTCGGCGACGCCCAAGGGGTCGCGCGCGGCTTTCTCGAGGACGGGAAGACCCGCCTGGAGTGGAACCTGCCGCGGGAACTCTTGCCCAAGAACCGGGTCAAGCTGCTGCTCAATCTCCTGCTGCTCGCCGGTCAGACCATTCCGCGCGGCGGGACGTTGACGGTCGATCCGATCGGCGGCGGGCAGACCATGGGCTTTCGCATCGGCGCGGCCGGGCTCAACGCCCGCATCCCCCAGGCCCTGCCGGGGCTCGTTTCCGGCGATCCCGGCGCGCACGCGGTCGATTCCCACGCCATCCAGCCGTTCTATACCGGGCTATTGGCGCGCAGCTGCGGGCTCGGCGTGACGCTCGCGCCGGAAGGCGACCGGATCGTCGTCACCGCCGCCTAACATCTTCTAAAATTGCGGAATTTTCAGCGGTCCCGGCCGCCGGGCCGATCCGGCGGTTTGCCGGCGCCGAGGCAACCAAAATTAAACTGTTTCCCCCGACACTGTGGGCGCGGAATGGGCCCCCGGCAGGCCTCTCGTTCCATTGATTTCTTGTACCGAAGGTCCCGTCGATGGACGACCTGCTGCGCGAGTTTCTGACCGAGACGAACGAGAGCCTCGATGTCGTCGACGTCGAACTCGTCCGCTTCGAGCAGGAGCCCAACAACGCGAAGATCCTCGACAACATTTTCCGCCTCGTCCACACCATCAAGGGGACGTGCGGCTTTCTCGCCCTGCCGCGCCTCGAGGCCCTGGCGCACGCCGCCGAGACCCTCATGGGCAAGTTCCGGGAGGGCATGCCGGTCACCGGCGAGGCGGTCACCCTCGTCCTGTCGACCATCGACCGGATCAAGGACATCCTGCGCGATCTGGAGCGCAACCAGCAGGAGCCGGCGGGCGACGACCTCGACCTGATCGACCGGCTGGAGCGCATGGCCGTGCAGGCGAAAGCCGCCGAGGCAAAGGCGCCGCCGACCACGGGCTCGCTGGTCTACCAGGTGCTGGAGCGGCCGCTGCGCCCGGGCGAAGTTTCCCTCGACGAACTGGAGCGCGCGTTCCGCGAAACCCCGGGCCCCGAGGCGGCGCCCGCGCCCGCCGCCATGGCCGCATCCGCCGCGCCGGCGGCGCGGCGCGAGGCCAAGGAGGAAGGCGGCGACGACCGGGCCGACAGCAAGGTCGCGAGCCAATCGATCCGGGTCAACGTCGAGACCCTCGAAAACCTCATGACCCTCGTTTCCGAGCTGGTGCTCAGCCGCAATCAGCTCCTCGAAATCGTGCGCCGGCACGAGGAGTCGGAGTTCAAGGCGCCGCTGCAGCGGCTTTCCAACGTCACGGCGGAGCTGCAGGAAGGCGTCATGAAGACGCGCATGCAGCCGATCGGCAATGCCTGGCAGAAGCTGCCGCGCGTGGTGCGCGACCTCGCCGCCGAGCTCGGCAAGGACATCGAGCTGGAGATGCACGGGGCCGAGACCGAACTCGACCGCCAGGTGCTCGACCTCATCAAGGACCCGCTCACCCACATGGTGCGCAACTCGGCCGACCACGGGCTCGAGACCCCGGCCGAGCGCCGGCAGGCCGGCAAGGCGGAAAAGGGAACGATCCGGCTCTCCGCCTATCACCAGGGCGGGCACATCATCGTCGAAATCTCCGACGACGGGCGCGGGCTCAACGTCGAGCAGATCAAGGCCAAGGCGGTCGCCAACGGGCTGGCCGCCGAGGCCGACATCGAGAAGATGACCGAGGCGCAGATCCAGAAGTTCATCTTCGCGCCCGGATTTTCCACCGCCAGCCGGGTGACCAGCGTCTCCGGGCGCGGGGTCGGCATGGACGTGGTGCGCACCAACATCGACCAGATCGGCGGCACCATCGACGTGAAGTCGGCGGCCGGCGAAGGGTCGAGCTTCACCATCAAGATCCCGCTCACGCTCGCCATCGTGTCGGCGCTGATCGTCGAGGCGGCCGGCGACCGCTTCGCCATCCCGCAGCTCTCGGTCGTCGAACTGGTGCGCGCGCAGACGAATTCCGAGCACCGCATCGAGCGCATCAAGGACACGCCGGTCCTGCGCCTGCGCAACAAGCTGCTGCCGCTCGTCCACCTCAAGACGCTGCTGCGCATGGGCGAGGTCGGCGCCAGCGAGGCCGCCGACGGCTTCATCGTGGTGACCCAGGTCGGCAGCCAGACCTTCGGCATCGTGGTCGACGGCGTGTTCCACACCGAGGAAATCGTCGTCAAGCCGATGTCGACCAAGCTGCGCCACATCGGCATGTTCTCCGGCAACACCATCCTGGGCGACGGCTCGGTGATCATGATCGTCGACCCCAACGGCATCGCCGATGCGATCGGGACGCTGCGCAGCGAAGAGGCGGAAGAGAAGGCCGAGGCGGGCAACGCGGCGGCCGCCCAGACGGTGTCGCTCTTGGTGTTCCGCGCCGGCTCGCCCGAGCTCAAGGCGGTGCCGCTGTCGCTGGTCACGCGGCTCGAGGAGATCGACTGCAAGAAGATCGAGTTCTCCAACGGCCGCCACCTGGTGCAGTACCGCGGCCACCTGATGCCGCTCGTGCGGGTTAACGATCAGGCCTGCATCCGCACCGAGGGCAGCCAGCCGCTGCTGGTGTTCTCCGACAGCGGGCGTTCCATGGGGCTGGCGGTCGACGAGATCGTCGACATCGTCGAGGACAAGCTCGACATCGAGGTCGCCAGCAGCGTGCCGGGCACGCTCGGCTCGGCGGTGGTCAAGGGCCAGGCCACCGAGATCCTCGACGTCGGCCACTACCTGCCGCTGGCGTTCGAGGACTGGTTCCGGCGCAAGGAAATGCGGGCGGAGGCGCTCACGCGCAACCTGCTGCTGGTCGACGATTCCCATTTCTTCCGCAACATGCTCGCCCCGGTGCTCAAGGCGGCGGGCTACGAGGTCACCACCGCGACCGGCGCCGACGAGGCGCTCGCGCGGTTGAAGGCGGGCGAGCGCTTCGACGTGATCGTCTCCGACATCGAGATGCCCGGCATGAACGGCTTCGAGTTCGCCGAGGCGATCCGGCGCGACGCCCGCACCGCCCAGCTGCCGATCATCGCGCTGTCCGCGGTCACCTCGCCGGCGACGATCGAGCGCGGGCGCCAGGCCGGCTTCCACGACTTCGTCGCCAAGTTCGACCGGCCGGGCCTGATCGCGGCGCTGAAGGAATCGACCGTCGAGTGGGTCGAGGCGGCGTGAGCGAACGACCATGGCGACCAACAACGGCAAATTCGACGGCGGCGTCATCGAATACGTGACGGTGACGCTCGACGGCCAGTTGTTCGGCCTGCCGATCGCGCGGGTGCAGGACGTGTTCATGCCCGACCGGCTGACGCGGGTGCCGCTCGCTCCGCCGGAGATCGCCGGCGTGCTCAATCTGCGCGGCCGCATCGTCACCGCGGTGGACCTGCGCCAGCGGCTCGGCCTGCCGCCGCGCACCGACGGCCGCCCGGCGATGGCCGTGGGCATCGAGCTCAAGGGCGAGTCGTACGGGCTTCTGATCGACGCGGTCGGCGAGGTGATGAAGCTCGCCGGCGACACGCGCGAGGCCAATCCGGTCAACCTCGATGTCCGCCTGGCGCGGGTGTCGGCCGGCGTGCACCGGCTCGACGGGCAGCTCCTGGTCATCCTCGACGTCGACCGGGTGCTGGAAATGAGTGCCGATCCGCTCGCCGCCTGAGGCGGTCGGATCGTCGAAGCGTGTGGTGAGGATCGGCGTCGCAGGCGACGGCCGAACAAACGGTGGGATCGACATGAAGACCTGTTTGGTCGTTGACGACTCGAGCGTCATCCGCAAAGTGGCCCGGCGGATTCTCGAAGGGCTCGACTTCCAGATCAGCGAGGCCGAGGACGGCCAGCAGGCGCTCGCCCAGTGCCAGCGCCAGTTGCCCGACGCGGTGCTGCTCGACTGGAACATGCCGGTGATGGACGGCTACGAGTTCCTCAAGGCGTTGCGCCGGCTGCCCGGCGGGGAAGGCCCCAAGGTGGTGTTCTGCACCACCGAGAACGACGTGGTGCACATCGCGCGCGCGCTGCACGCGGGCGCCAACGAGTACATCATGAAGCCGTTCGACAAGGAAATCGTCGAGGCCAAGTTCCACGAGGTGGGGCTGATCTGACGGGTCGGCCCCGTCCGTTTCGTCCGCGTTGCGTACCGAGTAACGAGTACCGCGTTTCATGAACGTTGCCGCCACCGCCGTGCCCGCCGCTCTCGCCGCCGGGCAGGCTCCGATCCGCGTCATGATCGTCGACGATGCGGTGGTCGTGCGCGGCCTCGTTGCGCGCTGGATCGAGGAGGAAGAAGGCCTCGCGGTCGCCGCCTCCCTGCGCACCGGCCGCGACGCGGTCGCCCAGGTCGAGCGGGTCAATCCCGACGTCGTCGTCCTCGACGTGGAAATGCCCGAACTCGACGGCATTTCGGCGCTGCCGCTCCTGTTGGAAAAGAAGCGCGACCTCGTGGTCATCATGGCCTCGACGGTGACGCGGCGGAACGCCGAGATCAGCCTGCGCGCGCTGGCGCTGGGCGCGGCCGACTATGTCCCCAAGCCGGAGACCAACCGCGGGATCACCACCTCGATCGAGTTCCGCCGCGAGCTGATCGAGAAGATTCGCCAGCTGGGTGGACGCCGCCGCGGCCCCGCGCGCGCGCCGATCCGGCCGGTGGGCGCGCCGGCCGCCGCTCCGCCCGGGCCGGCGATCAAGCTGCGCCCGTTTTCGCCCGTCATGCCCCGCGTCCTCGTGATCGGTTCCTCGACCGGCGGGCCGCAGGCGCTCAACACGATCATCTCGCGCATCGGCCGCGTCGTGGACTGCGTGCCGGTCCTCATCACCCAGCACATGCCGCCGATGTTCACCACCATCCTCGCCGAGCATCTGACGCGCGCGGCGGAGCGGCCCGCCCGCGAGGCCGCCGACGGCGAGCCGATCCGCGCCGGCACCATCTACGTGGCGCCGGGCGGACGCCATATGCGGGTCGCCCATAACGACGGCGCGAGCGTCATCGCCCTCGACGACGGCCCGCTCGTCAACTTCTGCCGGCCCGCCGTCGACCCGCTGTTTGCCTCCGCCGCCGGCGTCTACGGCGGCGCCGCCCTCGCCCTCATCCTCACCGGCATGGGCCACGACGGCATGCGCGGGGCCGGCGCCATCGCCGCGTCCGGCGGCAGCGTGATCGCCCAGGACGAAGCGACCAGCGTGGTGTGGGGCATGCCCGGCTCGGCCGCGCACGCGGGCGTCTGCTCGGCCGTGCTGCCGCTCGATCAGATCGGGCCCAAGCTGCTGCGCCTGGTCTCGGGAGAGCGGACGTGAGCCCGCACGACTACGATTTCCTGTGCCGGTTGCTCAAGGAGCAGTCCGGCCTCGCGCTCGCCGGCGACAAACAGTATCTGGTCGAGAGCCGGCTGTTGCCGGTCGCGCGCAAGGCGGGGCTCGCGAGCCTGGCGGAGCTGGTGGCGAAGCTCAAGAACGGCGGCGGGCGGCTCGCCGTCGACGTGGTCGAGGCGATGACCACCAACGAGTCGTTCTTCTTCCGCGACAAGATTCCGTTCGATCATTTCCGCGACACGATCATGCCGGCGCTGCTGGCGGCGCGCGCGCGCGAACGGCGCATCCGCATCTGGTGCGCGGCGGCCGCGACCGGCCAGGAGCCCTATTCGCTCGCCATTTGCCTCAAGGACATGAAGGACAGGATCGCCGGCTGGCAGGTCGAGATCCTCGGCACGGATCTCTCGACCGCGGTGCTGGAGCGGGCGAGGGCCGGGCTCTACAGCCAGTTCGAAGTGCAGCGCGGCCTGCCGATCCAGACGCTGGTCAAGCATTTCGCCCAGGTCGGCGAGATGTGGCACATCGCCGCCGACATCCGCGCCATGGTACAGTACCGGCCGCTCAACCTTCTGTCCGACCTCGCGCACCTGGGCGCGTTCGACCTCGTGTTCTGCCGCAACGTGCTCATCTACTTCGACCACGACGCCAAGGTCGGCGTGCTCAACCGCATCGCCCGCATCACCGCGCCGGACGGCTATCTGGTGCTGGGAGCGGCCGAGACCGTGGTCGGCCTCACCGATACGTTCAAGCCGATCCCCGACCGCCGCGGCCTCTATGCGCCCAACCCGGCGGCTGCCGGCAACGGCGCGCGGTCCTTGAGGGTCGCCATGATGGCCCCGCGGGTGGTGGCAGCGGCGGCGCGGTGACCGGCGCGCCTCATTCGGCCGCCGCGCTGCGCCCGTAGGCCTCGCCGATCATGAACTCGGAGAGCACGCCGTAGGCCGCGCCCCACGCCGCCGCCAGTTCCGCCGTCCATTGCCCGCCGAGGCCGCGTTCGAGCGTCCACAGCAGCGCCTCGCCGACCGGCGTGTAGTGCGCGGCCTTGACGCCGTAGTCCACGTGACGTTTGGCAAGCGCGCTCGCGGCGGGCAGTATGGCTTCGAGATTGCCGAGCCCGTCGACGACGACTGCGAGCGTCGCCATCAGCTTGCGCCCTTGCTCCTGCATGTCGCCGCGAAACAGCGCCCTGACCGACGGCGCGATCTCGAACAGCCGTCCGTAGAAAAGCTCGGCCGCTTTCTCGGATATCGGCGCGACTTTGGCAAAGCTTTCCTGAATCGCCTTTATTTGGTCCGGCGTCATGGGCCCGCTCCTGGATTGCCCGGCCCAATGATCACGTTCTGTCGACTTCGCTGCTCTAAACGCGCGCCTCGGCGAGGCTCGGCGCGCCCGAGGCGAGCGGCGCCTTGCGCAGGTAGTACCACCACGTGAGCCAGATGCAGGTCACGTAGAACGCCAGGAACACTTCCAGCGCCAGGTGCGGGCCGCCGGTCATGGCGATCGAGGCGCCGAAGCCGCGCGGGATCAGATAGCCGCCGCAGGCGCCGACGGCGCCGATGAATCCCAGCGCCGCCGCGCCCTCGATGCTCGCCGCCTTCAAGGCCAGCGCCCGGCCGGCGTCGCCCGTGCCCTTCGCCGCCCGCAGCTTCTCCTCGCGGAAGATCGACGGGATCATGCGGTAGGTCGAGCCGTTGCCGACCCCGGTGGTGACGAAAAGGATCAGGAACATCGCCAGGAATCCGGCGAAGTCCTTGACGTTGACGAAGTACATGACGCCGATCGTCGCCGCGCCCATGGCGATGAAATTCCAGAACGTCACGATCGCGCCGCCGATCTTGTCGGCGAGCAGTCCGCCGAGCGGCCGCGACAGCGAGCCCACCAGCGGCCCGAGGAAGGCGATCGCCACCGTGACGGCCGGGAATTGCGTCTTTATCAGCAGCGGAAACGCCGCCGAGTAGCCGATGAACGAGCCGAACGTCCCGATGTAGATGTACGACATCACCCAGGTGTGCTTGCGCCCGACGATGGCGAGCTGGTCCTTGAAGGTCGAGCGCGCCGTGGCGAGGTTGTTCATGAACAGGAACGCGCCGATCACGGCGACGGCGAGCGGCAGGAGCCACATCAGCCCGGCGTTCTGCAGGTAGATGCCATCCGGGCCCGGCGTCGCCTGGTAGAGGTTGACGAGGCCGACGCCGAGCAGGATCGGGGTGAGCAACTGCACGCCGCTCACGCCGATGTTCCCGCCGGCGGCGTTGAGGCCGAGCGCCCAGCCCTTCATGCGGTCCGGATAGAAGAAAGAGATATTGGCCATGCTGGAGGCGAAGTTGCCGCCGCCGAGCCCGGCGGTCGCCGCCACCAGCAGCATCAGCCAGAACGGCGTCTCCGGCTGGGTCACGACATAGGCGAGCGCGATCGTCGGGATGAACAGCACCGCGGCGCTGAAGATCGTCCAGTTGCGGCCGCCGAACGTCGTCACCGCGAACGTATAGGG
>DASPVJ010000308.1:0-33495 GCA_035622435.1 Xanthobacteraceae bacterium | reverse complement strand
TCAGGAATTGGCTGTTGTTGTTGTTACTGATTTGAAAGTTTGTGAATCCGCCGCCAGCGCTCAGCGTTGAACCGAGGGTATATGAAGTCAGGCCGAATGGGTCGAAATTCCATGTGCCGGAGGTGGTACCACTGAGATTCGGCGTGGCGGCCATGTCGCCAAATCCGACAAAGGACATCGGAGCGCGCTGACTGGCGCGCACGGCGTTGATCAGGATCTGTCGATTGTTCGATTCCGCTATGGCCGCGTTGTACGCCGCAGCCTTATCTTCCAGCTCGAGCCGTGTGCAGCCTGCAAACAAACCAGCGACGGCGGTGCTCACAAGGACGATGCGAGTCCAATAACCGATCGCACGCGTGCGGCTGTTGTCGCCGCACGCCACAAGCCGTCCCATGACCAACCCCCCACGCCCAATGCCGGATCGCCACGCGCGAACCGGCACACGACCCCAACGTGTTTATCCTCTCTTCTTGACCTCAAGCTTCCCCATGCAACGAAAGCGTGTCAACAGGAACGCGGCCCGTGCTGTCGATTCTCCTTGCCTGTGGCATTAAAGACACGCGATACGGCGCCGGCCGCCGCGGCGGCGACGATTCAATTTTCTCCAACCGCAGTTGCTTGGACGCGGCCAGCTCGTCTTCCATGGCGCTGTTTGAGGGCGCGGCTTAGTGATAGATTTCTCGACCGAGTTATTCCATGGGCAGTGCGCAGCAGATGACGACCCCTATCCTGCCGGCGGCAAGCTGCGACCGGGCCATCCTCGAGGTAGTGGCCGCGGTCGGCCAAGCGTTGGGCGCCGGCCGCACGGGCGTCCGGCAAGATAGAGCACCGTCGGCGTGAGCATCGTGCCCCCTTCGGCGGACGCGCTGGGAAACTACGGGCAAATCTGGGACCGCAAGCCGGTCCTGCGCGTCGTCTACGAGGATTTCTACCGACGTCTGGCGGCGGAATGCCGGCGCGGCCCGACCATCGAAATCGGTGGCGGCATCGGCAACCTCAAGCAACGCCTCGACGGCGTCATCACCACCGACATTCAATTCGCGCCCTGGCTCGACTGCGTCGCCGATGCGCAACGGCTGCCGTTTGCCGCCGGGTCGGCCGCGAACATCGTCATGGTGGACGTACTGCACCACCTCGAGTTTCCCGCCGCCTTCTTCCGCGAGGCCGAGCGCGTGCTGCGTCCGGGCGGCCGCCTGCTGATGGTCGAACCGGCGATCACCTACGGCAGCACCTTGTTCTACCGGCTGTTTCATCACGAGCCGGTGCGAACTTCGGCCGATGCGCTCGCCGACGGCACGCCCGATCCGCGCCGCGACCCTTACGATTCCAATCAGGCGATTCCGACGATTCTGACGACCCGCGATCGCGGCCGGTTCCATGCCCGTTTTCCCGCACTTCGCATCGCCCGCGTCGACTGGTTCGCGTTCGCGGCCTATCCGCTCAGCGGCGGGTTCCAGCGCTGGAGCCTGGTAAGCGCCGGCTTCGCGCGCCGCCTATTGCGCATGGAGCGCGCGATCGAGCCGGTGCTGGGTCCGTTGGCCGCCTTTCGCATGATGATCGTCGTCGAAAAGAGCGCGAGCCAGCAGAAGCCTGAAAGCCCCAGCGGAAGCCTCACGCCCGGCAGAACGGAAACGTGACCCGACTGACGTGGCCAGGGAGAAACACGCACGCCTCCTGCGGCGCGATGTGGCGCAGGAGCATCAGCTTGACCGGCTCGAAATGCGCCCAAACCACGTAGACCACCAACAAACAAATTCCGGCGTTTTGCGCCCACCGTTTTGTCTGCAGGTCCGGCAAATGCGCGAGCACGAGCGCCGCCGCCAGGATCAGCAGCGGATCGGTGTAGACGAAATAAGGCGTCTGCAGGCTGCGCAGGGAGAACACCGCGTCGAGCCCCCAGGCGGCGAGGATCAGCACGGCCGCCTGCAACGGCGGCCGGCGTTCGCCGCGCCGCCACAACACGATCGCGCCGGCTATGGCGAACCATTCGAGCAAGAGGGTCGGCCGCGCCGTCGTGTCGAACACGAAGCTGTGCACGGCAAGCGACTGGAGGAGTCCCTTGGCGAGCGCGAGCGCGAACGCGCCGGTGAGCATCTGCGGCTCGTGCGCCAGCTCGGACGCCCCCGACGCGCCGAACGCAAACATGTGCTCGATCGGGTTGGCGACCGCGATCACGTTTTGCGGGTAATAACGGATGTCCAGCGACAAGAGCCCGAGCGCGACCCCGAGCGCCAGCGCGGCCATTGCCGTCAGCGCCTCGGCTGCGGGGACCCGCCAGGCGACCGCATAGGTCGCCATTGCGCCGGCAACCCAGAGCGCGAACAGCCATTGGTAGACGCCGCCAAGGCCGCCGCCGAGCGGGCGATAGGCGGCAACGCCCGCCATGCCTTGCCGCAGCAGTTCCGCCGCCGGATAGGCGACGGCAACCGCCACGGCGGCGGCGAGCACGGCTGCGGCCCAGCGCCCGGCGGTTCCGGGCGCTCGGTCGCCGGGCGCCGGCGCCGCCGGCCCGAACACGAGCGCGATCGCCGGAATGGCGAGCGCCGGCAGCAGCGCCTGCAGCTTGGTCACCACCGCCAGGCTTGCGCCCAGGCCGGCAAGCGCAATCGCGCCGTGGCGGCGAATGCCGCTTGCGCGCGCGGCGACCAGGACGAGCAGCAGCGCCACGGTGACGAGGCCCGCGGACAGGAGTTCCGTGCGCATGATGCGGATGTGCAGCGCGACGCCGCCGGAATAGGCGAGCGCGATCGCCGCCATCACCGCGATCCGCCAGTCGCCGAGAAGGCGGCGCACGAGAGTCGCGTACGCCCAGACGAAAACGGCGCCGATGATCAGCGAGAGGGCGCGGCCTGCTTCGACCAGCTGCTGCCAGGCGCGGTCGAAGGCGGCGACATCGCTCGCCGGCGGCGATTCGGAAAGCGCATGCACGGGCAGCACGCCGAGCCCGTGCAACAGGCGGTACCAAGCGGCGAGCAGCAGATGGTAGAGATATCCGGTGTGATCGAAGAACTCCTGCGCCTTGCCGTCGTTGAGCAGGAGGGCCTGGTAGGCGAGGATCAGATCCTGGTCGGCAATCCGCCAGTACGGCGCCCAGAATCCGAACAAGAAGAACGAAACGGCCATACCCGCCAGAATCACGGCAATGGACGCCTTCCATCCGTGAAAAAGGGGCGCCACGACGACATGTCGCCAGCCGCGGGCGTCGGCGAGCGCGGTCACGTCACAGCGCCTTGATCCGGAAGAACGCGAATACGACCATCTTCACGAGCATGAGCCCGTGGCGGAAGCGCGAGATCTGGCTTTCGCCGTAGGTGCGGCTCGCATAGCGAATGGGAACCTCGACGCAGCGCAAGTTGAGCTTGGCCGCGCCGAAGACCAGGTCGAAGTCGCCGAACGGGTCGAAATCGCCGAAATAGGCGCGCCCGCGCTTGAGCCGCCGATAGTCGCTGCGGCGAATGACCTTGGTGCCGCACAGCGTGTCGGTGAAGCGCTGGTTGAGCAGATAGGAGAACAGCAGCGAAAAGCCGCGGTTGGCGGCGAGATTGAGGAATTTCATCGCCTCCTCTTGCATCGGATAGACGAGACGCGATCCGTTGATGAACTCGCCCTTGCCGCTTGCGAGCGCATCCCAAAACTTCGGCAGTTGCTCGGGCGGCACCGTCAGGTCGGCGTCGAGGATCATCAGCACGTCGCCGCGCGCGGCATCGAACGCTGCAAACACCGCGTCGGCCTTGCCTTTGCCCGGCTGCTGCAACACCTTGATGTCGCGGTCGGGATAGGCGGCCGCCACGCGCCGCATCTCCGCGAGCGTGTTGTCGCGGCTGTGACCCTCGACGAAGATGATCTCGATGTCGTCGCAGAATTTCGGCAGGCGGGCTATCGCCGGCTCGATGTTGCCGCGTTCGTTGCGCGCGGGAATGACGACGGACGCCGAGCGGACCTCCTCGCGGCATTTTCGCAACGATCGGAACACCGAATAGTGCCGCAGGCTCATCAAGCGAACGATGGGCAGCATCGACACGAAGCGATTGATCAAGCGCCCCAGCCCGAACAGGCGCAGCGGGGAGAGGAGCCGCGCCTCCGATTTGATCCGCTCCATGTCCGCAAGCTCGGCAAGCGCGCGGATATCGGCCGGTGAGAGCACATTCTCCGGCGGCTGGCGCATGCGCCAACCGATCCATTCCGCCACGCCGAGCAGCGGACCCCACAGATGCGAGTAATAAGCCACGACGAGTCGGGTTTCCCGCGCGCACAGGCGATGCAGACTATCGAGCGTTGCCTGACAGTCGTCCATGGCCCCGATCGTGTCGACGATCAGGATCACGTCGAAGGGCCCCGGCAGCGATGCGATGAAATCCGCGTCCTCCGCGTCGCCGACGCGAAACTCGAGGCCGCTGTGCAGACGGCGTGCCTGCGCGATCGTGGCCGCACTGAAATCGACTCCGAGCCCGTAGCTCGGATCGAGCCCGGCGAGCACGTCGCCGGTGCCGCAGCCGATTTCGAGAACGCGCAAGCCGGCGGGGATGAGAAACCGCAAATAGCGCAGATCTTCCTCGTGGAAGAACGCGGCGCGCCGTCGAAACATTTGCCGTTTGGCGGCATTAGCCTCGAAGGCGGCAAGAATGGCGGCCTTGCGAGGCGAGACTTTTGACATGCGCGTCGGATCCAGCCCTTGAATTGAACGAGCGCGCCGTCCGCGTGCCGGGAGCGCCGGTGCTTAAACCGTGATGGCTTTTCTTCGAAATGCCATCCCGCTTTAGCTTATTGTTGGAGCATGATGTTTTTCCGAAAACCGGTACCCACTTTTCGGCATCATGCTCTAGCGAATCCCGCCCGTTCGCGCAACCGGCGCCCGCACCGGCTTGCGCGACGATCCGCCGCCCGGTACCACAGCCGGCGACGGGATTCGTCATGGCCAATCGCGAGAATGCCTCAGCTCGTTATTTTCGCCGCGCGTGCGAGACTCCGCCGCACGTCGACAGGCTCGCCGGAAGGCAGGCATCGTGACCATCCTCGTCACCGGCGGCGCCGGCTACATCGGAAGCCACATGGTGTACGAGCTCATCGACGCCGGCGAAGCGGTGGTCGTGCTCGACAACCTCGTCACCGGCTTCGATTGGGCGGTCGCCAACGACGTGCCGCTCGTCGTCGGCGACACCGGCGACCAGCCGCTGGTCGCTTCGATCATCGCCGAGCACGGGATCGAAGCGATCATCCACTTCGCCGCCTCGACCGTGGTGCCGGAATCGGTCGTCGATCCGCTCGCCTACTACCGCAACAACACCGTCAACTCGCGCGCGCTGATGGAAACCGCGATCAAAGGCGGTGTGCGCCATTTCATCTTTTCCTCGACCGCGGCGGTCTACGGCAATCCGGAGCGCGTGCCGGTGGCGGAGGACGCGCCGACGAAGCCGATGTCGCCCTACGGCTCCTCCAAGCTGATGACCGAGACGATGCTGCGCGACGCCGGCGACGCGCACGGGCTCGGTTACGTGATCCTGCGCTACTTCAACGTCGCCGGCGCCGATCCGCAGCTGCGCACCGGACAGTCGAGCCGCAACGCCACCCACCTCATCAAGGTCGCGGCCGAGGCCGCATTGGGGCTGCGGCCGAAGGTCGAGGTGTTCGGAACCGACTATCCCACGCCCGACGGCACCGGCATCCGCGATTACATCCACGTCAGCGATCTGGCGCGGGCGCATTCCGACGCGCTGCGCCACCTGCGCGCGGGCGGCGCCTCGCTCACGCTCAATTGCGGCTACGGCCACGGATTTTCCGTGCTCGAAGTGATCGACGCGGTGAAGCGGGTGTCCGGCGCCGATTTTCGCGTCGAGTTCGCCGGACGGCGGCCGGGCGATCCGGCGCAAGTGGTCGCGGCCGCCGAGCGCGCGCGCACGCTCTTGGGCTGGCGGCCACGGCTCGACGATCTGGCGACCATCGTTTCGCACGCGCTCGCCTGGCAGAGGAAGCTCGTCACGCGCAATCGCTAGCGCGCCCGAAACCCCAGCAATGACTTCAGCGGAACCGGTGGCATGATTCGTCGACGCCATGTGTTCTATGTGGAGGGATACGACCCGCGGGGTGCCGACGGCTACTATCGCATGTTCGCGCGCGAGTGGAAGCAGTTTGGCCCAACATGGGGCGTGCGCGCCGACCTGGGCAAGCTGGAGATCGACTCGCAGCATTTCGCCCATTGGAACATCGATACGGCGGCTGCCAATTGGCAAGTTGCCGTTCGCTATGAATTCCTCCGTCTCGAGGACCCTATCCGCCGCCACATCGCCAGACCTCTTGTTAGACAGATTTCGGATGCGCTGTGGTGGACGGTCATGGACTTGGCGACGGGAACGATGTTTCGCATCGTACGCGCAGCCTGGCGGTTCGCCTTGCATCTTGCCCTTATTCAAGGCCTGCTCGTCGCGTGGCTTGTCGTTGCGGCGGCCGGCGGCGTGGTCTCGGGTTTTGCTGCGGCCCGACTCGCGGACCTGCCGACCTGGGCCGCGGCGGCGTTGGGAATTGCCGGGGGCGTCGCATGCTTGCACGGACTGAGGCCGCTGGCCGTACGCTGGCTCGTCATTCAGGTGGCGAATTGCTGGCCGAATGTGCGCCGGTTTGCCCGCGGCGCAGCGAGCGGGTTCGATCCCTATGCCGAGGCTTGCGCCCGGCGCCTGGTCGAGGCGGCGCGCGACGCCGATGCGGATGAAATCGTCCTGGTGAGCCACAGCGCGGGGTGCGCCGTCAGCCCGGTCATCATGGCTCGAGCCTTCGAGATCGATCCGGACCTCGGTCGACATGGGCCGGCGATCGTCATGCTGACCCTGGGCTCGCTGATGCCGGGATTCGCCCTGCATCCTTCCGCGCACAGGCTGCGTGCCGCGATGCGCAGCCTCGCCCGCGAGCCGTCGCTTTTCTGGCTCGATTGCCAAGCCCGCAAGGACCCGATGAATTTCTGGGAGTTCGATCCGATCGCAGGATGCGGCATCGATCTCGGCGCCGAGCGCCGCAATCCGGCCGTCTGGGTTCTGCGCATGCGCGACATGCTGACGGACGATATTTATGACCGAATGCGGTTCAATCATTTCCGCATGCACTATCAGTTCATCATGGGTAACAACCGACGCGCGGAGTACGACTATAACCTGCTGATCTGCGGGCCGCTGCCGATTCGCGAGTATGTAAGGTTCCAGGCCCGGATCCCGCACAGCTTCTCGGCCGACGGATCTTTCCTAACGGAGACAATCGAGGCCCGCGAGCTCAACTGATCCTACTTGCGCTTCGCGGTCATGGCCAGGACGCCGCGGCGCGGAAGAATGCGCGGAAGGAAGCACGCTACCTGATTGGCGAACCCGGGAACCACCAGGCGTCGGCCGCGCATCAATCCGTCGTATCCTTCTTCCGCGACTCGCCTGCTCGTTCGCGACAGCACCCTGGGAAAGTAGTCCTTGCCGATTCCGGCGCGGGCCTGAAACTCGGTGGCGACCGGTCCCGGGCACAGGGCGGTGACGCGCACGCCTTTGCCCGCAAGCTCGCCGTGCAAAGCTTCGGTGAACGACAGGACGTACGCCTTGGTCGCGTGATAGACCGCCATTCCCGGGGCCGGCATGAACCCGGCGACTGACGCGACGTTGAGGAGCGCCCCGCGACGGCGAACGAGAGCGTCGAGAAAGCGCAGCGACAGGTCGGTGACGACGCGCACATTGAGATCGATCATGGCGAGCTGCTCGTTGCGATCGAGCGCGGCGGCGTCGCCGGCGAGCCCGAAACCGGCATTGTTGACCACGATCTCCGGCTGCAGTTCGCGCGCGAGGAGTTCTTTCGCGAGATGCTCGGCCGCCTCGCTGGCGGCGAGATCGAACGCAAGCACGTGCGGTCGCGTTCCGCCTGCCGACGCGATCGCTTCGGCGAGCACATCGAGCTTCGCCTTGCGACGCGCCACCAGCGCGATGTCGTGACCGCGCGCGGCAAAGACCCGTGCAAGCGCCGCGCCTATCCCTGCGGACGCGCCGGTGATCAGCGTGACTGGCCGCAGCATCGATGTTTGCCCGCGCGCCGCCGACGAGTTGATCGAGCTATCGGCTTGTGTTTTATTGGACATTATCGACATGAAAATCATCCGCGGCAAGAAGGTGGTGATAACCGGCGCCGCATCCGGCATCGGCCGGGCGCTGGCGCTCGCGCTCGCGCGCGAAGGCGCCGCCCTCTATCTCGTGGATGTCGACGCACACAACCTCCAGGCGACGGCGGACGAAGCAAGAGGTTGCGGTGCGGATGTGTTGGTGCACAAATGCGATCTCGTCGAGCCGGAGGAAATCGACGTCCTCGTCAAATCATTGCTCGACGTCTGGAAGACGTTCGACATCCTGATCAATAATGCCGGCGCGAACTATTACGGGCCCACGCACAACATGACCTCCGAGCAGTGGCGTCGGATCGTTTCGATCAATCTCTTGGCGCCGATCCGTCTGGTGCATGCGCTGCTGCCCGTCCTGGCCGCTCGGGAGCAGGCGCATATTCTCAATACGTGCAGCATCTTCGGGCTTACTCCCGCGCGCAAGCTGGCGGCCTATCAGACGACCAAGTTCGGCCTGGTCGGCTTCAGTTTGGCGCTGCGTTGCGAATACGCCCGCGGCGGGATCGGCGTGACCGCATTGTGCCCGGGCTTCGTCGACACGCCCATGCTGGAAAAGCTCGAAAAGGGACGACCGGACAAGCGGCTGCCGCTCCCTCCCGCGTGGCTGATCACCACGCCGGAGCACGTCGCACGCTGTGCCGTCGCGGCCATCCGCCGCAATCGCGGCCTGGTGGTGGTGTCGCCGCTGGCGCGCGTGATGTGGTGGGTCATGCGCCTCTTCCCCGGGGTGATCGCATGGATCGCCGCGGAAGGCTGGCGCGGCCATCGGCGGATCGACATCGCCGCGGATTTGGCCGCGCGAGAGGCGGCGTCGCAGAACAAGGGGTCGCGGGCGCATTAAATCTTGCGGGCGATGCCGCTCCATTTCAAGCGCGCCGCACCCTTTGCTGGTCCGCCCTGTCGCGACTCGTATTGTCGGGGTGATATCACGCGAAAATGGCCGCCTCTTTGTCGACCCCTCGACACGCGGAGTCCTTCGCGGCAACATCTTGACGACGCGTTTTTCGTGCCGCACAAATGCCACCCGCGCTCGCCAAACTGCCGAAGTTGCAATGCGCAGGCAACGCTCGGCACGGGTCACTGGGACGCTAGCCGGCGAGCGAAGTCGTTGAAATTTAGGCTTGAGTGGCGGGAGGGGTTATGGAAACCGTACCCACGTCGGATCGGTCGGCTACCCACTTTCGTAAACGGTCAAGCGAGCTGCCCATGAACGTGCAGGTGCACGCCATTCGCCGCGTCGAAGCGCTGCTCGCCGAATACGGCCGGAACCACCACAACCCGACCAACAAGGTCATCCATGGTTTCGCGGTACCGACGATCACGTGGGCGACGCTCGCGATCCTGTGGTCGGTGCCGACGCCGGCTCTCTTCGACAGCACGCCGTACCTGAACTGGGCGACGATCCTGTGTGCGCTCGCGCTGGCCTATTATCTGACGCTCTCGATCCCGCTCGCCCTCGGAATGGCCACGTTCAGCGCGATAGCGCTTGCGATCGTGTGGTTCGTCGAGGTGAACGCGCCGATTCCGCTCATCTACATTGCCGCGCCGGTGTTTATTTTCGCCTGGATGTTCCTGTTCGTCGGCCATATCTTCGAGGACAGGTCGCTGTCCTTCCTCATCGACCTGCAGTTCCTGGTAATCGAGCCGGTGTGGTTCATACACCTTCTGTTCCGACGCCTCGGTATTCCGTATTGAGACCTGCGTCACTTCGTCAATACCGACACGTTCTGCATCTCGCACCGGTCAATCCCATCGTCGCCGAATATCCGACGTCGATCGATTGGGCGATTTTGCGCTTGGCCCGGCTTTCCGTTAAGACAGGCGCGCCATGACGCTTGCGCGCCGCATTGAAGACGAATGGCTGGACGCCTTGCCGGCGGATGACCCGCGCGCTGTCCGCGCGCGGCGCGACCTCCGGCGGGTCAATGCATGGGCTCTGCTGCCCGGCATCGTGGCACGCGCGCTCGTCAAGCACGCACCTGAACGACCGCGCCGACTTCTCGATCTCGGCACGGGGGACGGTTCGTTCATGTTGGAGATCGCGCGTCGGCTGGCGTCGCGCTGGCCAGGCGTCACGGCGACCCTGCTCGATCGGCAGGATATCGTCAGCCCACAGATACGCGCGGCCTTTGCGGCTCTGAGCTGGAACGTCGAGACCGTCACGGCCGACGTATTCGACTTCCTCGGCGACGCGCAATCGCCAACCGCGGACGTCATCACCAGCAACCTGTTCCTGCACCACTTCAGCGAGGACCGGCTGGCCGGCTTGTTCGCGCGGGCGGCGCCGAAGTGCATCCTGTTCCTGGCGTGCGAACCGCGGCGCGCGAAGTTCACGGTGCGGGCGAGCCGAATGCTGTGGGCGATCGGCTGCGCCGACGTCATTGTCCACGACGCGGTCGCGAGCGCGCGCGCTGGATTCAACGATCGGGAACTCTCAGCGCTATGGCCGGGCCGGAGCGATTGGGATTTGGACGAGCATCCGTCGGGGCTGTTCACCCATTCCTTCGTCGCCCGGCGTACGCTGGTGAACCGATGAGTCGCGGGATCGACAGCGCGACCGCAGCTCCGGCGCGGGTGAGCGGCCTCGAGGCGTTGCGCTGGGGGTTGCGGCTGCTGCGCGAGCCGCTGGCGGCGACGCGCCGCTGCTACGACGCCTACGGTCCGTTCGTCTTGCTCGCCGATGCGCTGCCATTCCACGGGTATCCGCGCGTCGCCCTGTTCGGCCTGCCGTTCGTTCTGACGGCCGGCGCCGCCCTGCACCGCGAGATCGCGGAAGACGCCGTGACCTGGCGATCGGTCAGCCTCATGCCGGGCGGACCGAGACATTCGGCGGCCCGGCGCATGACCGAGGGCCTCATGCGCATGAACGGGCCGCGCCATGAGCATTACCGCAAAATGCTCGCCGCACCGCTGCGCCGCGCAAGCGTCGACGCGATGGGCGACGACATGGTCCGGCTCGCCGAGCAGGAGGTCGCGACGTGGCCGGTCGGCGAGCCGATCGACCTATGGAGCTACGCCCGGCGCATGCTGCGCAGCGTGGCGGTCGGACTGCTGTTCGGCGGCGATGGGGAGCAAGCATACCCGATCGCCGACGCGATCACCCGACTGACGGAGAGCAAATGGGCGCGCGGAACATCCGCCGTTCCGCTGAATCTGCCGTTCACCGCCTACGGGCGTGTGGTCCGCGAGTCGGCGGCGCTCGAACGCCGCGTTCTCGCTTGGGCGGAAACGAAACGCGGGCATGCGGACGAGCGCGATCTTGCCGCGCTTATCGTCAACGGCCCGGACGCCGATGGCCGTCCCGCCTCGAGCGCGACCATTGCGGGACACATTCCTTCGCTCTATGCCGGCGCGACCGAGGCCGGCCAAAGCACGTTGTTCTTCACCCTGTTCCTGTTGGCACAGCACCCGCGCATCGCCGGCGAACTCGTCGATCAATTGCACGAGCGGCTCGACGGGAAACCGCTCGCGATGGAGGCGATCGCCGAGGTTCCGCGGCTCGATGCGGTCGTCAAGGAATCGATGCGCCTTATTCCGCCGGTTCCCATGCAGATGCGCGTTGCACACAACGACACGACGGTGGCCGGCACGCGCCTGCCGGCGGGCGCGCGCGTCGTGCTCAACGCATTTCTCACCTGCCGTATGCCCGATCTTTATCCCCAACCGGAGAGATTCCTGCCCCAGCGGTGGTCGACGATCGATCCGACCCCGTTCGAATTTCCCGTGTTCGGCGGCGGTCCGCGTACGTGCCCGGGCTATTGGTTCGGGTTGAGCGCCGTCAAGGTTGCGCTGGCCGCGATTCTCATGCGCTACCGGGTCGCCTTCGAGCCGAACACCCGCATCGACTACACGGTTCAACCCACCATGCGCCCGACCCGCCGCGTCCCTGTCAAGCTATGGCGCCAGGACGGAGCGTTTGCGGCGGTACCGATCCGCGGCGACATCCAAAACCTGGTATCGTCCTGACCGGGATCACTTGAAAAATCGACCGAGGGCGGGCAGGAACGGCCGCGACCCGCGTTCGGCGCCGCCGGGTACGACAACGACGGAGCGTGCATGCTTCCATCCCGCCTGCGATCGCTGCTCGCAGACCCCGAGGGCGCGCTGGCGCTGATCCGGCGACTGCTGATGGAACACGCGGCCGTGCGCTGGAAGCGTTACGCCCAGGCTTTCGTGCTGATGGCGGTGACCGCCGCGTGCACGGCAATCCCCGCCTATCTGATGAAGTATTTCGTCAACGAGACCTACCTCGGGCGCAATTTCATGGCGATCGTCGGCCTCGGCGTCGCCACCATGGCGCTCTACATGATAAAGGGCGCCAGCACCTATGGTCACACAGTCGTGCTGGCGCGCATCAACAGCCGCATCGTCGCCGACATCCAGCAGCGCACGTTCGACACGCTCCTCAACCAGGGCCTCGGCTACTTTGCCGACCGCCACTCGTCCGAGTTCGTCGCCCGCCTGACCGCCGGCACCACCGCCGTCACCCAGGTGCTTACCCTGGCGCTACTCGCGCTCGGCCGCGATCTCCTCACGCTGATCGCCCTCGCCATCATCATGGTGAGCCAGGACCCCGTCCTGTTCTGCATCGGCCTCATCGCGGTGCCGCCCGCCATGCTGGTGCTGCGCAAGCTCATCCGCCGCATCCGCGTCATCGCGCAAAACCAGTTCACCGGCGGAGCGCGCATCCTGGAAACAATGCAGGAGACCCTGCAGGGGCTGCGCATCGTGAAATCGTTCACCCTCGAGGAGGAAATGCGGGCGCGGTTCGCGGCGAGCGTCGCCGAGGTCGAACGCGAGTCAAACCGGATGGCGCGCGTGGCCAACCGCGCGAGCCCGCTGATGGAAACGCTGGCCGGCGTCGGCGTCGTGCTTGCCGTGATGTACGGTGGCTATCGGGTCATCCACGGCGGCGCCACGGCCGGCGAGCTGGTGTCCTTCCTCGCCGCCTTCGTGCTGGCCTTCGAGCCGGCCAAGCGGCTCGCCCGGCTCAACATCGACCTCAACGCCAACCTGATCGGCGTCAAGGTCCTGTACGAGCTGATCGACAGCCCGCCGACCGAACCGATCGCCGACGACGGGCCGCCCTTGGTGCTCAGTCCGGCGGTGCGCATCGAGTTTTCCAACGTGCGCTTCGCCTATCGGCCGGGCGAGCCCGTGCTGCGCGCCATGTCGTTCGTCGCCGATCCCGGCAAGGTCACCGCGCTGGTCGGGCCGTCGGGCGGCGGCAAGTCGACAGTGCTGAGCCTGCTGCTGCGTTTCTTCGACATCGACGCCGGAGCGATCACGGTCGACGGACACGACATCGCGCGTCTACCGCGCCGGGCGCTGCGGCGGCAAATCGGCTATGTCGGACAGCACGTACACCTGTTCCGCGGCTCGATTCGCGACAACATCGCCTTCGGCAAACCTGGCGCGAGCGAGGCCGAAATCGTTGCCGCCGCGCGCGCCGCCCACGCCCACGAGTTCATCACGAGCTTCCCGGCCGGCTACGCCACGCAGGTCGGCGAGCACGGCCTGCAGCTCTCCGGCGGTCAGCGTCAGCGGGTCGCGATCGCCCGCGCGCTGATCAAGGACGCGCCGATCATCCTGCTCGATGAAGCGACCGCCTCCCTCGACAGCGAATCCGAACGACAGGTTCAGGATGCGATGGCGCACCTGTGCGAAGGACGGACCACCGTCGTGGTGGCGCATCGCCTGCCCACGATCACGCACGCCGACCGCATCCTGGTGGTCGAGCAGGGCGCCGTGGTGGAAACCGGGCGCCACGACGAGCTGCTGCGCAAGGGCGGCCGTTACGCCACGTTCTACCGCGTGCAGTTCAAGGACCCGGCACCGGCGCGCGAACCGCTCGCAGCCGTGGCGTCGTCGGGCTGACCGCCGCATTTCGGCATCATGCTCTAAAGTCCACATCCAACGAACGGTGCAACCGCTTCCATGAGCGACCAATACGTCATCGCGCCGCCGCCGCAGCCCTCGATCGCGGTCGCCGGTACCTCCCGCCGGTTTCCCGTGCGCCGCATCTGGTGCGTGGGGCGCAACTACGTCGAGCACATTCGCGAGATGGGCCAGGACGAGCGCGCGCCGCCGTTCTTTTTCGCCAAGCCGCCGGATGCGCTGGTGCCGGACGGATCGACCGTGCCCTACCCGCCGCTGACCAAGGACCTGCACTTCGAGATCGAGCTGGTGGTGGCGCTCAAGGGCGGCGGCCGCAACCTCGCGGCGGAGCGCGCGCTCGATCTCATTTACGGTTACGGGGTCGGCATCGACCTGACGCGGCGCGACCTGCAGATCGCCTCGCGCGACCTCAAGCGGCCGTGGGAGATCGGCAAGGCGTTCGACGGCTCCGCCCCATGCGGCGCGCTGCGCCCCGCCGCCGAAATCGGCCACCCGAAGAAGGGCCGCATCTATCTCAAGGTCAACGGCACGCTGCGCCAGGACGGCGATCTCGAGCAGATGATCTGGAACGTGCCGGAGGTGATCGCCAAGCTGTCCGAGCAAGTGGCGCTCGCGCCCGGCGACGTCATCATGACCGGGACCCCCTCGGGCGTCGGCGCGGTCGTTGCCGGCGACAAGCTCGACGGCGGCGTCGACGGCGTGGGCTCGATCGGCATCGCCATGGGACCGCCGGCGACGTGACAATGGGCCGCCTCGCGCGTGGCGATGGCGGCGCGGCTTATTTGGTCAGGCCGATGAAGTGCACGATCGCGTTGGCCTGGCGGATGTCCTGCACCACCTCCGCCACTTCGGCCTCGGAGAGCGCGTCCGCCTTCACGCGGATCGTGTAGATGCCGTCGGCGCGCGGACCGTCGACCACCTGAGCCCGATGCGCGCGCAGGAATTTCGTGATCTCGGCGGAACTCGCCTGCGGCACGAAGGTCACGAACGCGTAGGCATCCCTGGTCGACCCGGCCTCCTTGAGCGATTGGCTCGCGTAGCGCACGCCGCTGAGTTCGGCGATCAGCCCCGCCTGCAACACCAGCGCGAGCGCCGCCATGGTCGCCGACCAGGTCAAGGCGCGCGGGCTCAATTGCGCCAGCCAATGGCCTAGGCGGCGCCAGCGCGCGAGCGCTCGTCCTTTGCCGGCGAGCGCGGCCGTTTCCGCGGCGAGCACCGCGGCCAGGCGATCGTAGGCGCGCGCGGTCGGGGCGCCGAGGCTCTCGTTGAGGCGAATGGTCTCCGCCAGTTCCTCGCGCACGATCGCGTAGTGCCGGGCGAGTTCGGCATCGCGTTCAACCGCGGCCGCGACCCGCGCGCCGGCGCGGCGGTCAAGCGTTCCGGCCGCATACCACGGCAGCAAGGCTTCGATGTCGAGGGGTGGCGGTCCCCCTTGAACGAAGGTCGTCATTGCAGCCTGCGCCCCTTCGGGCCGTTCTTTCCCATAGTCGTTAGTCGCCCGCGGATCGGCGCGGGTTCAGGGCTCTTTGCTGCCGGTGGGATCACGCGTTCGCGACTGCAGCCTAATTTTTGATTTGGAATCAATTGCTTGAGTGTGGATATTCGCAACAAGTCGTACTCAACCGAAGCGCGCCGCACTAAATGGCGCAACGTCAATCGCCGGCGCCCGCCCGGCGATGAGGTCGGCGATGGTTTGGCCGGTCATGGGCGCGCCGATCAGCCCCACGTGGCCGTGCCCGAAGGCGAGGAACGCGTTGGCATACCGGCGCGTCGCACCGATCACCGGCAACGAGTCCGGCAAGCTCGGCCGGAAGCCCATCCACATGGAGACGCGCCCGTCGGGGATGGTGCGGGCAAGCCCCGGAAACATGGCCTGCCCCTGACGCAGCAGCACCCGCGCGCGCTGCCAGTTGGGCGGGGCGTCGAGGCCGGCGAACTCCACGGTGCCGGCCATGCGCAGTCCCTCCTCCATCGGGGTCGCCACGAATTTTCCGTCGACCTCCATGACCGGCAGACGCGGAACGACCTCGGGATCTTTGATCATGGCGTGATAGCCGCGCTCGGTGTCGAGCGGCACGCTTTCGCCGAGCCGGGCCGCCAGCGGCTTCGAATGGGCGCCGGCGGCCACAACGACGGCCGCGGCCGGCACCGGTCCGGTCGCGGTCATCACTGCCTCGACCGTTCCATCGGCAAAGGCAAAGGCCTCGGCGCGCTCGCGCCGGATCTCGGCGCCGTTGGCGATCAGTGCCGCGGCGAGGCTCCGGCTCAGCGCCAGCGGGTTCTTGCAATAGCCGTTCTCGGAGATGAAGCGGGCGCGCGCGTAGGACGGCGACAGCGCCGGCTCGAGCTGGCGCAGCTCGTCCCTGGTCAGCTCCTCGATCACCACGCCGTTGGCGGCGCGCAGCCGATTGGGCGCGGCGTCCGCCGCAAAACTCGCCTCGCTACGGTAGACCATGAGGAGGCCGCGGCGCTGGATCAGATGCGCGGCGCCGACGCTCGCCGCGAGTTCCCGATACATGTCGACGGTCGGGGCCAACAGGCTGCGCAGCGCGCGCGCCTGCGCGCGCACCAGCTCCGGCCGGCCGGCGCGAACGAACCGGTAGAGCCACGGCAGGAGGCGCGGCAGATAGCGCAGGCGGATCGACAGGGGCCCCTCGGGGTCAAGCAGCCAATGCGGCACCTTGGACAAGACGCCCGGCATGGCGACCGGCACCACCGAGGAGCCGTTGAGACCGCCGGCGTTGCCGTAGGACGCCCCCTCGCCCGGCCCGCCCGGATCGACGAGGACGACCTTGCGGCCGTCGCGCTGCAAATAGGTGGCGCAGGCAAGACCGACGATGCCGGCGCCGATGACGACGACGGGTCCGGGCGGTGCAGCGGCGCGAGATGCGTCCGTCATCTGTCCTCCGCTAATTCACCATCCCGAGCAGGCGCGGCAGCCATAGCGAAATTTCCGGGATGTACGTCACCATCACCAGGAAGATCAGCATGGTGCCGAGCCACGGCAGCACCGAGATGGTCAGTTCGGTGATGCCCATGCGGGTGATGCCGGCGGCGACGTAGAGGTTGAGGCCGACCGGCGGATGGCACAGGCCGACCTCCATGTTGACCGCCATCAGGATGCCGAGGTGCACCGGGTGCACGCCGAGCGCCGCCGCCATGGGAAACAGGATCGGCGCCATGATCAGCACGATCGCCGCGGGGTCCATGAAGTTGCCCGCCGCCAGCAGCACGATGTTGGTGACGAGAAGGAAAGCGACGGTGCCGAAGCCCTGCGCGGTCATCCATTCGGCCATCGATTGGGGTATCTGCTCGGAGGTGAGCAGCCAGGAGAACACCGCCGCGTTGGTGATGATGTAGAGGATCATCGCGCTCATGGAGGCGGCCTTGAGCAGCACGCGCGGCACGTCGCGCAGATCGAGTTCCTTGTAGACGAACACGGAAATCAGGAACGCGTAGACCGCCGCCATCGCCGCCGCCTCGGTCGGCGTGAACAGGCCTGAGTAGATGCCGCCGAGCACCAGCACGATCAGGAACAGGCCCCAGAAGCTCTCGCGAAAGGCGTGCAGGCACTCGCCCCAGCTCGCCCGCGCCATGCGCGGATAGTCGTTGCGCCAGGCGCGATACCAGGTGGTGATGCCGAGCATCGTCGCCAGCATCAACCCGGGCACGAGCCCGGCGATGAACAACTGGCCGACCGAGGCGGAGTCGACGATCGCCCCGTCCGGCCCGCGCGGCTGCATGCCGCTGGTCGCGACCGCGAAGATGACGAGGTTGATCGAGGGCGGGAACAGGATGCCGAGCGCGCCCGAGGTCGCGATAACCCCGGCGCCGAACCGCGGCGGATAGCCGTGCTGCACGATCGCCGGCAGGATGATCGAGCCGATGCCGACGACGGTGGCGACCGAGGAGCCGGAGATGGCGGCGAACAGTGCGCAGGCGACGACGCCGGCCAGCCCGAGGCCGCCGTACCAGTGGCCGATCATCGAGGTGGCGAAGGCAATCATGCGGCGGGCGACCCCGCCGGAGGTGAGGAAGTTGCCGGCGAGGATGAAGAACGGGATCGCCATGATCTCGAAGCGGTCGATGCTGGTGAACAGCTTGAGCCCGACCATCTTCGGATCGACGCTGCTGAGAATGAACAGATAGGTGAGCACGGACAGGCCGAGCGCGATCGAAATCGGCATGCCGGTCGCCATCAACGCCAGCAGCAGCGCGAACAGCATGAGCGCGCGCACGGATTGCGACAGCGCAATGAGGTCGACGCGGGCGGCAAGGCAGACGAGCGCCAGCGCGATCGGGGCCACGATCATCAGGGTCGCGGTGAGCGCGGAGGCGCGTCCGCGCGGCGCGGCGACCTCGGCGAGGCTCGTCATTGCGCCGGCTCCGGCACCGCCGCGCGCGGCGCGGTCACGCTCGCGACTTCCGCCGCGTGTCCATGATGCGGATTATAGCCGGTGCGCAGGAAGCGCCATGCCACCTGCAGGAAGCGGAAGCACATCAGGTACGAGCCGAGCGGAATGCACAGGTAGATGATCCAGCTCGGCCATTCCAGTTCCTGCGACACCTGGTCGGGATCGAGCTCGTAGACGTAGATCGCGCCCAAAGTGCCGATGACGCCGGTGAACAGGGCGCCGCACAAAAGCGCGAACACGACGACCGGCTTGCGGGCGGCCGGCGCGAGCCGGTCGACCAGCACGTCGACGCCGACGTGGATGCCGGTGCGCACGCCGAGCGCGGCGCCGAACTTCGCCATCCACACGAACATGTAGGTCGCAAGCTCCTGCGCCCACGACAGATTGATCGCAATGAGCGACAGATAGACCGCGTCGGCGGCGGCGCTCAGCCACAAGAGGCCGTGCACCTTGGCCCAGCCGGCGAGCGCGGCGGAATTGCTGGCGCCGTAGCGATGCACCACCGCCACGAAGGTCACGACGGTAGCGGCGGCGATGAGAGTGGCGATGATCCACTCCTCGAGCCGGTCGAGGACGCGGTCGAGCACGACGTTTCCCCTCTGCGAACTCGGCTCGGCTTGTTATTCGCACACGACCTGACGGCGACCGCAGGCGGCGGCGACCGCCGACCCGCGAATCGCTATGGATTGAGGCGCATCAGGACGCCGGCGTGAAGCCGGAGGCCCTATAGACGTTCTCGATGAAGGCCTTGCCGAAGCGGCTCTGCATTTCCTGGTGAACCGGCATCAGCTTCTTGATCCAGGCTTGCTTCTCGGCCTCGGTCTGGACGTGCACCTCGATCTTGCCGGAGGCCCTGATCTTCTCCAAGGCGTCGGCGTTGTCCCTGGCGGCAGTTTGGTCGAAGAACTCGGTCGATTCCTTCACCGCCCGGTCCAGCGGCACGCGCAGGTCCGCGGGCAGGCCGTCCCAGAACTTCTTGTTGGCGATCAGCGCGTAGGTAAGCCGCCCGTGATTGGACACGGTCAGGTACTTCTGCACCTCGTAGAACTTCTGGGTCAGGATGTTGGACGGCACGTTGTCTTCGCCGTCGACGACGCCGGTCTGCAGGGCCTGATAGAGTTCGGAGAAGGCCATGATCTGCGGGATGGCGCCGAGTTCGCGCGCCGCGGCGTCGAGCACCTTGGAGCCCTGGATGCGCATCTTCAGGCCCCTGAAATCGTCGGGCACGACGAGCGGCTTGTTGCAGGTGTAGACGTAGGTGCCGTTGTCCCAATAGGCGAGCGGCAGGACGCTCTTGGCCTCGAGCTTCTTGCCGAGTTCCGCCATCATCGGGCTCGCGTACATCGCGCGCGCGTGCTCGTCGTCGCTCATCAGGTAAGGCAGGTCGAAAACGTCGTATTCCTTGACGCCGAGCGGGCCGAACTTGGAGATCGACGGGGCGAGAAGCTGCACCGAGCCGAGCTGCAGCGCCTCCAGCTCCTCCTTGTCCTTGTAGAGCGAGGAATTGGGATAGACCTCGACCTTCACTCCGCCGTTCGTGTACCTCTCGGCGAGGTCCTTGAACAGCAGCGCCGCCTTGCCCTTGGGTGCGTCCGGCGACACGACGTGGCTGAATTTGATGATGATCGGCTGCTGGGCCGCAACGGCGCCGGGAGCCGTGAGGACGGCCGCCGCAGCCGCCGCGAGAAGCCATTTGCGCATCGATGTTTCCTCCGCCTGATCCGACGTTTTGGGAATGCCGCCGTTCGCGCCGGCACTATAGCGAACCCGCGGCACCGAGACCAATGGCCGCAGCGGCCGCTGGCCGGGCGTTTCCCGGCCTCGTCCGGGCGGCTAACGGTCGCATGTCGCCTGAAGATGCGGTTGCCGCGGCGCGCGGTTATTCCCGCCACTCGCGCGGCGCGCGCGCCGGATGGCCGAAGTCGCGCGGCTTGAGGCCGGCGTGGAACCAAGTGACGAAACTCACGATGTCGTAGACCGGCAGGTCCAAGTGCTCGCGCAGCGCGCTCGCGTAGGGCGCCATGTTGGTGCACTCGAGCAGCACGGCGCCGACCTGGGGATGGCGCCGCACCAGCTCCTCGCCGGCAGCGAGGATGTCCTGCTCCGCGGCGGCCACGTCGAGCACCGCCTCGTTGCCGAGGATGGCGCGGGTGAACTCGCGCCCATCGTCGGTGCCGGCGACCGGCGTCTCGACGGGAACGCCGGCGGCCGCGAGGTGCGCGGGCGTCAGGCTGCGGGCGCTCACGGTCAGGATGCCCACCTGCCGGCCGGCCGGCAGCACGCGCGCGATCATCGGCGCCTGCATCAGGCTCGAGGCCGCGACCGGGACGCCGACTTGAGTGGCGATCTCGCTCTGGAACAGGGAGAGGAAGCCGCACGTGGTGGTGATGCCGTCGGCGCCCAGTTCGACCAGTTCGCGCGCGGCGTCAATGAACGCGTCCATGAGCCCGCTCGCCCGTTCGTGCACCACGCGTTGGGGCGAAGCCCCTTTGACCACTTTGTAGAGCACCGGAAACGGCCATGTGTCCGCGTTGCCCATGTCGCCGGGGATGCGCGGGAACTTCGCGTCGAGCATCAGGATGCCGAGGCGGGCGCCGTAGATTGCCTTGCCGCCGTGGGCGACGCGATCGTGATTGGGCTTCGTGCTCATCCGGGACTTCACCTCAACGCGGCCCGTGCCGCGGCCGGGACGCTCGTTGGAAACCAAGCAGCGTCAATAGCTTAGAATACCGGGCCGAGACAATGGCGCAAACCTCGTCGGCCCCAGCGCGCCGTTCCTTCAAGCATCGATGGAATCCGCTCGGTCGCCTGCTACAGTGGGTGCCCAGCCGGGGCACGAGGGAGGTCTTGATGACATCGTTGCTGCGTATGGCGGCCGTCGCAGTCGTGCTGCTTGCGGCCGCGACCGTGGTCCGCGCCGCGGATCCGGTCGTGGTCGGCCTGGAGATTCCGCTTTCTCCGCCCGGCGACCCGACCGGCGGTCAGCTGATCCGCCGCGGCGCCGAGCTCGCCGTCGACTACATCAACGGCCCCATGGGCGGCGTTCTCGGCGACCGCAAAGTGGCGCTCTCGGTGCAGGACAGCCAGGGGCGCACGGAAAGCGGCATCGCGGCCTACCGTCGGCTGGTGACCGAAGACCGCGCAGTCGCTGTCACCGGCTTCTTCCACTCGTCGGTCAACCTCGCCGTCAACGAGGTGGCGAAGGAACTCGGCGTGCCCACCATCGCCACCCAGGCCTCCGCCTCCGACATCACCGCCAAGCACTACGACATCGCGTTTCGCACCCACGTCATCGATCCGCTGCGCGCCGCCGCCTGGATCGACCTGATCAAGCGCAAGAACTTCAAGCGCGTCGCCATCCTGGCGGAGACGACCGACTACGGCATCGGGCTTGCCGAGGAAACCGAGAAGCAGAGCAAACAGCTGAACCTCGGCCTCGAGTTGATGACCCTGACGTTCGACCACGGCTCGACCGACCTCACCCCGCTGTTGCTGCAGGTCAAGGCGTTCAAGCCCGACCTCCTCATCAACATCGGGGTCGGCCAGCCCGCGGAGCTGATGATCGAGCAGGCGGCAACCCTCGGCATCACGCCGCAGACGCCCATGCTCGTGTCCTACGATGCGCCGATCCGGCCGCAGTTCTGGCAGCTGCACCCGAAGACCGGCGCCGGGATCTACTTCATCGCCTACTACTCGCCCAAGCAGAAGCTCTCCGACGCCGGCGAGTGGCTCGCCAAAGCCTACGAGGCGAAATACAAGGAATCGCCGGTCTATTCCTCGCTCAACGGTTTCGGCGACGTTCTGATCATCGCCGAAGCGGTCAACCAGGCGAAGAGCAGCGACCCGACGGCGATGATCAAGGCGCTCGAGGCCGGCACCTTCAAGAGCTGGACCGCCTCGCCCGTGACCTTTCCGCGCGCCGACGGCGTGTTCTTCCACAACTGGTCGCCGCCGGTGCTGATCCTGCAATACACGGCGCCGAACCAGGACTGGAAGGAAGCCGACATCATCGTCGAGCACGCGAGCGCGACGCCGTGACTCCCTCTCCCCGCAACGGGGTCCCCGCGACGCGAGCGTCGCGGGGTGCCCCTCGGGGAGAGGGTCGGGGTGAGGGGGACTCTCCGGATGCGCGCTTCCTAAGATGCCCCCTCACCCGGCGCCTTCGGCGCCGACCTCTCCCCGCAAGCGGGGAGAGGTGAAGCCATGTTCTCCACCGAGCTGTTCGTCCAGACCCTGATCGCGGGCGTCGTGATCGGCGTGCTCTACGCGCTGATGGCGCTGGGCATCACCTTCATCTACAGCATCGTCAAGATGATCAACTGGTCGATGGGCGAGTTCTACATGATCGGCGGGTACCTGCAGTATTTGCTGATCGTCGAATGGCTCGGCGCCGATTTCTGGTGGGTGGCGGCGCCGCTCTCCGCTCTCGGCGTGTTCGTTCTCGGCTATCTGCTCGAGCCGTTGCTGATCAAGCCGATGTTCACCGCGGCGGTCGAGCGCAAGGACGACTACGCGATCGTGGTGACGATCGCGCTGTTGCTGCTGCTGCGCAACCTGGCGGCGGCGCTGGGCGGGCCCTACCAGCGCACGCCCGGCTCGAACCTGCCGACCGTCATGCTCGGGCCGCTGCCGGAAAGCGGGGCGCGGCTCGCCGCGTTCCTGTGCGCGCTCGCGGCGATCGCGCTGTTCTACCTGCTCCTGAAGAAGACCTGGCTCGGCCTCGCCTTGCGCGCGGCGGCGCAGAGCCGCATCGGCGCGCAGACCGCCGGCGTCGACGTGTTCCGCCTCGACCAGGTCGCGTTCGGCATCGGCGTCGGCCTCGCCGGGCTTGCCGGCGCCCTGCTGGCGCCGGTGTTCATGGTATTTCCCACCAGCGGCGTCGTCACCACGGTCAAGGGCTTCGAGATCATCGTGATCGGCGGCCTCGGCTCGATCCCCGGCGCGCTGATCGCCGGCGTGCTGCTGGGCGTCGTCGAATCCCTCGGCGCCTCCTTCATCGCCGCGCCCTATCAGAACGTCTACGGCTTCCTGCTGGTCGTGCTGGTCCTGCTGGTGCGCCCGACCGGGCTGTTCGGCGAACGCATCCGCCAGGCGTGAGAATCCCCGTGACGGCGCTCGTCGAAACCCGCGGCTTGACCAAACGTTTCGGCGGGCTCCTCGCCACCGGCGGCGTCGACCTGGCGATCGCGCCCGGCGAGGTGCGCGGCCTGATCGGGCCGAACGGCGCCGGCAAGACCACGCTCGTCAACCTCATCGCCGGGCTTTATCCGCCCGATGCGGGCGACATCCGCCTCGACGGGCGCTCGCTCGTCGGGCTTAAGGCACACGAGATCGCGCGGCGCGGCCTGGTGCGCAGCTTCCAGGTCGGCCGACTGTTCGGCAACATGAGCGTGCGCGAAAACCTGCTGTTGCCCTATTTGGCGCAGCCGGACGGCAGCGACGCGAGCGAGGCGCGCGCGCGCGCGGAGCGCTTCCTCGACCTCACTCGGCTGGCGCCGCTCGCCGATGCACCGGCCAAGGCGCTCTCCGGCGGCCAGCGCGCGCTGTTGCAGGTCGCCGCCGGGTTCATGGCGCCCGGGCTCAAGTGCTACGTGCTCGACGAGCCGTTCGCCGGCATCAATCCGACCATCAAGGACGCGATCGTCGACCTGATCGAACAGGAGAACCGCGCAAACGCTATCACCTTCATCATCGTCAGCCACGAAATGGCGATCGTGCGCCGCCTGTGCCGCCGCGTCACCGTGCTGGTGGAAGGGCGGATCGCCGCCGAGGGCACTCTCGACGAGGTCGCCGCGCGCGGCGACGTGCTCGCCGCCTATCTCGGCCGGGGCTGGACGTGAGCGCGGTCCTCGACATCGCCGACCTGTCCGCCGGCTACACCAGCGGCGTCGACATCCTGCAGGGGCTCTCGCTTGCGGTCGAGCGCGGCAGCGTGACGGTCGTCATCGGCCCCAACGGCGCCGGCAAGTCCACCCTGCTGCGTACCATCTTCGGGCTCATCAAGCCTTCGCGCGGGCACATTCGCTTTGCCGGCCGGGAGATCGGCGGATGCGAACCGGCCGCCGTCAAGGCGCTCGGCATCGGTTACGTGCCGCAGGAGATCAATGTCTTTCCGTTGCTCACGGTCGAAGAGAATTTGCGCATGGGCGGCTGGATTCTCCGGCGCGACAACGCCCGGCTCGCTGCGGCCCTCGAACGGGTGTTCGATACGTTTCCGGTGCTCGCCGACCGCCGAGGCGAGACGGCCGGGGCGCTCTCGGGCGGCCAGGGCCGCATGCTCTCGGTCGCGCGCGAGATGATGACGGCGCCCGACCTCATGCTGGTCGACGAGCCGACCGCCGGTCTCGCTCCGGCGCTGGTCGCGCAAGTCTACGATCTCCTGCATGCGGCGAGACAAAGCGGCAGCACCATCCTGCTGGTCGACCAGAACGTCGAGGACGCGGTGCGCCAGGCCGACTACGTCTATCTGGTCGACCTCGGCCGCATCCGCGCACACGGGCCCGCGCGCGAGTTCCCGCTCGAGCGGGTGAGCGCGCTGATCAAGGCGTGCCTGCTCGGATGACGCGCGCGCTTGCAGCACTAAAGGATTGGCGCCGGCCGCTCGGCATCGTCGTCGCCGCCGCCGTGCTGCTGGCGCTGCCGCCGCTCCTCGCCGGCGGATTTGCCCTGCATCTCCTGACTACCGGCTTCTACTACACGATCCTCGCCGCGAGCTGGAACCTGCTGGCGGGCTTCACCGGCCAGTTCTCGCTCGCGCACCACGCCTTTGCGGCGATCGGCGCCTACACGTCGGGCCTGCTGATCCGCTACTGCAGCGTGCCCGTCCCAATCGGCATCGTAAGCGGCGTCGCGGTCGCCGCGGCGCTCGGCTACGGGCTCGGCCGCATGGTGCTCTCCATGCGCGCCATCTACCTCGCCATCGCCACCTGGGCGTTCGCCGAGACGATCCACATCCTGCTCACCGCCGCCTACCCGATCACCCGCGGCGAACTCGGCCTCAACGTGCCGCCGCTCTTCCGTAACCTCGACCCGGTCGCCTATTACTGGCTGTTCGCCGCGCTCGCCGTCGTGTCGGTCCTGATCATGTACGGCATCGTCAGGAGCCGGCTCGGCTACTTCATGCGCGCGATCCGCGACGACGACCTGCGCGCCGAGAGCCTCGGCGTCGACACCACCCGCGTGAAGGTGTTCGTGTTCACCGTGGCGAGCGCGTTCGCCGGGCTCGCCGGCGCGTTCTACGGCCATTACCTCGTCGTGCTCAGCCCGCAGATGGCCGACTTCAACGAGATGGCCAAGCTGATCATCATGGTCGTGCTCGGCGGGCTCGGCACCGTGCTCGGCCCGCTCATCGGCGCCGCCCCGATCCAGATACTCACCACCTATCTGCAGAAATACGGCGAGTGGGATTTCGTGATCTTCGCCGTGGTGGTGATCGCCATCATGCGGATCAACGTGGGCGGGATCGCGGCGCTCGTTTACGCGGCGCTGGCGCGGACCAGGGCGCCGCCGGCGAAAGCGGCGTAGCAACGTCAGGCAAATTGGCAAGGGCGGTAGGATTTGAACCCACGATCCCGGGTTTGGAATCCGGCGCTTTAGGCCAGGCTAAGCTACGCCCTCGTGATTGATTGCAATCGTCCGCACTGCCTATGATTCACGCGCAAACCCTCGACGGATGCACGCCATGACCACGCTTTACGGCAGCTGGTTCAGCCCGTTCGCGCGCAAGGTCGCGCTCGCGCTCGAACTCAAAGAGCTGCCCTACGACCATGTGGACGGGCTCATCGCGGAAAACCGCGCTGCGCTCGCCGAGCTCAACCCGCGCGGCGAAGTCCCGGTGCTCCTCGACGACGGCGTCACGGTGATCAACTCGAGCGACATCGTGCAGTACCTCGACTGGCGCTATCCCGCGCCGCCGCTCTATCCGCCCGAGCCGAAGGACCGCGTCGCCGTGCGCGCGCTCGAGCGGCTTGCCGACAGCCGGCTCGACCCGATCATCGTCGACTGCTCGTTCTGGCATTGGGCCGAGCGCGAGGACGCGCCGCCGGCCGGCCTGATGGAAGCGGCGCAACGCGACCTCGACACGGTGCTCGGCCGGCTCGAACAGGCGCTGGCGCCGCGGCCGAAACCGTGGCCGTTCGGCGCGCCCGGGCTCCTCGAATGCGCGTGGTTCCCCAATCTCGTCGCCGTGCGGCCGATGGGGTTTTCGCTCGATGCCGCGCGGCTGCCGAGCGTCGCCGCATGGCTTGCCGCCACGCGCGCGCATCCGCTGTTCGCCGCCGACGCCCGGCGCACCGCCGCCTACCTCAAGGGCCTCGCGTCCACCTCGGTCGAGCGGCGCAAATTGTTCTGGAGCGGCGAGCGCATCGAATGGCTGGTCGCGCGCGGCTTCCACGACTGGCTGTTCGGCGAGATCGCCGCCGGCCGCGCCATGTTTCCCGGAGCATGATCCCGAAAAGGCCCGCCCCGGACGCGATCCGCGGTGGGTACCGGTTTTCGGAAAAGATCATGCTCCATCAATATGAACTGGTCCCGGTGGGTTGGATCGAACAACCGACCTTCGCCTTATGAGGGCGCTGCTCTATTCCGCTGAGCTACACCGGGCTGGCTCGGGGGGAAGGGCTCGAACCTTCAACCTTCCGATTCAAAGTCGGCTGCGCCGCCAGTTGCGCCACCCCCGAATGCTCCATTGTTCCCGTACCGGGAACATGATATATGGATACCATGCGGGTCATTGCTCGAAACGTGCTTGTCCGCTTTTGCGGCAAGCACCCGCAGGCAAAGGTCTCGCTGGAACGCTGGTACCGGCTCGCCAAGGCGGCCCCTTGGAGCTCGATGGATGACGTTCAGGCCGCCGCTCCAAAAGCGAAGGTGCTCAATCGGGAACGCGCAAGATTCGAGGTTGCGGGTGGAAACTATCGCCTGCTGGTCGCCTTCGACTCACGTCGGCAAATCGCCTTCGTAAAGTTCATCGGCACGCATGCCGAGTACGATCGTATCGACGCCCTTGGCGTATCGCTCTATTGAGAGGCTGACGATGGACATCCGGCCCATTCGCACCGATCGAGATCATCGCGCAGCGCTCCGCGAGATCGAGGCCCGCTGGGGTGCGCGGGAACGAACCGAGGACGGCGACAAGCTCGACGTGCTGGTCGCCCTGGTCGAAAGTTACGAAGCACGGCGGTGGCCGATCGCTGATGACAAGGATTTCGATCCCATCGAGGTTCTCCATTACTCTATCGACGAATTGGGACATACTCAGAGTGAGCTTGCCGGAATCCTTGGCTCGCGCTCGCGTGCGTCTGAAGTTCTCGCGCGACGACGCGCGCTCACGGTCGAAATGATCCATAAAATCAGCGAAGCGTGGAAAATTCCCGCGGATCTGCTCGTCCGGCCTTACAAGATCGATAGCGCCGCCTAAAGCGTGATGGCTTTTCTTCGAATCGCCATCCCGCTTTATCTTATTGTTGGAGCATGATGTTTTTCCGAAAACCGGTATCCACCCCGCATCACGTGCGGGGCAGGCTTTTTCGGCATCATGCTCTAGCGTGGCTTGCACCGGATGCCTCTTGCGGGATTCGGTACCCCGCGTGAACTGGCGGAGAGTGCAGGAGTCGAACCTGCCCGACCTTTCGGTCTCGTCGCGTTAGCACCGCGATGCCTTGCCGCTCGGCCAACTCTCCGGAGCCGCCCAGTCTGCCATGGTTTCAAATGGACGAAGTGGTCAGGGCGGTAGGATTCGAACCTACGACCTCCTGGTTCCAAGCCAGGAGCGCTGCCGGGCTGCGCTACGCCCTGAAACTGCGTAAATTTTCTGTATTCAGATCACCGGTCACCGATCGCTGATCACTTCGAAGCGGACATCGGGCAACGTCCGAGAAGTGCCAATGACGTTTTTGTCGGACGTGCGCGACAGCGACGCCGATCAGGTCGGCGTCCCGATGTCCTCCGGCTCGAAATCATCAAGTGCAGGCTGGGAACCGGAGACGCTGAATCGCGTAGCCAGCAAGGGCGATGGCAATCGGGGGTTTTTCGCCATGCCGAGCGCCATCATCACGCGGATTGCAATCCAGGCGAGGTCGATTTCCCACCATTTGTGCCCGTGCCGGGCCGACCGCGGATCGGCATGATGATTGTTGTGCCACCCGTCGCCGTAGGTCAGGAAGCCCAGCCATGGATTGTTGCGGCTGTTGTCGGGCGTATTGTAGCGGCGATAGCCCCACAAGTGGTCCACCGAATTGACGAGCCAGGCGAAGTGCAACACGATGACGGTCCGCACCGCCGCGCCCCAGACAAGCAGGCTCAATCCGAACTGCGCGGCGCTTGCGATGCTTTGGTCCGTCAACAACGCCACCCCGAATCCCGCGATGAAGTACACGACCCAGGTCGCGAACATGACGAAGACCCACGTGTCATGTCGCACCAGCCAGGCTTGAAACGGATCGCGTCTTAGATCCTTGGCGTAACGATCCATCAGCGGACCGGGATCGAGATCGTCTCTCTTGAGCATTGCCCAACCTACGTGGCCCCAAAAGAAGCCGCGCCGCGGGCTGTGCGGGTCCAATTCTTGGTCGGCATAATGATGATGCCGGCGATGAACCGCGACCCAATAGGTCGGAGAGCCCTGTCCGCAGGAAACTCCCAGGATCGAAAGGGTGCGCTCGACCCACATGGGGCAGCTGAAGCTGCGGTGGGTCAGAAGGCGATGAAAGCCGACAATAATGCCCATCATGCCGACAAGGTAGATACTGGCTATGCAGACCAGCACGCCGGTCCAGCTGAAGAACCATGGAAAGAACGCCAAGGCGGCTATGGCATGCACGGCGAGATAAAACCTGACATTGCGCCAAATGATCGCCCGCGGACACGCGCCGGCCTGGAGGGCTGACTGGGACATCGACAAAAGACCACTGGAGAACGGGGAGTCCGAACGATGAACATATAGGTTTTCGAGACGCTTGAAAACTCGCGCAGTCTCGAGTTCGCCGGGCGCCTCGTCGGGCGGGTCTCGTCGCCCTTCCTGCTGTTGCTCAACCATGCTCGGGCGTCTCCCCTGCCGTTGATAGGCGATTTGCCCGGTCGTGTCCGGTGGCGTCCGGCGCCATAAACGTGCTCGGGCACGTGCGTAAGTCAAAAGCGCCGAGAAAACCGTAAGTAAATCAACGAGATTGGCGGAAGGCTGAGGAATCGAACCTCTGACCTTGCGGTCACCCTGGTTTTCGGGACCAGTCGCCGACCATTCAGCGGAGCCTTCCGTGATCTGATGACGGATTTCCGTCATCCGTCATCTGCCTGGGGCTCCGTGCACGGGATCGAACCTGCGACCTGCCCCTTACAAGGGGGCTGCTCTGCCAACTGAGCTAACGGAGCAATGGACCAATTGAGCATGATCCCGAAAAAGCCTGCCCCGCACTTGATGCGGGGTGGGTACCGGTTTTCGCAAACAAGATCATGCTCCAGGAACTAATGGACAAACGGCCGCGGCACCGAGCGGGGCGCCGCCGGCCAATTTCGACGTTCACAATGTCAAACAACGGACCGGAAAGGGTCCTACTCAGGCGCGCGCCTGCGCGCGCCGCGAAACTTTGGCGGCGTTCGGGTCGCTGCGGCGCGCAGATGCCGCGTCGAACGCGGGCAAGGCGCACGCCGGTCGCGAGGTTGATTTACGGGGAATTCTGCGGGCGCTGGCCCTCCTGCCTGTTGGCGGAGGGTTTTTCGCCCGCCGCCGGTTAATCCGGATTGCGTCGTGACCCTGGTTGGGGTCGATCGGAGCCCGATCGGCACCGCATGCCCGCGCGCGCGACCGGCCACCCGCTCGGTCGGTTGATCGACCGAACGTTGGCGGCGCTTGGCGCGCTGGTCTGTGTGCCTATGCGGCGCATCGGTTCCTCATCCTCATTTGCCGGGCGGCGCCAAGCGGACGCACGTCCGGCAAATTCTCGCTGAGATATGATTCGCTCGCGGTAAAAAGTCAAATTGAATTTGGTGCGACGGCGATAATGGAAAGGAATGGATTAACGCACTCGCCCGGCGCGCAAGGTTGCTGCGCCGGAACGGCCGTAAGCATTGCGATTGTTTCCGACCGCACGCCTTCGGCCGCAATCCTCACTCCCGCAGCTCCTCGACCAGCCGATCGGCGCGGTAGACCTTGGCGAGCGCCGTCCACAGCGCCCCGACCGAGACGGCGATCGCCCGGCTCGCTTCGCCGTCGTAGCCGAACCCGGCGCCGAGCGAGCGGATGTTGCCGTCGAATATCAGGCCGACCACGTCGCCGGCCCGATCGATGACCGGGGAGCCGGAATTGCCCGCGACGACGTCGTTGGTGGTGACGAAATTGAACGGCATCGTCGGGTCGAGGCTCTTGCGCGCGGCAATCCAGGAGTCCGGCAGCTTGAACGGATCGACGCCGTTCGCGCGCTCGAACATCCCGCCCACCTGGGTGATCGGGGCAACCTCGCTGCCGCGGTCGCGGTAGCCCTTGACGGTGCCGTAGGAGAGACGCAGCGTGAAGGTGGCGTCCGGGTAGGTGGACGTGCCGTAGAGCTTGAACGTCGCGGTCGCGATCTGGCCGGAATATTTGGTCAGCGGCGCCTCGACGTTATCCACGTAGTCCTTGCGCAGCGCGCGCAGGTCCGGGTCGATCGAACGCACGAAGACGATCATCGGATCGTCCGATTCCTCGATGCCCGTTTGCCTGCCGTCGAGAAGCCGCCGCCGCACGTCGGGATCGGCCAGCCGCGATCCGTCGATGAGTTCGGCCGCGCGTTGCGCCGGCGACTTGCGGCCGAGCACTTTGCGCACGAAGGGGTCGTCGGGCCCGAGCGCCTCGCGCAGCTTGGTCAGCGAGAAGGTCAACGTCAGCTTCTCGACCTCGGGATAGATCGGCACCCGCGACAGGATCGATTGCCGCAAGATGGGGAAGCTCGCGTCGGGGTAATCGGGCAGGCGCTCCTCGTCCGGCTTGGTGCGCTCGGCCGCGTAACGCACCAGCGCCTTGGCGTGGCCGAACAGTTGCGAGCGGAAACCCTCGCCCCCCTCGGTGAAGACGTAGCGGTCGCGCATGGGGCGATAGGCGGCGAGGACGCGGTCGATGGCGTCCCAGGCGCCGCCGTACTGCGCCCGCAATTGCGGGTCGGCGACAACCGCCGCGTTCAGCATGCGCTCCGCCTCGGCGCGGCGCGCGACGATCGCGCTGTCGACCAGCGCCGCGAACTGGCCCTTGCGCGCCTTGAGCGCATTCTCCACGCGGAACAGCATGCCGGCCACCACCCGCGCCTGCTCCGGTCCCCTGGTGCGGTACTCGGTGAGAATGCCGCGCAGCTCCGATTGCTGGAAAATCTCGCGCGGCAGGGTCACGTCGCGGCGGAACGCGAGTTCGGCCACCGTGTCGAGCCGGTTGGTCGATCCCGGATGCCCGGCGGTGAAGGTCAGGTCGCCGGGCTCGGCATCGTGCGCCGCATAGCGCAGATAGTTCGCGCGGGTGTCGAGCGGCGCGCCGTCGACGTAGACCCGCAGGTAGGTGACGTCGAAATTGTAGCGGGGGAACTCGAAATTATCGGGATCGCCGCCGAAGAAGGCGATCGCCTTCTCCGGCGCGAACACCAGCCGCACATCCTGAAACCGGCGGTATTTGTAAAGCTGATAGAGGCCGCCGTGGTAAAGGTCGACGACGTCGCAGCGCACCGCCGCGTCGTTGCCGGAGCATTCCTTGGCGATCGCCGCCTTCTCCGCCTTCAGGGCGGCCGCGAAGGCGGAGCCGTCCTTGCCGGCAACCGCCCCCGCGACCCGCGCGGTCACGTCGGTGATGGCGACGAGCTGGTCCGCCTCCACGTCCGTGCAGGGAATCTCGTCCTTACCCTCGCGCGCGTAGAAGCCCGAGGCGAGCAAATCCTTGCCGGCGGTCGAGTTCTGCTCGATGCAGGCGCTGGCGCAGTGATGGTTGGTCTGCACCAGGCCGTGCGGCGAGACGAAGCTTGCCGAGCAGCCGCGCGCCAAGCGCAGCGCGGACAGGCGCACGTGATCGAGCCACGCCTGCTCGGGCCGGAAGCCGTAGGCCTTGGCCAAGGCGTCGGCCGGGAACGCGTTGGCGGTCCACATGCCCTCGTCGGCGCGCGCCGGAAAGCCCGCAAGGACGAGGGCGAGCGGCAGGACGACGCGGAGGGCGGGCGTCACATCACGGCGCCGATCTGCCACGGCACGAACTCGAGGTCGCCGTAGCCCAGCCCCTCCGACTTGGTGCGTTCGCCCGAGGCGACGTCGAGCACGCGCCGGAAGATTTCCTCGCCCTTGGCGGCGACCGGCACGCCGTCGAGGATGTCGCCGCAGTTCACGTCCATGTCGTCGTTCATGCGGTTGTAGATGTCGGTGGTGGTGGCGAGCTTCATCGACGGCGTCGGCTTGCAGCCGAAGGCGGAGCCGCGCCCGGTGGTGAAGCACATGACGTTGGAGCCGCCCGCCACCTGCCCGGTCGCGCCCACCGGGTCGTAACCCGGCGTATCCATGAACACGAAACCCTTCTCCTTCACCGGCTCGGCGTATTCGTAAACCGCGCGCAAGGTGGTCGAGCCGCCCTTGGCGGCGGCGCCGAGCGACTTCTCGAGGATCGTGGTGAGGCCGCCGGCCTTGTTGCCGGGCGACGGATTGTTGTTCATCTCGCCGCCGTTGCGCGCGGTGTAGGCCTCCCACCATTTGATGCGCGCGACGAGCTTCTCGCCGACCGCGCGGTTGACCGCGCGCCGGGTGAGGAGATGCTCGGCGCCGTAGATTTCCGGCGTCTCCGCCAGCACCGCCGTGCCGCCGTGCTTGACCAGGAGGTCGACGGCGGCGCCGAGCGCCGGATTGGCGGTGATGCCGGAATAGCCGTCCGAGCCGCCGCATTGCAAGGCGAGCACGATTTCCGAGGCCGGCCGGGTTTCGCGCTGCGCGCGCGCGGCGACCGGCAGCATGGCCTTGATGCGCTCGACCCCTTCGGCGACGGTCTTCCTGGTGCCGCCGGTCGCCTGGATGGTCATGGTCTGGAAATGGTCGCCCTCGACGAGGCCGTATTCCTCCTTC
>DASPVJ010000307.1:0-9978 GCA_035622435.1 Xanthobacteraceae bacterium | reverse complement strand
TCGTCGACGAAAATGCCGTCCTCCGGCAATTCGGCGCGGATCGCCGCGAGATAGGCGAGTTGCGGCTTAAGCTTGGCGAGCCGCGCGCGCAGCTTCGCCTGCCGCTCCTGCATCTCCTCCCGGCGCGAGGGGCGGGAGCGGTTGCGGGCGGGAAGCAGGTCGATCAGGCGCCGCAGGATCGGCTGGGCATCCCCGATCAGCGCCACCGCCGGCTTCCGCAGCCGCGCCGGCTCCTCCGGATCGGCGTTGACCCGCACGATCGCGAGCGCGTCGTCGACCCCCCACATGGTTTGCTGCAAGTGGATGCGCGTGCCGACCGCGAGCACCGCGTCCGCTTCGGCCCACAGTTCGTGGCCGAGCGGGAAGGTGACGCTCAACGGATCGCGGCTGTCGAGCACTCCGCGGCCGCGGCGGAAGCCGAGCACCGGCGCCTGCAGCATGGCGGAAAGTTCGCCGACCTCGGCGCTCGCGTCCTGCGCGCCGCCGCCGCACACGATCAGCACGCGCGCGGCCGCGCCGAGGCGTTTCGCCGCCGCCAGCACCGCGTCCTCGTCGATCGGCACCTCCCGAGCCGGCAGCGGCGCGACGGAGGCGATCGTGCCTACGCGCCCCCACGTGTCCATGGCGCACTCGAGCGCCGCCGGGCCGGGCCGGCCGGTGCGCATCGCGCGGATCGCCTCGGCCACCAGGCGCGGCGCCTCGTGCGGCGCCCGGATGCGCGCCGTCCAGTCGACCAGCCGCTGGAGAATGCCGGCTTGGTCGCGGATTTCGTGCAGATGGCCGAAGCCGCGGCCGATGTCCGCGTCGGGAATCTGCCCGATCAGCGCCAGCACCGGCGCGTTCATGCCGTAGGCGGTGATGAGCGCCGCGCCGCTGTTGAGCAGGCCCGGGCCCGGCACGACCGCATAGGCCTGCGGCCGGTTGGTCGCGAGCGCGGCGCCGAGCGCCATGTACGCGGCACCCTGCTCATGGCGCGTGTGCACCGTGCGCAGCTTCTCGCCCGCCTTGAACATGGCGTCGAACAGATGATCGTTGTGCACGCCGGGCAGCGCGTAGATCGTGTCGAGCCCGTGGGCGAGGAGCGCGGCCACGGTTGCTTCCGCGGTGGTCATCCGAAGCATCCGGCGAAATGTGCAGATCGCCGGCGTCCTGTCGAGGGTCAGGGGTGCAGCCCGCGGACCGCGCGGTTCGGTGGACCGGGAGTGCAGCGCTTGCTAGCGTGACCGCGGCATTGCGATCGAGGGTCCCATGCCTCCTCGCCGCGCTCCGCTCCGGTTGCTGCTGGCAGCCCTGCTGGCCTTGCCGTGCGCCGCCGCGCTCGGCGCCGAGGAACGCGTCGGCGAGCGCCTTTTCCTGGTGCGCGACCAGCCGGGGACGCGAACGCATTTCCAGATGATCGTGCTCGCCGGCTGCCTCGACGAAGCCTACGGCCAATGCCGGGGCCTGGCGCACTATCTCGAGCATCTCGTGCTGGTCGGCCGCAATCCCGAGCACACCGACATCGCGGTGCGGTTCTTCCCGGATTCCTACGCCAACGGCTGGACCAGCCAGCGCGGGACCCGCTACGTCCACATCATGCCGGCGCGCGAAGGCGGCCCGCGCGCCGATCTGGAGAAGCTGTTCGCCTTCTACGCGGCGCGGCTGAAGGATTTTTCCATCAGCGCGGAGGATGCCGTCCGCGAGCGCAACGTGGTGCTGCAGGAGCACGACTGGCGCGTCGCCAGCAAGCCGTTCGAGCGGTTCCAGCGCACGCTCGACCGCGAGCTCCTGCCCGATCATCCATCCGGGCAATGGACGGTCGGCACCAGGGAGGACATCGAGGCCTTCACCATCAACGACGCCAAGGCTTTCCTGCGCGCCTGGTACGCGCCCAACAACGTCTATTTTGCCGTCAAGGGCGATGTCGATCCGGTCATGTTGAAGGAGATCGCCGACCGGGCGCTGGCAGGAATCCCGGCGCGGCCGTTGCCCCCGCGCGCGTTCGCAATGCGGCCGAATATCGACAACGAACGCATCGAGGTGCGCGAACAGGACACGGCGGTCAAGCGCGCCGGCCTCTATTTCAAGAAACTCGTGCGCATGGAGGAATCCGACCTCGCGGCGCATTGGGCCGCGCGCACGATCACGGTCAATTTCCTGGGCAGCCGTTTGCCGGGCAGCCTCCATGACGCGGTCGTCGACAATGGCAGGCTCGCGGCCGCCGCGCCCAACATCGCCCTCAACCGCGTCGCGCCGAACAGTTTCGTTCTGACGATCGGCGCCGACGTGGCGCCTGACGTGCCGCCCGAAAAGTTGCTCGCGGCGATCTCCGATTATGTCGGGAGGCTCGGCGACAACGGGATTTCGCCGGAGACGGTCGAGCGGCTCAAGAAGCGGTTCGCCGACGCGCGCGCCAATGCCGACCGGCACCCGCAGCAGGTCTACGACCGGCTCATCGAGTGGCTGGCCGAGGTCAGGCCCTACGAGGACCTTGCCGCCGTGCCGCAGCGCATTGCGGCGGTGACCCCCGATGCGGTGGCCGCGATCGCACGGGGCATTTCGGGCCCCGGACGCGTCGTGACCGGGATCCTGACGCCGGCATCGCCCGAGGCCGCCCAATGAGCGGGCTTCACGGATTTACCGCCGCGCTCGCGTGCGCCGCGACGCTCGCGTGCGCCGCCGACGGTTTCGCCGAGATCGCGGTCAGCCGGCAAACGAGCCCCGGCGGGCTGGCGTTCCGCCACGTCCCGATGCCGGAAGAAACCCACCA
The DNA here is from genome assembly GCA_035622435.1 of Xanthobacteraceae bacterium. Classification (GTDB taxonomy): domain Bacteria; phylum Pseudomonadota; class Alphaproteobacteria; order Rhizobiales; family Xanthobacteraceae; genus AP-16. The sequence goes on along the minus strand of DASPVJ010000307.1, from coordinate 7,229 downwards.
GGCGCTCGCCTTTGCCTGGCAGGACGGGTCGGCGGTCGCGCTCCCGGGCAAGGAAGCGCTCGTCGCGCTCGGCCCGGTGCTGATCATGGAAGGGCCCAACGGGCTCACCCGCAGCGCCGTGCACGAGGCGTTGCTCGACCTGCAGGCCGGGATCAACCTCACCGCAACGACCAGCCTGCTGCGCGGCTCTTTGAGCGCGCCGGCGGAGAAATTCGCCGAGGCCGCCAAGATTCTGATGCGCACGCTGGCCGACCCGGCGCTCCCGGAGAACCGCCTCGCCGAATTGCGCAAGGCTCGAGCGGAGGCGAGCTGGCAGGCGGCCGAGAACCCCGAGACGCTGGCGGAGCGGCTGCTGATGCGGCTCGTCCTCGGCGACGATCCCTACTATCGCATCCTGACCGCGCAGCCGGCGATCTTCGCGCGCATCGAACGCGCCGACATCGAGGCTTGGCGGCGCAACATCGTGATCCGCGACGGCCTGCTCATCGTCGCCGCCGGGCCCCTGGACCCGGCGCAGGCGGGGGCGGAGATCGACCGGATTTTCGGCGGCCTACCGGCCTCGGGCAGCCGGCCCGCGCCGCCGCCGCCGACCCCGCATGGATCGGGCAAGTTGGTGGTGCTGGAAAAGCCGGTGGTGCAAACCGCTATCGCCTTGGCCGGCCCGACCACCGTGGCCTTCACCCCCGACTTCATGCGCGCCAACCTCGCGGTGACCGCGCTCAGCGGCGGGTTTTATTCGCGCCTCTACCGCGCGGTGCGCGAGCGGTTGGGCGCCGCCTACAACATATCGGCGAGCCTGCAAAACGTCGACATGAACGTGCGCAATCTGCTCATTCACACGGCGGTGGCGAACGACAAGGCGCAGGACGCGCTCGCCGCGATTCGGGCGGAATATGCGCGCCTCCTCGCCGACGGCGTGACCGCCGAGGAGATCGATCCGGTGCGCGCCCGATTTGCGACGCAGATGAGCGAGCGGATGCGGCGCGCCCAGGAGCTTGCGCCGCAGTTGGTCACGCTTGCCTTGCATGACTTCCCGGACGATTTTCTTGCCACCTACGAGGCGCGGGTGCGCGGCCAACCGCTCGCGGCGATCAACGCCGACGTCCGCGCCAGGTTTCCGCCGCCGCCGCTCACCACCGTGGTGGTGGCGCCGTCGGCCGAGGGATACGGCGCCGATTGCGTCATCAAGGCCGCGGACGAGATCGCGCGCTGCGACTGATGGCGATTAGAAGAAAGCCGTCACGCTTTAGGCCGCATCCTTGACAAGCCGCACGGTGCGTGTGCTTTTCCGCCGCTCCGGCGGGCGCCCGCCCGCTTTCCCGTGGAACCGGACATGCATCGCTACCGCACCCATACTTGCGGCGAATTGCGCGACGGCGACATCGGCACGGAGGTGCGGCTGTCCGGCTGGTGCCACCGCATCCGCGACCACGGCGGGCTTTTGTTCATCGATTTGCGCGACCACTACGGCATGACCCAGTGCGTCGCCGACCCGGACAGCCCGGCGTTCAAGGCGGCCGAACAACTGCGCGCCGAATGGGTGGTGCGCGTCGACGGCCGGGTGCGCGAGCGTCCGGTCGGCACCGAGAACCTCGAGCTTGCGACCGGCGCCGTCGAAGTGTTCGTCGCGCGGATCGAAGTGCTGGGGCCGGCCGGCGAATTGCCGCTGCCGGTGTTCGGCGATCAGGAATACCCCGAAGAAATCCGGCTCAAATACCGGTTTCTCGACCTGCGGCGGGAGCGGCTGCACGCGAACATCATGAAGCGGGGCGCGATCATCGACAGCATCCGCCGCCGCATGAAGGAGCAGGGCTTCTTCGAGTTTCAGACGCCGATCCTCACCGCCTCCTCGCCCGAGGGCGCGCGCGACTTCCTGGTGCCCTCGCGGCTCCATCCCGGCAAGTTCTACGCGCTGCCCCAGGCGCCGCAGCAGTTCAAGCAGCTGGTGATGATCTCGGGCTTCGACCGCTATTTCCAGATCGCGCCGTGCTTTCGCGACGAGGACGCCCGCGCCGACCGCTCGCCCGGCGAGTTCTATCAGCTCGACGTGGAGATGAGCTTCGTCACCCAGGAGGACGTGTTCGCCGCGGTCGAGCCGGTGCTGCGCGGCGTGTTCGAGGAATTTGCCGGCGGCAAGCCGGTGACGCAACAGTTCCCGCGCATCGCCTATGCGGACGCGCTCACCAAATACGGCACCGACAAGCCGGACTTGCGCAATCCGATAGAAATGGCTGACGCGAGCGCTCATTTCCGCGATTCCGGTTTCAAATTGTTCTCGCGTATCCTCGGGGAGAGCCCGAAGAACCAAGTCTGGGCTATTCCGGCGCCCGGTGGCGGCTCGCGTGCTTTCTGCGATCGCATGAACTCGTGGGCACAGGGTGAGGGCCAGCCTGGACTCGGCTACATCTTTTGGCGTCAGGACGAGGGCGCCAGCGTCGGCAACTTCGCGGGTACGCTTGACCTCGCAGACCCGGATGAAAAGAATCTTCGAGACCATGTTGAAGGGTTGCTAAAGGAGGGAAAGGTCAGCCAGGCAATAAGGGCGCTTGGAGCTGGTCCGATTGCCAACAATCTTGGACCAGAGCGCACTCAGCAGCTCCGTGCCCAGCTTCGTCTAAGTGCTGGCGATGCTGCATTTTTCGTCGCCGGCGACCCGAGTAGTTTTCACAAGTTTGCTGGTGAAGCGCGAAAAAGGATTGCTGAGGAGCTCGGGCTTATTGCCAAGGATCGCTTCGAGTTTTGCTGGATCGTCGACTTCCCGATGTACGAGTGGAACGAAGAAGAAAAGAAGATCGACTTCTCGCACAATCCGTTCTCGATGCCCAACGTGCCGGCCGAGGATTTCATCAAGCTCGACCCGAACGACCACGCCGCGATCCTCGCCATCAAGGCGATCCAGTACGACATCGTGTGCAACGGCGTGGAGCTGTCGTCGGGCGCGATCCGCAACCATCGCCCCGACGTGATGCGCAAGGCCTTCGCCATCGCCGGCTACGGCGACAACGTGCTGGAGCAGAAGTTCGGCGGCATGCTGCGTGCGCTCTCCTACGGCGCCCCGCCGCACGGCGGCATTGCGCCCGGCATCGACCGCATCGTCATGCTGTTGTGCGGGGAGGAGAACCTGCGCGAGGTCGTGCTGTTCCCGATGAACCAGCGCGCCGAGGATTTGCTGATGGGCGCGCCGTCCGAGGTGAGCGCAAAACAGCTGCGCGAGTTGCACATCAGGCTCAACCTGCCGGCCAAGAGCGAGTAGCGCACCGGCGACGCTCACACACCGAAGACTTGTCGGCTTGGCCATTCCGGTCGGGCCGGGGTTGCGCTTTAATGGTCGAAAATTTGGCCAATAGGGGAGGAATTCGTGCCGGCCAATCTATCGGAAGATCTGCGCGCAGGCGCGCTTGCCTTCCACCGCCTGCCGCGCCCGGGCAAGCTCGAAATCCAGCCGACCAAGCCGCTCGCCACCCAGCACGACCTGGCGCTCGCCTATACGCCCGGCGTGGCCGCCGCCTGCGAGGCGATCGCCGCCGATCCGGCCGAGGCGGCGACGCTCACGGCGCGCGCCAACCTCGTGGCGGTGGTGTCGAACGGCACCGCCGTGCTGGGGCTCGGCAACATCGGGGCGCTCGCCGGCAAGCCGGTGATGGAAGGCAAGGCGGTCCTGTTCAAGAAGTTCGCCGGCATCGACGTGTTCGACATCGAGATCGACGCGCACGAGGTCGACCGCGTGGTCGACGTGGTCGCCGCGCTGGAGCCGACGTTCGGCGGCATCAACCTGGAGGATTTCAAGGCGCCGGAGTGCTTCGACATCGAGGACAAGCTCAAGGCGCGCATGAAGATTCCGGTGTTCCACGACGATCAGCACGGCACCGCCATCATCGTCGCGGCGGCGGTCCGCAACGCGCTGCTCCTCAACGGCAAGCGGCTCGAGGAGATCAAGCTCGTCACCTCCGGGGCCGGCGCCGCCGCGATCGCCTGCCTCAACCTGCTGGTCGCGCTGGGCGCCAGGCGGGAGAACATCTGGGTCACCGACATCGAGGGGCTGGTGTACGCCGGCCGCGCGAGCCTGATGGATCGCTGGAAGGCGGTCTACGCGCAGAAGACCGACCTGCGCACGCTCGGCGAGGCGATCGACGGCGCCGACGTGTTCCTCGGCCTCTCCGCCGCCGGCGTGCTCAAGCCCGAGATGGCGGCGCGCATGGCGCCGCGGCCGTTGATCATGGCGCTCGCCAATCCGGTCCCGGAGATCATGCCGGAGGACGCGCTCAAGGCGCGGCCGGACGCGCTGATCTGCACCGGACGTTCCGACTATCCCAACCAGGTCAACAACGTCCTGTGCTTCCCCTACATCTTCCGCGGCGCGCTCGACGTGGGCGCGACCACCATCAACGAAGCGATGAAGCGCGCCGCGGTCGAGGCGATCGCCGCGCTCGCCCGCGAGGCGCCGTCCGAGGTCGCCGCCCGGGCCTACGGCGGCGAGGCGCCGACCTTCGGCACCGGCTCGCTCATCCCCAATCCGTTCGACCCGCGCCTGATCCTGCGCATCGCGCCGGCGGTGGCGCGGGCGGCGATGGATTCCGGCGTCGCCGCGCGGCCGATCGCCGATTTCGCCACCTACGAGGAGCGCCTCAATCGCTTCGTGTTCCGCTCGGGTTTCATCATGAAGCCGGTGTTTGCCCAGGCGAAGACCCAGCCCCGGCGCATCGTCTATGCGGAAGGGGAGGACGAGCGCATCCTGCGCGCGGTGCAGGTGGTGGTGGAGGAGGGCCTGGCGCTACCCATCCTGGTCGCCCGCCCGTCGGTGATCGAAGCGCGGCTTGACCGCTTCGGCCTGTCGATCCGGCCAGGCAAGGACTTTGCCCTGGTCAACCCCGACGATGATCCGCGCTACCGCGAGTTCGTCGCGGCCTATGTGGAAGCGGCCGGGCGGCACGGCATAACGCCGGACGCCGCGCGCACCATCGTGCGCACCAACGCCACCGTGATCGCCGCGCTGATGGTGCGCCGCGGCGAGGCCGACGCCATGATCTGCGGGGTCGAAGGCCGCTACATGCGCCACCTCGATTACATCCGCAACATCATCGGGCTTGCGCCGGGCATGCGCGACTTCGCCGCGCTCTCCCTCGTGATCACCGGCAAGGGCGTCTACTTCCTCGCCGACACCCAGGTGACGGCCGAGCCGACCGCCGAGGAGGTGGCCGAGGTGGCGGCGCTCGCCGCCGCCCACGTGCGCCGGTTCGGGCTCGCGCCCAAGATCGCGCTCGTGTCGCATTCGGATTTCGGCAGCTACGACACCGCCTCGGCCGCCAAGATGCGTCGCGCCGGCGCGCTTCTGCTCGAGCGCCATCCCGACATCGAAGCGGACGGCGAGATGGACGGGGAGTCCGCGCTCAACCCCGCTTACCGCGACCGCATCTTCCCCCACTCCCGCCTCAAGGGCGTGGCCAACGTATTGATCATGCCCAGTCTCGACGCCGCCAACATCGCCTACGAGATGATCAAGGTATTGGGCGACGCGCTGCCGGTGGGGCCGATTCTCATCGGCGCGGCGTGTCCCGCCCACATCCTCACGCCCTCGGTCACCGCCCGCGGCGTCGTCAACATGACGGCCGTCGCCGTGGTCGAGGCGCAGGCGTGCGCGAAAGTCGCGGCGGCGCGGTGACCGCCCGGAGTTAGACCCCCAGCGTCCCGCCTTTGGCGGCGGCGTAGCGCTCGGCCACCTTGTTCCAGTTGACCACGTTCCACCAGGCCTTGAGGTAGTCGGGCCGGCGGTTCTGGTATTTCAAGTAATAGGCGTGTTCCCAAACGTCGTTGCCGAACAAAACGCGCTTGCCGTCCATCAGCACGCTGTCCTGGTTCGGCCTGGTCTCGAGCGCGAGCTTGCCGTCGCGGCCGACCAGCACGACGACCCACCCCGAGCCGAACACGCGGCCGCCCGCGGCGTTGAAGTCGTTCTGGAACTTTTCGAGCCCGCCGAGATCGCGGTCGATGGCGGCGCCGAGGTCGCCCGCCGGCTTGCCGCCGCCCTCAGGGCCCATGATCTGCCAGAACATGGTGTGATTGGCGTGGCCGCCGAGATTGTTGCGCACGCCGGTGCGGATCGCGTCCGGCAGGTCAGCGAGCTTCGCCAGCATGTCGGGAATCGGCATCTGCGCGATCTGCGGATAGTCCTTGGCGAAGCCGTTGAGGTTGTTGACATAGGCCGCGTGGTGGCGGTCGTGATGGATTTCCATGGTGCGCGCGTCGATGTGCGGCTCGAGCGCGTTGGTCGGGTAGGGCAGGGGATCGAGGGTGAACGGGCCTGCCGCCGGGGCGGGGGCCGGGGCCGGGGCCTGGGCGACGGCGATGCGGGGAGCGAGCGCCGCGGCGGCGACGCCGGTCGCGGCCGCCATCAGCTTGCGACGCGTCATGGATGGCATGGGATCCTCCTTTAAGCTTGTGGTGCCACTGAGGTACGGTCGAACGACGATAAGGGTTTCAACTGTTGGAGCGCGGCCCGGTGATACGCGTTCGCCGGGCGCTCAGCCAGATGAATAACGCAGATTTGCCCGAACGTTCCGGCACGGGTCGAATGTGCGGTCAGCGCAGCGACCGGTCCGGCGGTCGGCGGCTGGGCGGAAACACCCCCATGCGCAGGCGCACCTCGCGGGGCACGCCATACTCGCGCATGGCGCGGTTGCTGTCGCGCAGCCCGCACGCTTCCCGCTGGACGATGAAGTACCACAGCGCCTCGCCGGCGTTGGCGACCAGCGCGTCGCGGGCCGAGCGCCGCTGCGAAGGCGGCGTCGGGTCCGCGTTCGCGCCGGCGTCGAAGGCGGCGAGCGCCGTAAGCGCGGCCTCGAGCCGGCGTCCCAGCCGTCCGAGCGCCGGGCCTTCTCGCGGGCGATCTCGTACTCGAGGGCGGCAGGATGATCGTCGCCGTGCAATGGCCGCGAAAGCGAGCGCGGGCGTGCGGTCGTCACGAAGCCCTCCGCGTCCAGGTTACGAGGGTCGCCTCGGCGTTTTCATCGAGCACCCGTCGTGGGCCGGGCGCGAGCCCGTGGCTGGCGAGCGTCTCGTCGGGCGTGCGCGCCGGAACTTCGGGGAACACTGGCCGGCCGCCGGGCAGTTGCACCTTGTTCGCGCGCGAGAGGTTGAACGCGTCGTAGCCGATGTCGAGGAACAGGCCGAACACCTCGGTGCCGCCGAGGATCGCCAAGGTGCCGGCATCGACCCCGAGCGCATGGCAGGCG
>DASPVJ010000306.1:0-2734 GCA_035622435.1 Xanthobacteraceae bacterium | reverse complement strand
TGGACGCAATGGAGCGAGCGCTCGATAAGGTCGCACGCCGGTTTGCCAACCAAAAACCTGAGCGACCGAGCGAGCGTTCTCAGCCACATGCGGAGCTGGAGGACGCGGCAGACCAAAGTTTCGACAGTGGCCGCGCCAGCTGAGCGCCGCAACGCCGCCCATGTTCGTCGCCTTCTTCCATGAGCTGAAATCCGCGGGGGTGCCGGTCACCCTGCGCGAATACCTCACCTTGATGGAGGCGATGGACCACGACCTCGCCGCCCGGCGGGTCGAGGGGTTCTACTATCTGTCGCGCGCGGCGCTGATCAAGGACGAGCGCAACCTCGACAAGTTCGACCGGGTGTTCGGCAAGGTGTTCAAGGGTCTGGAGCCGACGGCGGAAGTGCCGGCGGGGGACATCCCGGCCGAATGGCTCAAGAAGCTCGTCGAGAAATACCTCACCGAAGAGGAGAAGAAAGAGATCGAGGCCATGGGCGGCCTCGACAAGTTGCTCGAGACCCTGCGCAAGCGGCTGGCCGAGCAGAAGGGGCGCCACCAGGGCGGCTCGAAATGGATCGGCACCGCCGGCACCTCGCCCTACGGCGCCTACGGCTATAACCCCGAAGGCGTGCGCATCGGCCAGGACGGCAACCGCAACTTCCGCGCCGTCAAAATCTGGGACAAGCGCGAGTTCAAGGACCTCGACGACACCGTCGAACTCGGCACCCGCAACATCAAGATCGCGCTGCGGCGCCTGCGCAAGTTCGCGCGCACCGGCGCGCCCGAGGAACTCGACCTCGACGGCACCATCAAGGACACGGCGCACAAGGGCTATCTCGACATCAAGCTGCGGCCGGAGCGGCACAACGCCGTCAAGGTGCTCCTGTTCTTCGACATCGGCGGCTCGATGGACTGGCACGTGCGCGCGGTCGAGGAGCTGTTCTCGGCGGCGCGCTCCGAGTTCAAGCACATGGATCATTTCTACTTCCACAACTGCCTGTACGAGCGGGTGTGGAAGGAGAACCGCCGGCGCTACGACGACACCAAGCCGACCTGGGACGTGCTGCACACCTATCCGCACGACTACAAGGCGATCTTCGTCGGCGACGCCTCGATGAGTCCCTACGAGATCACCACGCCGGGCGGCTCGATCGAGCATTTCAACGAGGAGGCGGGCGCGGTGTGGCTCGAGCGCGTAGCGCGCACCTATCCAGCCTGCGTCTGGCTCAACCCGATCCCGGAAAACCAGTGGGACATGACCTATTCCGTGCGCATGATCCGCCAGCTGTTCGGCGGGCGCATGTACCCGCTCACCCTCGACGGCCTCGACCGCGCCATGCGGGAGCTGGTGCGGTAGAGGATCGTAGCCGCGCGGACATTAACCCCTCGGTAACCATGCGGCGTTAGGCCTGGAAAGGCAGACTTTCGCTCTGCCGGGCCGCCGCCCATGATCCTGCGCACATCCCGCTTCGTTCACCGGCTGCCGGTCGGCGCGGACCGCGTCCTTCTCGTCCACGCCATCAGCCATCTGCGGCTGGCGGTCGATCCGGCGGTCGCCCGGATCGTCGACTGTTTCGCGCAGCCGCGCGTGCTCCCGGAGGGTTACGACGGCCTCGCCACGCTCATGGGCTGCGACCGCGCCGTTCTGGAGGGTTGCGTCAACACGCTCCTGGAGCGCGGCGTGCTCACCGGCAAGAGCCCGAGCGAGGAACTTGCGGACATCGGCGGAAAACTGAGCGCGACCCATGGCCGCGATCCGATCGCGCTTCTGGAGCGCTATCGGCGCGAGCTGAAGGAAGGCTCCGCGTCCTATTGGGCGGCAGGCACGGCGCTGGGACTGTCCGATCTCGAAGGGGCCAAGAAGCGCCTCGACGTGATCTTGTTGGGCGAATGCGACATCCACATGGAGGCGGATTTCCTGCGGCGCGAGGCGGCGCGCCGCGGCCTCGACTTGCGCGTGGCGGCCACGTTTCCGGACGATTTCGCTTTCGCTGGCGAACACAAGCACGACGCCATCCTGATCGGGGCGCTGCGCGCGCGTCACCACATCGTCGACGACCTCGCGCCCGGGCAGACCGCGCACCACGCCGGCTATGTCGCGCATGCCCGACTCATGATCGAGCGGCTGCGCGAAAAAACCTCCGCGCCCATCCTGATCGACAACCTGCCCGAGCCGACCGTGCAGCCCCTCGGTCTCGGCGAGCGCGGGCTCGCCGGCCACCGCAACCGCTTCCGCCTCACCAACGTGGCGCTCGCGGATCTCGTCGAATCCTTCGCCGACGTCCACGTGATCGACATCGCGGCGGCGCTGAGCGCCATCGGCTCGGCGCGCATGATCGACGACGGCCAAGTCGGCTTCACCCATCTCGGCTCGCCCGGCTGGCTGCTGCAGCGGCCTCAGAGCGAGAAGGCGGCGGTGCACGGAATGTTTCCCGACATGGGCGCACTGGCGCGCCTCGTCGATGCCGATCCCTACGGCCGGGAAGCGGCGGTCGCGCGAACGCACGTGGACGCGCTCGCCGTCGTGCTCGGCCTCGACCGCAAGAAATGCGTCATCGTCGATCTCGACGGCACCTTATGGCCGGGCGTTCTCGCCGAGACCGGCAGCCCGTTCGCCTGGGATCCGGCGGTGAGCGGCGTCTTCTCCTACGTCGGACTCTATTTCGGCCTGCACGAGGCGCTGCTCTGTCTCAAGCGGCGCGGCATCGTGCTCGCCTGCGTGAGCAAGAACGACGAGGCCACGGTCCGCGAGCTG
>DASPVJ010000305.1:0-6687 GCA_035622435.1 Xanthobacteraceae bacterium | reverse complement strand
GCCGCAACGGCGACATCGCTCATGAAACTCAAGACGCGCCTTGATCTGTCGCGCGCCAAGCACCGCTCGCTCGCGGGCCATTCCCGCATCGCCCGGCGGATGGCGGCGCTCGTGCCCTATTACGAATACGACGAGGCCCAGTTCTTTTGCTCCGACGATGCGCCGGCGGACGTGGTGGCACGTCGGCGGGCCGGCTTCGCGCGGCTCGCCGACCTCTACCGGACGCGGTTTGCGCAGACGGCGGCGCTCACGGCCGACGTCAAGGACACGATCTCCGACCTGCAGTTCACCGACGCCTATCGGGTGCCGTTCCAGTACAGCCGCTTCGTGCGCGAGCGCCTTTCGACCGGCGCCTTCGTCGCCTCGTCGTCCGGGGTGACGCTGACCGATCTCGACGGCAACCGGTTCTACGACCTGACCGGCGCCTACGGCGTCAACGTGTTCGGCTACGACTTCTACAAAGAGTGCCTCGACGCCGCCCACGCGCGCGCGCGCGATCTCGGCCCCGTGCTCGGCCCCTATCACCCGGTGCTCGCCGACAACGTCAGGCGCCTGCGCGAAATCTCCGGCCTCGACGAGGTGTCGTTCCACATGTCGGGGACCGAGGCGGTGATGCAGGCGGTCCGGCTCGCCCGCTACCACACGCGGCGGCGCCGCCTGGTGCGCTTCGTCGGCGCCTATCACGGCTGGTGGGGCGACGTGCAGCCGGGCGTGGGCAATCCCATGCCGGCGCGCGATACGCTCACCTTGAAAGACATGTCCGAGGACACCCTGCGCGTCCTGCGCCGGCGCCGCGACATCGCCTGCGTGCTGGTCAATCCGGTGCAGGCGCTGCATCCGAACGCCGGCCCGGCGGCGGATTCCGCGCTCGTCGACGGCGCGCGCAGGGCCCGCTTCGACCGCGCCGCCTACGCGGACTGGCTTAAGCGCCTGCGCGCGGTCTGCGCCGAGCGCGACATCGTCCTGATCTTCGACGAAATCTTCGTCGGCTTCCGCATCGCCGCCGGCGGCGCCCAGGAATATTTCGGGGTCAAGGCCGACATGGCCACCTACGGCAAGACGCTGGGCGGCGGCCTGCCGATCGGCGTCGTATGCGGGCGCAAGGACCTGATGAAGCGCTTTCGCGACGACCGCCCCGCCGACGTCTGCTTTGCCCGGGGCACCTTCAACTCCCATCCCTATGTGATGGCGGCGATGCACGAGTTCCTGCAAGCGCTCGGGCGCCAGGATATCCGCGCGCTCTACCGCGGCCTCGACGAACGGTGGAACGAACGCGCCGACCGGCTCAACCGCCGGCTTGCCGCCGAGCACCTGCCGGTGCGCGTTGCCAACATGTCCTCGATCTGGACGGTCTCCTACTCGACGCCGTCGCGCTACAACTGGATGCTCCAGTATTATTTGCGCGCGGAGGGCCTGGCGCTGAGCTGGATCGGCACCGGACGGCTGATCTTCAGCCTCAACTACAGCGACGCCGACTTTGCCGCGGTGGCCGAGCGTTTCGTCGCCGCGGCCGCCAGCATGCGCGACGACGGCTGGTTCTGGTCCGCCGCCGCGGCCACCAACAAGTCGATCCGTCGCCGCATCCTGCGCGAGATGATCGCCCACCGATTCCGGCCTCCTCGCAAGCAGGCCCAGCCGTCGTAGCGCCCGGTCGATGTCCGCACCCGTTTGATGGCGTCAAGCAAAGAACCGTCATCCTGAGGCGCGAGCGAAGCGAGCCTCGAAGGATGATCCAGAGGGCGTGCGTCCTTCGAGGCTCACCCGACTGCGTCGGGTGAGCGCCTCAGGATGACGAAGTCACGTGTTCACCCCGCCACCGGTTCCGGCTCCGCCTCCTCCGCCGCCGGCGCCTCGAACCATTCGCCCCGCAACAGATGCAGTGGCGCCTTGTAGTAGAGCTTGAGGTCGTGGAACGGGTCGGTCAGGATCTTCGCCGCCCACACCAGCCCGGTCTGGACGTCCCTGATGAAGAACAGCTGGACCGTGCGGAAGACGAGGCCGGCAAGGCCGAGGAACAGCCAAATCTCCGCCACGTGGCGCACGTAGCCGGCGGCGCTTGTGTGCGGGGTGAAAATGCCGAACAGGCTCGGATCGAAATAAAGCGGCAGCGGAGAGAGCGCCCAGATGGTCAGCAGCACCGCCTTGCGCTTGAGGTTATAGCCGACCTTGATGTCTTCCTTGTGCTCGTGCGTTGCCCGGTTCACGTGATCGTAGCCCTTGGGCTCGAAGAAGAAGTGGCCGATCTGGCGGCTGGTCATCGCCACCAGCCAGCCCACGAGCGCCGCCCACACCGGATCGAAGAACGCCAGCACGTAGGCGGTCAGGAAGCTGAGCGCGCTGACCACGTGCAGGGCCTGGTTCACCCGGCTGTGGTGATAGTAGCGGTGGTCGTCCCAGCGCTGCTCCTTGAGGGCTTCATAAAATCGTCGCATGACGGTTCCTTTCCCCTTTTTGCGGCGTCATTAGTGAGATTCGGTGAACGGGATGTGACAGCTCGGGAAGGCGGCCGCCGGGCGAGCGCGGGCGTCGGCGGTTTTAGTGCGCGGAGGGCGCCGCCATGCGCTCGTCGTCGCGCGCGGCGTCGTCCGCTCCGGCCTTGGCGAAGCGGATGAGGCAGAAGTGGCCGAACGGCGGCATGGCGCGGCGCTCGATCAGGCGCATGGCGTCGGTCCGCGCGGCCCAGCGCGTGTAACGTTCCCAGGCGAACTCCGAGCGCCAGCCGAGTTTGCACGCCACCGGCGCGAACCAGTGCTCCAGCGTGCGCCGCAAGCCGTCTTCCGCGCCGACCCGACTCACCAGCACGATCTCGCCGCCGGGCTTGAGCACGCGGGCGAACTCGTCGAGCGCCGCTTCCGGATCGGGAACCGTGGTGACCACGTATTGCGCCACGATGACGTCGAAGGAGGCGTCGGGAAACGACAGATCCGTCGCGTCCATGACCGCGAGGCCCTCGACGTTGCTCAGGCCGAGTTCGACGACCCGTTCCTGCGCCTTGCGCAGCATCGGCTCGGAAATGTCGACGCCGAACAGGCGGCTCGTGCGCGCATAGTCGGGCAACGAAATGCCGGTGCCGACGCCGACTTCGAGGATGCGCCCGCCGATGCGCTCGGCCGCGGCGATCGCCGCGTGCCGCCCGCGCTCGAACACGGCGCCGAACACGAGGTCGTAGACCGGCGCCCACCGCGCATAGGCTTTGGTGATCGTTTGATTGTCGAGATCCGTTTCCATTGTCCCAGTCCCTCCTGGTCACGCGTTGCACCGTTTCAGCATCACGCGAGCGCGATGACTTTTCTTCGAATCGTCATCCCGCTCTGACTCTTTCTTTGAGCATGATCTTTTTCCGAAAACCGGTCCCCACCCCGCATCGAGTGCGGGGCAGGCTTTTTCGGAATCATGCTCTAGCCGCCGGCCGTTGCGCCGACTGCCAAAGCGGCGTGCGGGCCGCGCGGCTGCGCGGCCACCTTGCTCATGTGGCCGATGAACTGCCGCGCGCTCTGCTCCCACGAGCGGGTGAGCGCGAAGGCGCGGCAGGCGTCCCGCGACACGCGCAGCGCGCCCAGGCACGCCGCGCGCAGATCCTCGCTGAGCACCCCGACCGGGTTGTCGGCGATGACGTCGCGCGGCCCGGTCACCGGGAACGCCGCGACCGGCACGCCGCACGCCAGCGCCTCGAGCTGCACGATTCCGAACGTGTCCGTGCGGCTCGGGAAGACGAACACGTCGGCCGCCGCCATGTGGCCGGCGAGCGCCTCCCCCTCCAGCAGGCCGAGGAACTTCACGGCGGGAAACCGGCGCCGCAACTCGGCTTCCTGCGGCCCCTCGCCGACGACCACCTTCGAGCCGGGGAGATCGAGGGCGAGAAACGCCTCGAGATTCTTTTCGACCGCGATGCGGCCGGCGGTCAGGAAGATCGGGCGCGGCAGGCCGGGTTCGACCGCGCGCTCGGGCCGGAACAGCTCGGTGTCCACGCCGCGCGTCCACATGGCGAGGTTTTTAAACCCGCGCTGCGCGAGCTCCGCCATCAGCGAGGGGGTCGACACCATGGTGACGGCGGCGGCGGCGTGGAAGCGGCGCAGGATCGCGTAGCACAGGGCCTGCGGGATCGGCGCGCGCGCGGCAATATATTCGGGAAACCGCGTCGTATAGCTGGTGGTGAACGGCAGGCCGCGCCTGCGGCAATGGCCCCGCACGGCGAAGCCGATCGGCCCTTCCGTGGCAATGTGAATCGCGTCCGGCCGATGCTGCTCGATCCGCTGCGCGATGCGCCGCGCACCGGGCAGCGCGAGGCGCAAATTCGGATAGGTCGGCACCGGAAACGTCGGGAATCCTTCGGCGGTGAGGAAATCGATTGCGCTCCCGAGGTTTTGCGCGCTCCCGGCGAGCGAGGTCAGGGTGCGCACCACGCCGTTGACCTGCGGATGCCACGCGTCGGTCGCTATGAGCACGCGCATCAAGCCGCCCGTCGCGCATGCGCGACGCGGGAACATTCCACGGCCGATCGCTTGCCCGACTCGCCCCGTTGCATGGGCGGACAATTTACGAATTCGTATTTCAATCGTATGACGATGCCGCCGGCGGCAATTAGGCAAGCCCGGCAATCCGTTCGCTCTCGATCCACAGCCGTTGCGCGACCGCATCGTCCCGCGCCTCGGCCGACTGGGTGGCGGGTCGGCAATCGTCGAAGAATTCGCCGCTGACGTTGGCAACTTCGGGCGAGAACGCCAGATAGACGAGGGTCTCCGCGCCCTTTTCCGGCCTCCCGGCAAACAGCTTGGCGAGCCGGACGCCGGCCGCGTAGAGCCCGCCCGCCTGATCGCCGAAACGGGTCGCGACGAAACCCGGCGTGAAGCTGTTGGCGGTGACGCCCTCGCCCTTGAGCCGCCGCGCCAGCTCGCGGGTGAACAGAATGTTGCAGAGCTTCGAGGTCCCGTAGACGGCGAACGGCCGATAGCTGCGCGCCGACTGCAGGTCGTCGAAGTCGATATGGCCCCGTTGATGGGCGTTCGAGGCGGTGTTGACGATCCGGGCCGGCGCCGCCGCGATCAGCCGGTCGCGCAGGCCGGCGGTCAGGACGAAATAGGCCATATGGTTGAGCGCGAAGGTGCGCTCGAGGCCGTCTGCGGTGACGGCGCGGCGCGCGAAGATTGCGCCGGCATTGTTGACCAGAACGTCGATGCGGGGCTCGGCCGCGGCGATCGCGCCGGCGACGCGCTTCATCTCGGCGAGGCGCGAGAGGTCGGCGTAATGCACGACATGGGCGGTCGCGGGCGCCGCCGCCCGCAGGCGCGCGAGCGCCGCCTCGCCGCGCGCCCGGTCGCGCGCGACCAGCACCAGCCGCGCCCCGGCCTTGGCCAACCGCTCGGCCGCAACCGCGCCGATGCCCGAGGTCGCCCCGGTCATCACGATGACTTTGCCCTGCATGGCGGCACCCGTCAGCGGTAGATCGGCTTGCCGCCGACCCGGCAGGCCCGGTCGTTGGCAAGGCAGCGCGAGGTGCAGACCCCCGACCCGCGGCAGCGGCCCGTGCACTTCTGGAGCTGGGCGGCGCAGACGCCGCCGGTGACGCCGGCCAGCACGACCGGCGGCGACGCGTCGGCGGCGGCACGCCCGAATGAGGGTGCGGCGCAAAGAACTGCCAGGACAAGAACCCGGACGCCGATACCAGGCATCGTGAAATGGCCTCGCGAACCCCCGCGACGAGCCTCGACAATGTGGCCACGCAGGAGATTCGGCAACGACAATCGAGCGCCTCGAGGACCGAGCGGCAACTGCACCGCCTTAACCGATCGTTAACCATAAGCTCCCTAATCCTTGCGGTCGGGAACAATTTATCGGCGAAGCCGGTGGCGAGTGGGCTCGCGCCGGCGCCGTGCAGGGATCAGGCCGCATGACCACCACGACCATGGCCGGCTCGACGACGCCGACGCCGGCGAGCGGGTCGACCGCCAACGCGATCACCAACGCCACCAGCGCCAACAGCATCGCCGGGAACTTCAACGAGTTCCTGCAGCTCTTGACCACCCAGCTGCAGAATCAGGATCCGCTGTCGCCGCTCGACACCAACCAGTTCACCCAGCAACTGGTCCAGTTCGCTTCGGTCGAGCAGCAGATCAACATGAATACGTCGCTGAGCACGCTCATTTCCCTGCAGCAGACCGCGCAGGCGACGTCGGCGCTCAACTTCCTGGGCGCGACGGTGGTGGTGGGCGGCAACACGGCGCAGCTCGCCAACGGCCAGGCGACGTGGAACTATTCGGTCGCGAGCCCGGCAACCGCGACCATCGTCGTGTCGAACGCATCGGGCCAGCAGGTCTACTCGACTACCCAGACTCTCCAGCCCGGCAACCAGACGTTCACCTGGAACGGTCAGAGTTCCGCGGGCGCTGCGATGCCGAGCGGCGCTTATACGATCGCGATATCGGCGACGGGCGCCAACGGGCAGTCGGTTCCGGTGACGACACAGGTGCAAGGGGTGGTCACCGGCGTCAATGTCAGCGCCAATCCACCGACCGTGACGATCGGCGGCCAAGCCTATCCGATCAACCAGATCACCCAGGTGCTCAGCACCGGAACGAGCAATCCGGTGTCGCAGGCGGTCAACAACGCGACGAGCACCGGGCAGAATCTCCTCAGCAACGCGGCGAACGCCGGCCAAAACCTCCTCAACAACGTCGTCAACACGGTGAC
>DASPVJ010000304.1:0-2466 GCA_035622435.1 Xanthobacteraceae bacterium | reverse complement strand
CACCTCGGCGACGGCGCGGTAGAGCGCTTCGGGAATCGCGTGGTCGAGTTCGACCTGGGCGAGCGCTTCGGCGAGCGCCGGATTCTCCTCGAGCGGAACGCCGTGGGCGCGCGCCGTCTCGATGATGCGCCGTCCGATTTCGCCGCGGCCCTTGGCGACCAGGCGCGGCGCGCCCGGCTTCTCGTAGGCGAGGGCGACCGCGAGCGGGGATGGGTGCGGCGCGCTCATGACGCGCGATCGAGGAAGCGGCCGGCGGCGGGCGGCGGGGCCGCCGGCGCGCCGACGCGGAATTGAATATCCCCGGGCGTGAGCGCGGCGGCGCGCAACGCCTCGGCCAACAGGCCGCCCTGGGCGCGCAGGCGCGCCGCGCTCGCCTCGCGCTCCGCCCACAGGGTGACGGCGGCGCGTTCGCCGGTGACGGCGATGAGCGCACGCACCGGCCCCATGGGCTCGACGTTGAGCGAAAACCGCACGCGCCACATGGAGCGGCCGTCGGGCGCGGCGGCGTGGCCGTCGCGGGTGATCTCGAATTGGGCGATGGCGCTTCCCGCTCCGGTCGCGAACGGGATTTCGAAGGCCCAGTGGCCGCCCCGCTGCGCCGCGGGGAGACTGCCGGTCACGGGGGCCGGCAACGAGGCGACCTGCAGCAGGCTCTGGCGGGCAAGCGCCGCGTCGGTTTCGGCGAGCAGGCGCGCCGCCGTGGCGCCGGCCGGCGCGTAGGGCGCCAGCGACGGCGGCACGGCCGGCTGCGCGCTCGGCGGCGCGCCGCGATAGGGCGGCGGGGGCGCGTTCGCCGGTGCCACCATGGCGGCGGGAGCAGGCGCCCCCTCCCCGTCGAACCAGGCCTTCGCCATCTGCCGCAGCACCAGGAGCGCCGCCTTCAGATCCATGGCGCCGGCCGCGCCCGCCGTTCCGGAGGCGAGCGCTGCGGCCAGGCCCGCTTCCAGGAACAGGCCCGAGCGCGTGATCGCCTGGCGCAAGGCGGCGGGGTCAAGACCGTCGAGCGGGACGCGCAAATCGAGCACCCGGGCCGCGGCGGCGGCGACCGAAGCGGGCAGCGCGCCGCCGTTCGCCGCCTGCTCCAGATCGGCAAGGAGCGGCGCGAGCCCCCCTTGGCGGGCAGCCGCGGCCTGCACCGCCTCGGCGAGCGCATCGGCCGAGAGCGGCGGACTTGCCGCCGGCGGCACCGCCGCGGCGGTGCCCTGCACGGCGATTTCGACCGCCGGCGTCTCGAATGGGTTGCCGGCCGCGGGAGCGGCGCTCGCCCGCCCGTCGGCCGGCTGGCGCGCCACCAGGGCGGCCGGCACGGCGGGGCGGCCCGCGCCCGCATCGGCAAGCACCACGAGCTGCAGCCCGGCGCTGGTGCCGTTGACGGCGAGCCGCACCTTGGCCCCGACGGTGAGCGGCACGGCGGTGCGCACGTCGATGGTGCCGTCCGGCACCTGCAGGCGCGCAAGGCCGTTGTCGAGCAAAGCGACCACCGTGGCGTCGATGATTTCGCCCGGCTGCAGCGACGACGGCGGCGCCCCGAACGAGTTCGGGATGGCCAGCAGCGAGGGCAGGCTGACGATGTCCATGCGGCCTTCCCGTCTTGAGTCGGTAGCGCACGCTACGCCGCGGGAATGAACCGGATGTTAACTTTTGCCCGCGCTGCGCGCCGCGCCGGCGCTTTATGCCAGGGCGGCGAGCACCATCGCGGCGGCCGCCATCTCGGCCCTTCTGGCGGCGCGGCGCTCGAGCGCGATGGCGTCCGTGCCCCATTGCGCCATGTTCCAATGCTCATCCACGTGGGCGGCAACCCACGCCTCCTCGACCGTCAGACACCCGTGCGCCAGCGCCAGCGCGATCAGCGCCGACCCGGTCAAGGTGGTGACCGCGTGCAACGCGCCGAGCCGCCATGGCTCGGACGGGATCGCTGCACGCGCGGCGGCGAGCGCGGCCGGCGGCTGCGCCGTGTGAACCACGCCCTGGGCGAGCACGAACCGGGCGCCGAGCGCGTCGCGCGCCCAGGCAAGCACGGGGTCCCAGTGCCGCGCTTGGCGCTCGCGCAAGGCCTGCGGCGCCTCGGCGCGGTAGAAAACGAGATCCGAGCCGAGATATTTCTCGATTTCCGCGGCGACCGGCGCCGGCGCCGCGGCGACGCCGTCGATGATGACGTTGGCAAGCCGGGTCAACGGCATCGTCGCCGGATCGATCGTCTCGCCTTGCGCGTTCCATTCGGCGGCGAGCGCCGCGGCGAGCGCGGGCAACGGCGCGGCCAGCGCGCCGCGCGCGGGCGTGCGCACCGGCCGGCCGTCGAGCACGACGCGGAACGCGCCCTCGCCCTCTTCGACCGCGGCCTGCCGGTAAAAGCGGCGCGGCAGCGGCGGACGCATGGCGCGCTGCGCCGCGGCAATCGGATCCGGCCGCTCGGTCGCAAACAGGTCGGCGAAAATGTTGCGCAATGTTTCCCTCGCGGACGCACTA
>DASPVJ010000303.1:0-3499 GCA_035622435.1 Xanthobacteraceae bacterium | reverse complement strand
AGCCGCACGCGCCTCGAGGTCGGCACCGCGGTGCTGCTGCCGGCGCTGCGCAATCCGGTCGTGCTGGCGCATCTGGTGGCGACCCTCGACCAGATCGCCGAGGGGCGGTTGATCCTCGGCGTCGGCATCGCCGCCGACGTTGCCAACATCCGCGCGGAATTCGCCGCCGCCGGCGTGCCGTTCGACAAGCGCGTCGGGCGCATGATGGAGGGCCTGCGGCTGATGCGGGCGCTGTGGAGCGGCCAGCCGGTCAATTGGGACGGCCGGTGGAAGGTCGAGCGCGGCGTGCTCGGCCCGACGCCGTACCGCCCGGGCGGACCGCCGCTGTGGGTCGGCGGATCGCTGCCGGCGAGCATCGAACGCGCCGGCCGCTATTTCGACGGCTGGATGCCGATCACGCCGGACGCGGCGGCGTGGGGCCGCATGTGGGCCGAGATCAAGGCGATCGCGCGTGCGGCCGGGCGCAATCCCGACGCGCTTACCGGCAGCATGTATCTCAACCTCGTCGTCGACGAGAACGCCGGGCGCGCCAACGAGCGGCTCGACCGTTTTCTCGAAAACTACTACGGCCAGCCGGCGGCGGTGTTGCGCCGGTGGCAAACGAGCTACGCCGGGCCGGCGGCGGGGGTCGCGGAATTCCTCAATGGCTACGTGCGCGCCGGCTGCAGCCACCTCGTGCTCCGCTTCGCCGGCGAACACGAGCGGCACCTGGAAATCGTCGCCGGCCTGCGCGACAAGGTCGGGTGATGTAGCGTCATTGCGAGGAGCGAAGCGACGAAGCAATCCAGGACGGCGCGCACCCCCTGGATTGCTTCGGCACTGCGTGCCTCGCAATGACCTCAAGGGAGGAGACCATCCATGCAGCTCGGCATTGCGCTGCCGCTGATCGACATCCACGGCGACCCGGGGACGGTGCGCGAGTTCGCGCAGACGGCCGAAGGGCTCGGCTACCACCACCTGGGCGCGCCCGATCACGTGCTCGGGGTCAACGTGGCGAGCCGCCCGGGCTGGGACCGCAACACCTCGAAGGATTTCTTCCACGACCCGTTCGTGCTGTTCGGTTATTTGAGCGCCTGCACGCGCACCATCGGGTTTTCCACCCAGGTGCTGATCCTGGCGCAGCGGCAGACCGCGCTCGTCGCCAAGCAGGCGGCCTCCCTCGACGTGCTCTCGGGCGGGCGCTTCCGCTTCGGCATCGGAGTCGGCTGGAACCCGGTCGAGTTCGTCGGGCTCAACGAAAACTTCCACAACCGCGGCAAGCGTTCGGAGGAGCAGGTCGCGGTGATGCGGGCGCTGTGGGGAGAGCCGCACGTCACCTTCAAGGGCAAATGGCACACGATCGACGACGCCGGCATCAACCCGCTGCCGCGCGGCAAGATTCCGCTGTGGTTCGGCGGCCACGCCGACGTGACCTTGCAGCGCACCGCCAAGTGGGGCGACGGCTGGATCATGCTGGCGCACGCGCAAGGGAAAGAGGCGGAGGCGGCGTTCGAGAAATTGCGTGGCTACGTCAAGGACGCCGGGCGCGATCCGCGCGAGGTCGGCCTCGAAGTGTGGGTCTCGACCGCCGAAGGCGGCCCGGCCGACTGGCGCAACGAGTTCGCATACTGGAAGTCGGTGGGCGTGACCCACGTCACCGTCAACAGCACCTACGCCCGCGGGCCGCACAAGCGCATCGCCGGGAAGACCCTCCCCGATCATCTTGCGGCGATGAAAGCGTACCACGCGGCGGTCGCCGATTTACTGTGAAGCGCTGCCCATGCGCGTGCACAGCGTCGATGCCGTAGCGGTCGACATTCCGCTGCGCAAAAACTTCGGCGGCAGCACCTATTCGGTGCTCAAGCGCTCGACCGTCGTCACGCGGCTGCGCACCGACGACGGGCTTAAGAGCGAGGTCTACAACGGCGACAACCGCGAACACGGCCCCGCCATCGCTCGCATGATCCGCGAGGAACTCGGCCCGCTGATCGCGGGCGAGGACATTTTCTCAGGCGAGCGCATCTGGGCGAAGCTGTTCGCGCTCACGCGCGACAACCGCGACCGCAAGACGCTGATGGAAGCGATCGCCTGCGTCGACTGCGCGCTGTGGGACGTGGTCGGCAAGGCGACCGGGCGCAGCGTGCGCGAGATGCTCGGCGGCTTTGCCGACAAGGTGCCGATCATCTCCATCGGCGGCTACTACATGGAGGGCAAGACGCTGGCCGACATCGGCCGCGAGATGGAGCAGTACAGGCTTGCCGGCATGGCGGGCTGCAAGTTCAAGGTCGGCGGCCTCGCCCCGCAGGCCGACGCCGAACGCGTCGCCGCCGCGCGCGCCGCGGCGGGCGCGGATTTCCTGCTCGCGGTCGACGCCAATCGCGGCTGGAGCGCGGAGGAGGCGATCGCGTTCGCGCGCCTCGTCGAGCCGCTCGCCATCCGCTGGTTCGAGGAGCCGTGTCATTGGTACGACGACGCGGCGCTGATGGCGCGGGTGCGGGCGAAGACGACGATCCCGATCAACGCCGGCCAGAGCGAGATCACCAGCCACGGCGTGCGCCGGCTGATCGACGCGGGCGCCGTCGACATCGTCAACTACGACGCCTCGGAAGGCGGCGGGGTGACCGACTGGCGCCGGGCGGCGGCGCTGTGCGGGGCGGCGGGGATCGCCATGACGCATCACGAGGAATCGCAGATCGCCCAGCACCTCATCGCCGCGGTCCCGCACGGCCTTTGCGTCGAGTGCTTCGCCGATCCCGAGCGCGATCCGGTGTGGCAATCGATGTGGGTGAACCGCCCGCCGATCAAGGACGGCCTGATGGAGGTCGCGCCGGGTCCGGGCTTCGGGCTTGCGCTCGACGCCGCAATGATCGCCAAATACGCAGTGGGTTAGCGTAGCCCGCATTGACGCCCGCGAAGGCGGGCGGAAATGCGGGATCCCGGATTTCCCCCCGGGACGAAGTGCCCGGGGGCTTCATCCGGGCTACATGAAGGAGACTTCAGCATGAGTGACGCAGCGCAATCGATCGAGCCGGCGAAGGTGGTGGGGCCGGAGGAGGGCGAGTCCTATTGGCAGCCGGTGCCGGCGAACGGCTTCATCCGCAACATTTTCAGCCGGGCGAGCGTGGGCGGGCGCGCCGACGTGTCGGTCGGCACCCAGACCTTGCCGCCGGGCTGCTTCATCCGCGAGCACACCCATGCGCGCCAGGAAGAGATCATCTATGTCGTCGAGGGGAAGGGCGTCGCCCGCATCGACGGGGTCGAGCAGCCGATCGAGAAGGGCTCGGCGGTGTTCGTCGGCATGAACCGCAAGCACCATTTTCTCAATCCCAACGAGGAGCCGATGACGTTCGTATGGATGATGGTGCCGGGCGGGCTCGACCGCTACTTCGCCGAGATCGGCCGGCCGCGCCGGCCGGGCGAGCCGCCGCCGGCGCCGTTCCCGCGGCCGAAGAACGTCGCCGAGATCGAGGCGCGCACCGTGTTCGGCTGGGCCGACCCGAGCTACAACCAGAAAAGCTGA
>DASPVJ010000302.1:0-17185 GCA_035622435.1 Xanthobacteraceae bacterium | reverse complement strand
AGCGTGCCCTCGTCGACCGTGAAGGCGGACAGGAATTTGATCTTGTCGGCGAGGCCGGCCTGACGGAACTGCTTGACGAAGTTGACCCCCATGCCGCCGGGCAGGAACACGAAGATCGCCTCGGGCTGGGCGGCCGCGATCTTGCTCAGCTCGGCCTGGTAGTCGAGCTGGTTGAGCGGCACGTAGACCTCGTCGAGCACCTGGCCCTTGAAGTAACGCTTGAAGCCGGTCAGCGCGTCCTTGCCCGCCTGGTAGTTGGGCGCCATGATGAACGCGGTCTTGATGCCTGCGTCCTGCGCGTATTTGCCGAGCACCTCGTGGTTCTGGTCGTTTTGGTACGAGGTGACGAAGAAATTCTCGTTGCACTCCTTGCCGGCGAAGTTCGAGGTGCCGGCGTTCGGGCTGATCAGGATGGTGCCTGAGTCGGTCACCGGCTTCATGATCGCCTGCAGCATGTTGGAGAAGACCGGGCCGACCACGAAGTCGACCTTGTCGCGCTCGACGAACCCTTTGACCTTGGCGACCGCCACGTCGGGCTTGAGTTCGTCGTCGGCGACGATCACCTCAGCCTCGCGGCCGCCGAGCTTGCCGCCCAGGGTCTTCACCGCGAGCTGAAAGCCGTTGCGCAGCTGCTGGCCGATGACGGCGGGCGGGCCCGACAAGGTGGCGATGATGCCGATCTTGAGCTTGTCCTGCGCCTGGGCCGGCGCGAGCCCAAGGGCAAGCCCGAGGGCGACGG
Source organism: Xanthobacteraceae bacterium (assembly GCA_035622435.1). GTDB lineage: Bacteria > Pseudomonadota > Alphaproteobacteria > Rhizobiales > Xanthobacteraceae > AP-16. The sequence continues at coordinate 16,446 of DASPVJ010000302.1, read as the reverse complement.
CGGCGAGGAAACCGATCCTGTTCATGGGCATTGCCTCTGCTGGCGATTGTCGCGCGTAGCTTAGGCTTGAAGCAATTGCGCTGTGAAGCCCGGGCGTCGCAAGCCGCCGACCGAACTGAAATTTACGCTAAAGGCAAATCGCCCGCCGGCCCGGTTCCGGCCGCCCGGGCTTCGTGGTTGAATGCATCCGGCCAATGACGGGAGCGCGCGTCCCATGCAACCATTGACGGCAGGCATCACCAAGGCCGGCACCGGCATCGACGGGATCGTCTGGAACATTCTCGGCCAGACCTACGTGCCGAAGCAGGTTTGCGAGTCCTCGTTCTCCTGGCACGCGACCTTTCCGCCCGGCACCTTCGTGCCGCCCCACATCCATCCGACCCAGGACGAGTTCATCTACATGCTCGAAGGCCGGTTCGATCTCGTCCTCGACGGCAAGGAGTTCGTTGCCACCGCCGGCGACCTGATCCGCCTGCCGATGCAGATCCCGCACGGCATATTCAACAAGTCGGACCAGGCGGTGAAGTGCTTCTTCTGGGTGGCGCCGACCCGCCGCCTTTACGACCTGTTCTGGGCGATCCACGGCATGAAGGAACAGTCGCCGCCCGAGGTGGTCGCGCTCTCCGCCAAGCACGAGGTGGTGTTCCTACCGCCGCCGTGACGATCGACGATGCAACGCGCGTTCTTACCTCCCCCTGGAGGGGGGAGGTCGATCGCCTTCGCGCAGCGAAGGCGATCGGGTGGGGGTGACAGCCTAATAACAAGTGCGGTGCTTATTTCTTCACCCCACCCCGGCGCCGCGCTACGCGCGACGCCGACCCTCCCCCTCCAGGGGAGGGTAAAACGCGCGCGTATCAACGCGGGCGCGCCGCGAGCATCTTGACGAGTTCGCCCTTGATGATCTTGCGGGTGGGCGTGAGCGGCATCGCTTCGATCACTTCCAGGCGCTCCGGCCATTGCGGCTTGGCGATCCGGTGCCGCGCCAGCCAGGCGGTCACGTCCGCGAGGGTGATCGCGGTGCCCGGCCGCACGGTCACGAAGCAGCAGGCGCGCTCGCCCAGCACCGGGTCGGGCATCGGCACGATCGCGCTCTGCAGCACGCCGGCGTGCCGCTCGATCAGCGCCTCGATGTCCGCGGGATTGAACTTCACGCCGCCGCGATTGATGATGTCCTTGAGCCGGCCGGTCATGCGAATGTGGCCGCTGTCGCTCATCACCGCGAGGTCGCCGCTGCGCATCCATCCGTCCGCCGTGAAGGCGCCGGCGTTGGCGTCGTCGTTGTCGAAATAGCCGGCGAAGACCGAGGGGCCGCGCACCTGAAGCTCGCCTTCCTGTCCGGCCGGGAGCGCCTGTCCGTCGGCGGTGGCGACGCGCGCTTCGCTGCCGGCGGTGGCGCGGCCGATGAAGCCATGCCGCAGTTCCGGCGGGTCGTCCGGATTTCCCAGCAGGACCGCAAAGGTTTCGGTCATGCCCCACAGTTCGAGCACCGTGCCGGCGGGCAGCTTCGCTTCGATCTCGCGCTTGAGCGCGGGAGCGAAATGGGAGCCGGACGCGACGAGCTGGCGAATGCTCGAAAGGTCGCGCCCGTCGAGCAGCGAGCCGTGCAGAAGCGCGGCCATGTGCGCCGGCGCCGCGAACGCATGGGTCGGGCGCGCACTTTCCAGGAGCTCCGCCAAAGCCGGCGGCGTGAACGCCGGGACGCAGTGCAGGGTCGCCCCGCACATCAGCGCGAGGTTGGCGACCCAGATGCCGAACGCGTGGGAGAGCGGCGGCCCCGACAGCAGGCGGTCGCCCGGCGCGATCCGGAAGACGGGCGCGCAGACGCGCGGGTTGGCGAGCAGCGACTGCCAGGAGTGCGGCACCCCTTTGGGGGCGCTCGACGTGCCCGAGGTGTAGCACATGATCGCCGGGTCGGCCGCGACCGGCCCGGGCGGCAGCGCCGCGCGGTCGCCCGCCGCGAAGAGGTCCGCGAGCGACAGCACGCCCGCGCGCGCCGGCCCGACCGAGATCACGTGCTGCAGGCTCGGCAGGCGCGTCCGCAGCGCCGCGAACATGGCGGGCGGGTCGGCCTTGTCGGTGGCGGCGCCGCAGACCACCGCGCGGGCGCGCGCATGGCGCAGCAGCGGCTCCGCCTCCACCGGCCCGTACGGCATGTGCAGGGTGGAGAGCACCGCGCCGATCAGCGCGGCGGCGTAGTAGACGAGGATGAAGTCGGGCCCGCTCGGCAGCTGCACCGAAATCACATCGCCGCGCCCGATCCCGTGCGCCGCCAGCGCCGCGGCGAGGCGCTCGCTGCGGTCGAGCGCCTCGGCGAAAGTGAGCGGCGGATACCCCGGCGCCGCGACCGCGACCGCGACCGGCCGCTCGCGCGCCCAGCGGTCGAGATGGGTCGCGAGCGTTTCGTCGGTCCAGTGGCCGCCCGCGACGGCGCGCGCGATCGTCTCGGGCCGGAAGCGCAGCGCGTTGCGGATGGCGCGCGCGTCCTCGCTCAAGTGCGGCGCGTGCTCGACGTGCTCGTCCACGACACGCTCGTCTATTCCCCTCCCCCCATTCGCGCAGCGAATGGTGGGGAGGGGTTAGGGGTGGGGGGCGGTTCAGCATCCTGGAGCGCCGAATAGATGACCTCCATGACGCCAGTGATCTCCTTCAGCACTTCGTTGTTCCAGAATCGAAGGACGCGGTACCCCTGCGAATTTAGGAAAGCCGTTCTGGCGGCATCGGAAACGCGCCCCCGGGCTTCGTTGTGATGGCCGTCGTCGACCTCAATCACGAGACGATGATGATGGCAGGCGAAGTCCGCAAAATAGGGACCGATCGTGGCCTGACGCCGGAAATGCGCCGTGTCGATCGGCAGGCGGCGCAGATGCCACCACAGCTTCTTCTCTGCGTCAGTCATGGTCCGGCGCAGCGCTCGCGCTTGGGCGACGCGACGATCCGGTTTGCGTGTGGTCGTGGTCACGTGTGCGTCTCCAAACCCCCCACCCCTAACCCCTCCCCACCACGCGCTCCGCGCGTGGGGGGAGGGGAATAGAGGAGTTCCCCGTCGTTTCTCCGCCAATGCTACCCCCGCTTGTCGGCGAAGCGCGGGGTCTTGACGCTCGCCTCGAACTCCCGCGCCAAGGTGCCGGTCTCGATCACGATGACTTCGGGCGTCAGCTCGAACCTGTCCTTCACCGCTTGCCGCAGCGCCGCCGCTGCGGCGGCGCCATCGACCCCGCGCCGCACTTCGATCGACAGCACCAGCACGTCGAGATCGCGCTTGGTCGTCACCTCGGCCTTGAAGTCGCCGATGTCGACGTTGCGGAACATGAAGTCTTCCACGTCGGCGTGGTTGAGGCTGATGCCGCGCACCTTGAAGAACCCGGTGGTGCGGTGCGCATGCTTGAGGCGGGGAAACACCGAATAGGGCCGTCCGTCCTCTTCGCCCCGGCGCCAGCTCACGAGATCGCCCGAACTCCAGCGCAGGAACGGCGTCACGTTGTTGGTCCACAACGGCGTGACCACCAGGCTTCCCACCTCGCCTTCGCCGACCGGCCCGAGGGTATTCGGATCGATGACTTCAATCAGGTACATGTCGGTCCAAACGCGAAAGCCGCCGCCCGCTTCGTCCTCGGCCCCCATCATGCCGGCCTCGGTCATCCCGAACGTGTCGAACACGCGCGCGCCCCAGTGGCGGGCGAGCTTCGTCCGCTTGGCGTCCGACAGCGGTTCGGCCGAGCACAGGATGGTGTCGACCGAGCCGGCGGCGAGATCGATGCCGCGGACCTCGGCGAGGTTCGCAAGGTGCAGGCCGTAGCTGCTCATGCCGGTCCAGATGGACGGCTTGAGCCGCCCGATCAGGTCGAGCTGCATCGCTGACGGCGTGGTGGTGCCCGAGCCCGCCCAGTTCACCGCAATCCCGGCGGCGATCGCCGAGCGCGCCATCAGCTGGCCGACCGGATGGATGCCGAGGGGAAACGACACGTGCGCGCGCGCGCCGCGGCTGCAGCCGGTGCAGGCGAAGATGCGCGAAAACCCGAGGATGGCGGCGTCGACGTCGGCGAAGCTGCGCGGGTAGAACAGCGGCACGCCGGTCGAGCCGCCCGAGCGCCAAAATTCGGCGATGCCGTCGTCGGGCGTCAGGCAGAAGGTGCCGTAGAAGTCCTGGTCGGACAGACCGCGCAGCATGTCCTTGTCGAGGATCGGGATGCGGCGCCACGCGTCCGGATCGTCGAGCTTGTCGGCGTCGACGTGGTCGAGCGTGCCGGCGTAGAACGGCGCGCGGCGCGCCTGCTCCAGCGCGCGGCGCTTGCGCCGGCTTTGGATCGCCTCGATTTCGGCGGACGACCGGGGCAGGCCGAGCAGCATGGGCGCGAGTCACGCGACGGGTTGGTTCGGTTCCGGGGACAATGCGCGCTTCGCCGCTGCCGGCTCGGCCCGCCGTCCGCCGATCACGCGCTCGCCGATCGACGTGCGGCACACCGCGGCCGTCGTCGCCCAGCTCAGGACCAGCGTCACGGAGAACACGATCGCGCCCTTGGCGATCCCCGGCAGCGCCACGTCGTAGAGAGCGTATTGCGTCCAGATCACGAACACGTAGTGGAACAGGTACATGCCGTAGGCGTTCTCGGACAGCCCGTTGAGGACCGGCCGGCGCACGGCGGCGAAGCGCAGGAAGATCGCCGCGAGGCCGATGCAGGCGGCTGCCGCATACAGCGGCACGGCGAGGTCGGCGGCGATTTGCAGGCCCGGGAGCGGTGCGCCTTCCCCCTTCACGGTCAGCGCGGTCGGGATGATCCACAGCAGGAACGCTGCGAACGCGCCGAGCATCCAGCGGCCCCACCGTCGCGCCACCATTCCGTCGGCAGCAAGCAGGCCGCGATCGAGCCGATGCGTCCCGATCACGAGCCCGGCAAAGAAATAGATGGCGTATTGCGGCGCGAAGCTCGCCTGGACGTGGAACGGCCCGAATCCCACCCATTGCCACGGCGGGTACACGCGCGCCAGCGGGACATAGGCGAGCGCCGAAATCGCGGCGAGCACGATGAAAAACCGGATGGGATCGCTGCCGGCTCGCGCAGACAGCCGGGCGAAGACTTCGCCCGCGCGCGGAACCAGCCGATAGAGGCCGGCGGCGACGACGTTGAACGCCAGCACCAGCCACAGGAACCACAGGGGTCCGCTCGGCCAGAACGGCAGCGCCAGCCAGTGCGGCAGGAATTCCGACCAGCCCGGGTCGGCCGCGGTGAGACGGTAGACCGGATAGTACGCAACCGGCATCAGCAAAGAGACCCCCAGCACGAACGGGAGGCCGAGGCGCAGGAAGCGGTCGTACAGAAACGCGCGCGCGCCTTTGCGCTGAAGGCTCGGCCAGACGAACAGGCCGGACAGAAAGAACATCAGCTGCATCATGTAGAGAAACTGGGTGGCGCAGAACAGGTCGAAGCCGAGCCAGCGATCGGGATCGACGATCGGGTTCGCCAGCCAGCCGTAGGGCGGGCTGTCGAAGGGCAGGGGCGCGGCGGGCTGCGAAACGATGTAGGCGATGACCGAGTGGAACCCCAAGACGATGAGAATCGAGTAGCCGCGGAAATTGCCCAGCGCCAAGCTTGTCTTCGACATTCCTACGTTCCCCAATGAAGCGACCGCGCGACGTGCTTGGCGCCGCGATTGCGTTTCTACGCTGCCTTGTTGACCTGCTCGCGCGCGAAGCCGGCGGTCGAGGCGTAGCCGCGCACGATCGCCTTGCGCTCCTCGAACGGCAGCACGTCGTCGATGTTGGTAAACCCGTCGGGCGCGCGCTCCTCGACCGCGTCGATCACCCCTTCCGGGCCGCCGCGGCGGTTGAGCCGCACGATCTCCGCCGTCATCGGCAGCCGCTCCTGCTCGTAGGCCCACAGCGCGGCGAGCGGATGCTCGGCCCCCTTGAGCCGGTCGGCGAGCACGCGCGAATCGAGGATCGCCTGGGAGGCGCCGTTCGAGCCGACCGGATACATCGGGTGCGCGGCGTCGCCCAGCAACGTGACCCGGCCGTGCGACCAGCGCGGCAGCGGATCGCGGTCGCACATCGGGTATTCCCAGAACTCGTTGGTCGCCTCGACCAGCGCCCGCGCGTCGACGAAGGGAATGAGGAAGCGTTGCAGGTGCGGCATCAGGTCCTCGAACCGGCCCGGCCGCGACCAGTCTTCCTTGCGCGGCAGCGGCGCGTTGCCGTCGGCGATCTTGGCGGCGACCGCCCAATTGGTGAGCCGCCGGTCGTCGCGCGAGCCTTCGCCGATCGGATAGATGACGAGCTTGGCGGCCATGCCGCCGGCCACGATCATCGAGCGCCCGGTGAGAAACATCGGCCAGTCGATGGCGCCGCGCCACAGCATGACGCCGTTCCAGCGCGCCGGGCCCTCGTTCGGGTAGAGCTTCTCCCGCACGAACGAGTTGATGCCGTCGGCGCCGATCAGCACGTCGCCCCGCGCGGTCGCCCGGTGCGCGCCGTTGCGGTCGAAGAAATAGGCGGTGACGCCCGCCTCGTCCTGGCTGAACGCGCCGAGCCGATGGCCGGTCGAGATGCGCCCCTCGCCCAGGCGCGCGCGCGCCGCCTGATAGATGACGCCCTGCAGCCGGCCGCGGTGGATCGAAAATTGCGGCAGGTCGTAGCCGGCGTCGAGCCCGCGCGGCTCGCGCCAGATCTCCTGGCCGAACCTGTTGGTGTAGAACAGTTCGTACGTGCGGATGCCGACCGCGTCGAGCCGCTCGAGCAGGCCGAGTTCGGCGAGTTCCTTGATGGCGTGCGGCAGCGTGTTGATGCCGACACCCAGTTCGCGCACCGTTTCCGCCTGCTCGTACACCTCGCAGTCGATGCCGCGCGCGTGCAGCATGAGCGCGGTGGTCAACCCACCGACGCCGCCGCCCACGATAATGGCCTTCATGGACGCTGGCCCCGTTGCCCTCTGTTGAGCGAATTGTGCGCCGTCTGCGGCGGTCCGCGCAACGGTAACGAGGGCGTATGGTTGAGGGAGCGGCGTGGGCGCACGGGCCTGCGCGAGAACGGCCATCGCGATCTTCCCCGCTTTGTCCATGAAAATTTCCCAAATTCGTCGGTACATTTGGCAGAATATTCTTCTATTTGATTGGGACGACGGCCTCCTATATAGAAAATAATTCTGCCCAGCGCCCGAAGGGGTTTCGATGCGGTTTCTTCCGGTTTTCCTCGACCTGACGGCCGGCCCGGTGGCGCTCGCGGGGTCCGGCGCAGCGGCCTTGGCCAAGCTGCGCCTGCTGGGCGCCGCCGGTGCCCGCGTGCGCTGGCATGTCGACGATGAGGCGGCGGGCCGCGCCGTGGCCGATGGGACGGTCGAAGTCGTTGCCGGGGTGCAACCCGGCGACATCGATCTCGCCGGCATAGTCGCGGTCATCGCTGCAGCCGGCGAGCCCCAGGACTCGATCATCGCGGCGCGCGCCCGGGCGCTGCGCATCCCGGTCAACGTGGTCGACCGGCCGGATCTCTCGACCTTCATCGTTCCCGCGATCGTCGATCGCGGCGACGTGGTGGTGGCGATCGGCACCGGCGGCCTTGCCCCGGTGCTGGCGCGGCGCCTGCGCGCGCGCATCGAGGCGCTGCTGCCCGCGCGCATCGGCGAACTCGCCGGTTTGATGGGACGCTACCGTGCCCGGCTTGCCGGCACCGTGCGCACCTATGCGGCGCGCCGGCGGTTCTGGGAGCGCGTCGTCGACGGGCCGATCGGCGCGGCGCTGCTCGCCGGCCGGCCGCTCGAAGCGGAAGCCAGGCTCGCCCGCGCCGTCGGCGATGCCGGCCGCAACGAACACGACGGCGGCGCAATCGTGCTCATCGGCGCCGGTCCCGGCGATCCGGACCTCCTCACCTTGCGGGCGCTCAACGCCCTTCAGGACGCCGACGTGGTCGCGCATGAGGTCGCCGTCGGCGCCGCGGTGCTCGATCGCGCGCGGCGCGATGCCGAGCGCCTCGCTTTCGGCGGCGAGCGCGCCGCAACCGCGCGCCTGCACGCGGCCGCCCGCGCCGGCCGTCGGGTCGCGGTGCTTGTGCGCGGCGAGGCCGATCCCGACCGCTTCCCGTTCCTGGGCGCCGCCGGCGTGCCCGTCATCGTTGTTCCCGGCGTTGCCGCGCCTGACGCCGCCGTCGTCCGCGAGGCCGCATGACCTCGCCCCTGCAACAGAAGCTCAAGATCACCGGCCCGGTCGTCGTCACGGCCAACCGGCTCGCCGACGGCGCCGTCATCTATCGCACCGCCGGCGGGCGGTGGACCACCGACCTTGCCGCCGCCGCGGTGGCGACGACCGGCGAAGCGGCAACCGCGATGCTTGCGGCCGCCCGCGCCGACCTGATGAAGATCGTCGATCCCTACGTGGCGCCGGTCGAACTTGCCGGCGGCCGTCCGCGGCCGGGAAACCTGCGCGAGCGCATCCGCGCCGCCGGTCCGACCATCGAGCTGCCGAGCGAAATCGAAACGCGAGCCGTCCATGTATGTGCATGACGAGTTCGACCGCACCCTGATCGCCGAGCGGGTGGAGGAATTTCGCGACCAGGTGCGCCGCCGCCTGTCCGGCGAACTGACCGAGGACGAGTTCAAGCCGCTGCGGCTGTTGAACGGCGTCTATCTGCAGCTGCACGCCTACATGCTGCGCGTCGCGATTCCCTACGGCTCGCTGTCGTCCGAGCAATTGCGCATGTTGGCCCACGTCGCGCGCCGTTACGACCGCGGCTACGGGCACTTCACCACGCGTCAGAATATTCAGTTTCACTGGATCAAGCTGCGGGAACTGCCGAATGCGATGGCGGACCTCGGGCGCGTCGGACTGCACGGCATGCAGACGAGCGGCAACAGCGTGCGCAACGTCACCACCGACCAGTGGGCGGGCGTCGCGCCCGACGAGGTCGAGGATCCGCGCGTGTGGGCGGAAGTCGTCCGCCAGCACGTGACCCTGCATCCCGAGTTCACGTTCATGCCGCGCAAGTTCAAGATCGCGGTCGGCGCCGCGCGGCACGATCGCGCCGCGCTGCGCATCCACGATCTGGCGCTCCGGCTGCATCGCAACGATGCCGGCGAGACCGGCTTCGAGGTCATGGTCGGCGGCGGCCTCGGCCGCACGCCGTTCCTCGCCAAGACCATCAAGCCGTTCCTGGCGAAGCGCGACGTGCTCAGCTACGTCGAGGCGGTGCTGCGCGTCTACAATCAGTACGGCCGCCGCGACAACATCTACAAGGCGCGCATCAAGATCCTGGTGCACGAGCTTGGCGCCGAAGCCTTCGCCCGCGAGGTCGAGCAGGAATGGCAGGCGATCAGGGACGGCGCGCTGGCGCTCGATCCGGCGACCATCGCCGAGATCGCGGCGCGCTTCCGCTATCCCGCCTACGAGCGCCTGGCCGACGATCCGGTTGAATTGGTGGAGGCGCGCGCGGCCCATGGCGCGTTCGACGCCTGGTACCGCAACTCGGTCGCGCGCCACCGCATGCCCGGCTACGCCATCGTCACCTTGTCGCTCAAGCCCGAAGGCGGCACGCCGGGCGACGCCACCGCCGCCCAGATGGACGCCATCGCCGATTTGGCCGACCGCTACAGCTCGGGCGAAATCCGCGTCGGCCACGAGCAGAACCTGGTGCTGCCCCACGTCCAGCAGCGTTACCTGCACGACCTGTGGCGCGCGCTCGACGCCGTCGGGGTCGCGACCCCCAACATCGGCCTGGTGTCGGATATCATCGCCTGCCCGGGCCTCGATTATTGCGCGCTCGCCAACGCGCGCTCGATCCCGGTGGCGCAGGAGCTGACGCGCCGTTTCCGCGATCTCGATCTCGCCCGCGGGCTTAACCGGCTGCACATCAACATTTCCGGCTGCATCAACGCCTGCGGCCATCATCACGTCGGCCACATCGGCATTCTCGGCGTCGAAAAGAACGGCGAGGAATATTATCAGGTGTCGATCGGCGGCCGCGCCGACGAGAACGCGGAACTGGGCGCGCTGCTGGGGCCGGCGGTGCCGTCCGGCGAAGTCGTCGACGTGGTCGAGGACATCGTCGCCGCCTACGTGGAGCTGCGCCAGCGTCCGGGCGAAATCTTCATCGACACCGTCAAGCGCGTCGGCCTCGAGCCGTTCAAGGAGCGCATCCATGCAGCTCGTTAAGGCGGGGCGCATCGTCGAGGACGGGTTCGCCCGCGTCGCCGACGACGCGCCGGTTCCCGACCGGCTGCCGGTCATCGTATCGGCGGCGCGCTTCCTCGCCGACGCCGACGCGTTCGTCCGGCGCGTGGGACCGGCCGGCGTCGTCTGGCCCAACAACCGCAAGGTCGCGGAGCTTGCGCCGCATCTCGACCGCCTCGCCCTGGTCGCGCTGGTGTTCCCTAACTTCAAGGACGGCCGCGCGTTCAGCCAGGCGCGCCTCATCCGCGAGCGCTACGGCTTTCGCGGCGAACTGCGTGCCACCGGCCAGGTGCTGCGCGACCAGTTCCTGTTCCTGCTGCGCGCCGGCTTCGACGCCTTCGAGGTGACCAAGGACGCCGACGCGGCGGCTTTTGCCCAGGCCGCGCGGCGCTACAGCGTGTTCTACCAGCCGACCGGCGACGGCCGTGCCACCGCCCTGCGGGCGCGGCTTGCGCGCGCACGGACCGACTCCTTGGCGAGCGGTTCGCTGCTATAGTCAACTCATCTCCGCCGTCGTCCTGAGGAGCTTGGCGCTGCGCGCCGAGCTCCTCAGGATGACGGCGGTGGGGAGGATTGGGCGAGCGGCACGGCCGATCCATGCATCTCATCGAGGCGATCGATCCGCTCTATTCGGTGTGCGGGTTCGTGGTCGGCGCGCTGGTCGGCATGACCGGGGTCGGCGGCGGCGCGTTGATGACGCCGCTGCTCATCCTGCTGTTCGGCATCCAGGCCTCGACCGCCGTCGGCACCGATCTGCTCTACGCCTGCGTCACCAAGACCGGCGGCACCGCCGTGCACGGCCTATTGCACACGGTCGACTGGCGCGTGGTGCGCCGGCTCGCCGCCGGCAGCGTACCGGCGACGGCGCTCACCCTGCTGGTGCTCTCGCGCTTCGACATGCAGAGTTACGGCACCAACCATTTGATCACGACCCTGCTCGGCCTCGCGCTGTTGGCGACCTGTGCGGCGCTGGTCTTTCGCCGGCAGATTCTCGCCCGTTACGCCCAGCGCGTCGGCGCGCTCGGTGCCGGGCGCGTTTCGACCTTGACCATCGCGGTCGGCGCCGCTCTCGGCGTGATGGTGACGATCTCCTCGGTCGGTGCCGGCGCCCTCGGGGTGACGGCGCTGCTCCTGCTCTATCCCCATTTGCCGATCGCCCGCGTCGTCGGCTCGGACATCGCCCACGCCGTGCCGCTGACGTTGATCGCCGGCGTCGGCCACTGGGCGCTCGGCTCGATCGATTGGCCGTTGTTCGGCTCGCTGCTCGTCGGCTCGTTGCCCGGTATCGCGCTCGGCAGCCTGGTGGCGATCCGCGTGCCGGACCTGGCGCTCCGTCTCACCCTGGCGGCGGTGCTGGCCGTCGTGGCGGGCCGGCTGCTGTTTTGAAGCGACTGCCCAAATTTTGTTCAACCATGGATTCCGGCTGGGCACCCGGTCGGTAGGGTCGGTCGCGGCGGCCGGCCGGGACCATGGGCCGCCTGATTTTTATCAAATCCGCCAACCCTTTACCGACCGCGACCGCAGGCTCCGCCGCCCTGGCATGGCCTTTGCCGACTCTGCGTCAGATCGTCATCGGACCGTGCCGGGAGGCTGCCATGAAGCGTCGCGAATTCCTCAAGTCGATGACGGCGGTTGCGGCCGGCAGCCTCTTTCCGGCGCCCGCGGTCTTCTCTCCGGCCAACGCCCAGTTGCGCCAGGAGACGCTCCTCATCATCACCGAGAGCGGCCCCAACAGCCTCGACATCCACACCGTCGGCGCCATCGTGCCGAGCTACGAAGTGTCGTGGAACTGCTACGACCGGCTCATCACCCACGCCATGAAGGCGATGCCGGACGGCTACGACTATTACGACCGCGACAAATTTGCGCCCGAACTCGCCGAGGAATGGACGATCGGCGACATGTCGGCGACCTTCAAGCTGCGCAAGGACGCGACGTTCCACGACGGCACGCCGGTCACCGCCAAGGACGTCAAATGGTCGTTCGACCGCGCGGTGACGGTCGGCGGCTTCCCGACCTTCCAGATGAAGGCGGGCTCGCTCGAGAAGGTGGAGCAGTTCGTCGCCGTTGACGACCACACCTTCCGCATCGACTTCATCCGCAAGGACCGGCTGACCATCCCCGACCTCGCCGTCGTCGTGCCCTGCATCATGAATTCCGAGCTGATCAAGGCGAAGGCGGCGGCGAACGACCCGTGGGGGCTCGACTACACCAAGACCAACATCGCCGGCGGCGGCGCCTATAAGGTGGCGACCTGGCAGCCCGGCAGCGAGCTGACCTACACGCGCAACGACGATTGGAAGAGCGGTCCGCTGCCCAAGCTCAAGCGGGTGATCTGGCGCATGGTCCCGTCCGCCGGCAACCGCCGGGCGCTGCTCGAGCGCGGCGACGCCGACATCTCGTTCGAGCTGCCGCCCAAAGACTTCGCCGAGATGAAGCAGGAAGCCAAGCTCAAGATCGTGTCGACGCCGATCTCGAACGGCATTCAGTACATCGGCATGAACGTGACCAAGCCGCCGTTCGACGCCATCAAGGTGCGCCAAGCGGTGGCCTACGCCATCCCCTATCAGAAAATCCTCGACGCCGTGATGTTCGGCCAGGCCAAGCCGATGTTCGGGGCGGCGCCGGAGACGCCGATCGCGGTCGCGTGGCCGCAGCCGCACGGCTACAACACCGACCTCGCCAAGGCGAAGGCGCTGCTGGCCGAGGCGGGCTACGGCAGCGGTTTCGAGACCACCCTGTCGTTCGACATCGGCTTCGCGGTCGTCGGCGAGCCCTTGTGCGTGCTGCTGCAGGAAAGCCTGGCGCAAGTCGGCATCAAGACCACCATCAACAAGATTCCCGGCGCCAACTGGCGCAACGAATTGCTCAAGAAGGAGCTGCCCCTGATCGCCAACGTGTTCTCCGGCTGGCTCGACTATCCGGAGTACTTCTTCTTCTGGACCTATCACGGCCAGAACGCCGTGTTCAACACGATGAGCTACCAGAACAAGGAGATGGACGCGCTGATCGACGGCGCCCGCGCGGCGGCCGCCAACGGCGACACCGCCGCCTACGACAAGGACGTCAAGGGCTTCGTCGAAAAGGCCTTCGTCGAGGTGCCGCGCGTGCCGCTCTATCAACCCTATCTGAACGTGGCGATGCAAAAGAGCATCGCCGGCTACCGCTACTGGTTCCACCGCCGGCTCGACTACCGCTCGCTGGCGAAGGGGTGAGCAGAGCGATGAAATTCCTCCGCCGTCATCCTGAGGAGCTCGGCGCGAAGCGCCGAGCGTCTCGAAGGATGGCCATACGCGCCGAGCTTGCTTCCATCCTTCGAGACGATCGCGCGCAAGCGCGCGCGACCTCCTCAGGATGACGGTGTAGCTTGTGGCTACGCTGATCCTCAAGCGCTTGCTGATGGCGGTGCCGAGCCTGATCGGCGTGGTCATCGTCACGTTCCTGCTCACCCGCGCCCTGCCCGGCGATCCGGCCGCCTATTTCGCCGGTCCGGCCGCCACCAAAGAGGCGGTCGAGGAAGTGCGCGTGAAGCTCGGCCTCGACAAGTCGCTGCCCGAGCAGTTCGTCCGTTACGTGCGCGACCTCGCGCACGGCGACCTCGGCAATTCGCTCACCACCGGCCAGCCGGTCATCGCCGAGATCAGGAACCGGCTGCCGGCTTCCGGCGAGCTGACCCTCCTCGGCCTCATCGTCTCCATGGGCATCGCCGTGCCGCTCGGCATCCTGGCGGCGACCCGGCCGGGATCGCTGATCGACCACGTGTGCCGCGTCGTCGCCACCGCCGGCGTGTCGCTGCCGGTGTTCTTCACCGGGCTGATCCTGGTCTACGTGTTCTATTATCTGCTCGGCTGGGCGCCGGCGCCGCTCGGCCGGCTCGATATTTTCTTCAGCCCGCCGCCGACCGTGACCGGATTCTATCTGATCGACAGCCTGATCGCCGGCGACGGCGAAACGTTCCGCGCGAGCCTGAGCCAGCTCGTCCTGCCGGCGCTCACCTTGGGCATTTTCTCGCTGGCGCCGATCGCCCGCATGACCCGCGCCTCGATGCTTGCCGTGCTCTCCTCCGACTTCGTGCGCACCGCGCGCGCGTCGGGCTTGAGCCCGTTCACCATCACGGTCACCTACGCGTTCCGCAACGCCATGCTGCCGGTCGTCACCACGCTCGGCATGGTGTTTTCGTTCCTGCTCGGCGCCAACGTGCTGGTCGAGAAGGTGTTCGCCTGGCCCGGCATCGGCTCGTTCGCGGTCGAGGCGCTGATCGCCTCCGACTTCGCCCCGGTGCAGGGCTTCGTGCTCGCCATGGCGGTGATGTACGTGGCGCTCAATCTGATGATCGACATTCTCTACGGCCTGATCGACCCGCGCATGAGGATCGAGGCGTGATGGGTACGAGCAGCAAACACAGCCGTCATCCTGAGGAGGTCGCGCGCGTCCGCGCGCGACCGTCTCGAAGGATGGCCACATCCACCGCGCTCGCTTCCATCCTTCGAGACGCTCGCGCGACTTCGTCGCGCGAGCTCCTCAGGATGACGTTTTTTGAGTGGCCCGCCCCATGACCGCGCTCGCCGCCACCATGCGGCACGCCCGCTACGTGATCGGCGAGAATCCGGTCACCGGGCTCGCCTTCGCGCTGTTCGTGCTGATCGTGCTGGTGGCGCTCGTCGGCCCCTACGTCGTGCCGATCGATCCGCTGGCGAGCGACACCGTCGAGGCGCTGAAATCCCCGTCGCTGCGCCACTGGTTCGGCACCGACCAGCTCGGCCGCGATATTTTCAGCCGCGTGGTGGTGGGGACGCGCCTCGACTTCGGCATCGCCGTGTGGTCGGTCGTGCTCGTCTTCGTCATCGGCGGGCTCGCCGGCGTCGCCGCCGGCTTCTTCGGCGGCTGGACCGACCGCATCGTCGGCCGCATCGCCGACACCATCATGGCGTTTCCGTTGTTCGTGCTCGCCATGGGCATCGTGGCGGCGCTCGGCAACACCGTCACCAACATCGTGATCGCCACCGCGATCGTGAACTTCCCGCTCTACGCGCGGGTCGCGCGGGCGGAAGCGAATGTGCGGCGCGAGGCCGGCTTCGTCGAGGCGGCGCGGCTCTCCGGCAACGGCAACCTGCGCATCCTCGGCTTCCAGGTGCTGCCCAATGTGTTCCCGATCCTGGTGGTGCAGATGTCGCTCACCATGGGCTACGCCATCCTCAACGCCGCCGGCCTCTCCTTCATCGGCCTCGGCGTGCGCCCGCCCACCGCCGAGTGGGGGATCATGGTGGCGGAGGGCGCGGCCTTCATGGTGTCGGGCGAGTGGTGGATCGCGTTCTTTCCCGGCCTGGCGCTGATGATCGCCGTGTTCTGCTTCAATCTGCTCGGCGACGGCTTGCGCGACATCGTCGATCCGCGGAGGCGCACGTGAGCGCGGTTCCCGCGCTGCTGGTCGAGGACCTCGCGGTCGAGTTCCGCACCCGCGCCGGCGTCGTCAAGGCGCTCGAGGCGGTGAGCTTTGCGGTCGGCAAGGGCGAGACGTTGGCGATCGTCGGCGAGTCCGGCTCGGGCAAGTCGGTGACCGCCTATGCGCTGATGGGCATCCTCGATCCCGCCGGCCGCATCACCGCCGGCCGCGCGGTGCTCGGCGCCCTCGACCTCATTTCCGCGAGCCTGGGCCAGCTTGCCGAGGTGCGCGGGCGCGAGATCGCCATGATTTTCCAGAACCCGCGCACCGCGCTCAATCCGATCCGCCCGGTGGGCATGCAGATCGCCGACGTGCTCCTGCGCCACGGCAACGTCACCCGCGCCGAGGCGCCGGCGCGCGCGATCGACCTGCTGCGCGCGGTCGGCATCACCGATCCGGCCCGCCGCGCCAAGGCCTATCCGTTCGAAATGTCCGGCGGCATGTGCCAGCGGGTGATGATCGCGATCGCGCTCGCCGCGCGCCCGGCGTTGCTGATCGCCGACGAGCCGACCACCGGGCTCGATGTCACCACCCAGGCGGTGATCATGGACATCATCGGCGAACTCGCCGGCGAGAGCGGCATGGCGACCATCTTCATCACCCACGATCTGGCGCTCGCCGGCCAGCGCGCCGACCGCATCGTCGTCATGCACGCCGGCCACGTGGTCGAGAACGCGCCAACCCGCGAGCTGATCGAACATCCGACCCATCCGTACACGGCGGAGCTGATCGCCGCGACCCCGGACGCGGCCGCGAGCCTCGACGCGCTCGCCTCGATCCCCGGGTCGCTGCCGGATCTGCGACGCGCGGATCTCCCGCCCTGCCGCTATTCCGAGCGCTGCCCGCGCAAGATC
>DASPVJ010000301.1:0-5781 GCA_035622435.1 Xanthobacteraceae bacterium | reverse complement strand
GGCTCTTGGAGCGCGCCGCCAAGCTGAACAAGGACAACGGCTCGGGCTCGCTGACAGCTCTCCCCGTGATCGAGACGCAGGCCAATGACGTGTCGGCCTATATTCCGACCAACGTCATCTCCATCACCGACGGCCAGATCTTCCTGGAGACCGACCTGTTCTACCAGGGCATCCGGCCGGCCGTTAACGTCGGTCTGTCGGTGTCCCGCGTTGGCTCCTCCGCGCAGACCAAGGCGATGAAGAAGGTCGCCGGCCGCATCAAGGGCGAGCTCGCCCAATATCGCGAGATGGCGGCCTTCGCTCAATTCGGCTCCGACCTCGACGCCACCACGCAACGGCTGCTCAATCGCGGCTCGCGCCTGACCGAGCTGCTCAAGCAGCCGCAATTCTCGCCGCTCAAGATGGAGGAGCAGGTCTGCGTGATCTATGCGGGCGTCAACGGCTATCTCGATCCGATCCCGGTCGCGCGCGTGCGCGCCTTCGAGCAGGGCCTCCTTTCGCTGCTACGCACCCAGCAAGGAGCGATCCTCGAGGATATCCGCTCGAGCGGCGACCTCTCCGACGCCACGGCCGCCAAGCTCAAGGCCGCGGTCGAAGGCTACGCCAAGACATTCGCGTAGACGGATGACAGAGAACGGAGGACAGAGGACGGACACAAGATGATGCGTGACTGCTGAGGACGATCCGTCCTCCGTCATCTGTCGTCCGTCATCCGAGCCATGCCTAGCCTCAAGAGCCTGCGCAACCGCATCGCCTCCACCAAGGCGACGCAGAAGATCACCAAGGCCATGCAGATGGTCTCGGCCTCGAAGCTGCGCCGCGCCCAGGCGGCGGCGGAGGCGGCGCGGCCCTACGCCGACCACATGGCCAAGGTGCTGCGCAACATCGCGGCGGCGGTGAAGGGGCTCGATACCGCCCCCAAGCTCCTTGCCGGCACCGGCAGCGATCAGGTGCATCTGCTCGTCGTGTGCACCGGCGACCGCGGGCTCTGCGGCCCGTTCAACTCGTCGATCGTGCGGCTCGCGCGCGAGCGCGCCATCGCGCTCACCAACGAAGGCAAGCAGGTCAAGTTCTTCTGCGTCGGCCGCAAGGGCTTCGACCAGCTCAGGCGCAGCTACGAAAAGCAGATCGTCGAGACCGTGGAGCTGCGCTCGGTGCGCACGATCCAGATCGGCCACGCGCAGGAGATCGGCGCGAAGATCATCAAGCTGTTCGAGGCCGGCGGCTTCGACGTGTGCACCCTGTTCTTCGCCCGTTTCAAGTCGGTGATCGCGCAGATTCCGACCGCCCAGCAGATCATTCCGCCGCGTTTCGACGAGGCTTCGGCGGACAACGGCGATGCATCCTACGAGTTCGAGCCCGACGAAGAGGACATCCTGGCGGCGCTGTTGCCGCGCAACGTCGCGGTGCAGACCTTCCGGGCATTGCTCGAGAACGTCGCCTCGTTCTACGGCGCGCAGATGACCGCCATGGACAACGCTACCCGCAATGCCGGCGAAATGATCCGCAAGCAGACGCTGTTCTACAACCGCACGCGCCAGGCGATGATCACCAAGGAGCTGATCGAGATCATCTCCGGCGCCGAAGCGTTGTGACCCTATCCCGTATCGCATGATCCCGAAAAGTGGGAACCGGTTTTCGGACAAGATCATGCGCAGATAACGAGGACAATGATGGCCAGGCCAGTCGGACACATCACCCAAGTCATCGGCGCCGTCGTCGACGTGCACTTCGCGGACCATCTGCCGGCGATCCTCAACGCGCTGGAGACCGAGAACCAGGGCCGTCGCCTCGTGCTCGAAGTGGCGCAGCAGCTCGGCGAATCGACCGTGCGCACGGTCGCGATGGATACCAGCGAAGGCCTGGTGCGCGGACAGGAGGTGGTCGACACCGGCCAGCCGATCGCGGTTCCGGTCGGCGACGGCACGCTCGGGCGCATCATCAACGTGGTGGGCGAGCCGGTCGACGAAGCGGGGCCGGTCAAGTTCGTGGAGAAGCGTGCCATCCACCAGGAAGCGCCGGCCTATACCGATCAGTCGACCGAGGCGGAAATCCTGGTCACCGGCATCAAGGTGGTCGACCTGCTCGCGCCCTACGCCAAGGGCGGCAAGGTCGGCTTGTTCGGCGGCGCCGGGGTCGGCAAGACCGTGATCATCATGGAGCTGATCAACAACATCGCCAAGGCGCACGGCGGCTATTCGGTGTTCGCCGGCGTCGGCGAGCGCACGCGCGAGGGCAACGACCTCTATCACGAGATGATCGAGTCGAACGTCAACAAGGACCCGAAGAAGAACAACGGCTCGGCTGAAGGCTCGAAATGCGCGCTGGTGTACGGGCAGATGAACGAGCCGCCCGGCGCGCGCGCTCGCGTCGGCCTGTCCGGGCTCACCGTCGCCGAATACTTCCGCGACCAGGGCCAGGACGTGCTGTTCTTCGTCGACAACATCTTCCGCTTCACCCAAGCCGGCTCGGAGGTCTCCGCGCTGCTCGGCCGCATTCCCTCCGCGGTCGGCTACCAGCCGACCTTGGCGACCGACATGGGCGCGCTGCAGGAGCGCATCACCACCACCACCAAGGGATCGATCACCTCGGTGCAGGCGATCTACGTGCCGGCCGACGATCTGACCGATCCGGCGCCGGCAACCTCGTTCGCCCACCTCGACGCCACCACGGTGCTGTCGCGCGCGATCGCCGAGAAGGGCATCTACCCGGCGGTCGACCCGCTCGATTCCACCTCGCGCATGCTCGATCCGCGCGTCGTCGGCGAGGAGCACTATCAGGTCGCCCGGCAGGTGCAGCAGATCCTGCAGCGCTACAAATCGCTCCAGGACATCATCGCGATCCTAGGGATGGACGAGCTGTCGGAAGAGGACAAGGTCACGGTGGCGCGCGCGCGCAAGCTCGAGCGGTTCCTGTCGCAGCCGTTCCATGTCGCCGAGGTGTTCACCGGCTCGCCCGGCGTGTTCGTCGAATTGGCCGACACCATCAAGGGCTTCAAGGGCCTGTGCGAGGGCCACTACGACCACCTGCCGGAAGCCGCTTTCTACATGGTGGGCACCATCGAGCAGGCGGTCGAGAAGGGCAAGAAGCTCGCCGCCGAGGCGGCGTAGGGCATGATCCCGAAAAGTGGGTACCGGTTTTCGGAAAAGATCATGCCCCAATTATAAAGGTCGGCCATGGCCGAGTTTCGCTTCGACCTCGTTTCGCCGGAACGGCTGGTCTTCGCCGGCAACGTCGAGCAGGTCGACGTCCCGGGCTCCGAGGGCGATTTCGGCGTGCTCGCGCAGCACGCGCCGCTGATCGCCATGCTGCGGCCCGGCATCTTGACGATCCGCGCGGCGGGCGAGCCCAAGCGCATCGTGGTCGTCGGCGGATTCGCCGAGGTCAATGCCCAAGGCCTGACCGTGCTGGCCGACACGGCGGTGCCGGTCGAGGAGTTCGACCGCACCAGCCTTGCGGCCGGGATCAAGGACAGCGAAGAGGACCTGGCGGACGCCGCCGACGATGCCGCGCGCGACAAGGCGCGGGAAAAGCTCGAGCAGCTCAAGGCGCTGCAAGCCGCCCTCGCGAATTGATCGTCATTACGGGCGCGAGTGTGCGTCATTGCGAGGAGCCCCTGAGGGCGACGAAGCAATCCAGGCTACAGCCGCGCGCGTTGCCCCTGGATTGCGTCGCTTCGCTCGCTATGACGGGCAGGCCGATATCCCTGCATCAAACCAAATGCATGAACTCGGCGACGACGCGTTCGTAGACCGCGCGCTTGAACGGAATGATCAGGTCGGGAAGGTTGCGCATCGGCTCCCATCGCCACGCGGCAAACTCCGGCTCGTGTCCTCCGGCCGGATGCACCACGTCGATCTCGCTCTCGCGGCCGGTGAAACGCAGCGCGTACCATTTCTGCTTCTGGCCGCGATAGCGGCCGCCCCAGGCCCGGGCGGCGACCTTCGGCGGCAGGTCGTAGGCGAACCAATCGCGCGCTTCGGCGATGAGTTCGACCGAGACGATGTTGGTCTCCTCGGCAAGCTCGCGCAGCGCCGCCCGATAGGGATCCTCGCCGGGGTCGAGCCCGCCCTGCGGCATTTGCCAGGGATGCCCGGGATCGACGTGCTCGGGCCCATCGAAGCGGCGGCCGACGAACACGAGGCCGTCGCGGTTGAGCACCATGGTGCCGACGCAGGGGCGGTAGGGAAGTTCCTCGTAGCGGGACATGGGCAACGCTAACCTTGCGCCGGCGTTGCCGCCAACAAGCACGGCCCCGGCTTGTTTGTCGAGATCAGGTCGCCTTCGGCTTGTTTGTAACCGCGCTGACGGGCACGAGGACGATGCCGCGCCCGGCCGCCGCCTTCGCCCATTGGGCGATGCGGTCGATCGACGCCGGCAAGGCGGTCGCGACGCCGATGGCGAGCCCGCGCTCGCGCGCCATAGCCTCGAGCCGGGCCAGCGCGTTGTCGATCTCGATCGGCGTCGGCACGGCGTCGAGCACGATGTTGGCCTTGGCGAACGGCATGTTGCTGGCGCCGGCGATCTGGCTGGTGAGGCTGCGCGCGGACGTGCCGTCGTCGACGTAGATGAGGCCGCGCTTGCCGGCGTCGCGCATGACCGGGCCGAGCGCCTGCTCGGAGGCGGTAAAGCGCGCCCCCATGTAATTGGCGATGCCCACGTAGCCTTGGAGCCGGCTCATCGCCCAATGCAGCCGGTCGAGATTCTGCTCGGGCGAGAGCGAGGTGAGCAGCGTCTGCGGGCCGGCGTCGTTGTCGGGATAATCGAACGGCTCCATCGGCACCTGCAGGACGATCTCGCGGCCCTCGCCGCGGGCGCGCGCCGCCACCCGCTCGACGTCGCGGCCGTAGGGCGTGAACGCCAGGGTCACGGCGGCGGGCAGCTTGGCGAGCGCCTCGCCGGTGGTGGCCGCGCTGATGCCGAGCCCGCCGACCATGATGGCGACGCGCGGGCCGTTGGCCGCGGCTTTGACCGGCCGCGCGTAGACGTCGGCTGCGCGCGCGCCGTCCGGCCCGACCGTCGGGATGGCGCCGTAGGGCGAGGACTCGGTCAGGTGCTCGTCGACGCCGGGTCCCGCCTGCGGCGTGTCCGTCACGAACACGTCCTCGCGCTTGCCGCTGACTCCGTCGATGATGGTGACGGTTCTGCTGCCGGGCGGCGCGGCCTTTTCCGTCGCGGGTTCCGCCGGTTGGGCGGGGGTGTCGCGCTTGGCTTGCGCCGGAGTGGGAGCGGCCTCGCCGGCCTTGCCCGCTGTCGCCACCTGCAGTTTGACCGGCGCCACCGCCACCGGCTCGCCGCCGAACGGATCGTCGACGAGGAGCGCCCACAGGGCGAAAACCGCCAGGCATGCGGCGAGCGCGCCCGCGAGCGCCCGCGGCACCAGGGCCGGCAGCATGAAGCGCCGCCGCTTAGGCTTGCCGGTGCCAAGAGGGGCGCTCAGGTCGTCCGCCGTCACGGCTTCGAACCCCTGCGAATCATTGGAGGATTCTAGCACGCGCGGGGAATCCCTCCGCGCAGGCCCGCAGGGGGAGGGTGGACGGCCGAAGGCCGACCGGGTGGAGTGGTTAGCAGGCCCCCACCCGGCTCGCTTCGCTCGCCACCCTCCCCCGCTTCGCGGAGGAGGGATTTAACAGGATTGGCTCAGTTCGGAACCGCCGCCTTGGGATTCGGCGGGAAGGCCGCGTTGACGGCCGTGCCGCGCAGCAGCTCGAGGGCCATGTTGAGCGCCTTGTCGTCCTTCGGGTCGGTCGGGACGAACGATTGCGATCCGGTCTCCTCTTG
>DASPVJ010000300.1:0-4717 GCA_035622435.1 Xanthobacteraceae bacterium | reverse complement strand
TCAACGTGCCGGTGCGTCGGTCGGCGCGATAAACGGCAATGCTGTCGTGCCCGCGGTTGGAGGCGTAAACGAACCTGCCCGACGGGGAGACCTGGACGTCGGCGCAGGTGCTGCGGCCGGCAAATCCCGCCGGCAGGGTCGAGACCATCTGCAGCTCGCGCAAACCGCCGACGCTGCGGTCCAACGAGAGGACCGCAATCGTCGAGCTGAGTTCGTTGACGAGATAAGCGGTCGTGCCGCCGGGATCGAGCGCCAAGAGGCGAGGCCCCGACCCCGGTTTCATCCTGATCCACGCAGCGCCGTTCGGCGCCAGCGTCCCGCGCACCGCATCGAATCGATAGATGACGACCTTGTCCAGCCCAAGGTCGGGAACGAACGCGTATCGTCCCGATGCGTCGAGCGTGACGGAGTGGGCGTGCGGACCGTTCTGACGGACCGGATCGATGCTCGAACCGTGATGTTGGACGAAGTCGCTCGCTTCCTGCAGGCCGCCGTCGTCGCGCACCGGAAGCACGCCGATGCTCCCGCTCGTGAAATTGGCCACGAACACGTATTTGCCCTCGGGGTGCACCGTGACGTGGCAGGGGTCGGCGCCGCGGGTCGGCTGTTTGTTCACAAACTTGAGTCCCCCCGTCGTCGGGTCGAGCGCGAATGCGCTCACCGTTCCGGTCGGATGTCCCTGGTACGACTTCAATTCGTTGACGGCGTAGAGAAATCGCTGCGTCGCGTCGAAAGCCAGATAGGACGGGTTGGCGACGTCGACCGTCTTGCCGACCAATTCCAGCGCGCCGGTCTCCGGGTCCAGGCGAAACGCGTAGATTCCTTCCCCTTTCCCGTCGAGAACCTGACCGGTTCCGAACCGGATCGGCTCGGTATAGGTTCCGACGTAGACGAGCATCAGTTCGGCTCGACCACGACCTTGATCGCGCCGTCGCGCCGATTGACGAAGGTGTCGAGTGCGGCGGCGAAATCTTCCAAGGAGAACCTGTGGGTCACGAGGTCGTCGACCCGCAGCTGTTTCGTCGCCATCAGGCTGATCACCTTGCGCGAGACGTTCGGGTTGGCGCGCGCACCGAAGATCGCGATCTCGTTGTGCACGACGTATTTGAACGGCAGCGGTTCGACGACGCGGTCGGGCGGCACGCCCAGCAGCGCCACGCGGCCGCCCTTGCGCACCATCTCCACCGCTTGCCGGAACGTCCCGGCGGCGCCCGAGCATTCGACGGCTTCGTCGACGCCGCGGCCGTGCGTGGCGTTCCGCACCGCCTGGACCGGATCGACGTCCTCGAAGTTCACGAGCGCGTCGGCGCCCGCCTGGCGCGCCGCTTCCAGCCGCGCGCCGCGCCCGACCGCGATCACCTTTGTCGCCCCCAACAGGCGCGCCATGCGCATCGCGATCAGACCGATCGGACCGGGCCCGATGACCGCCACGCTGCCTCCCGGCGTGACGCCGGACAATTCGAGGCCGTGCAGCACCACCCCGGCCGTGTCGACGAGCGCCCCCTCGCGGAAGCTCACGTCGGCCGGCATCAGGTTCACGCTCTTGACCGAATACGCCGCGTATTGCGCGTAAGCCCCGTTGGTGCGGAAGCCGTAGTGACGATGGCCGGCCTCCGGCCGACCGTAGTTCTCGCAGATCGTGTAGCGCCCCTCCATGCAGTTGGGGCAGGTTCCGCAGCCGCAATGCGCCTGTCCGGCGATCCGATCGCCGGGTTTGAGATCGACGACGCCGGCGCCGGCCGCGATCACCTCTCCGGCCCATTCGTGGCCGGGGATGAACGGATAGGCGGGAGGCCAGGTGCCGGCGAGGTCGCCGCGGATGACCTCCGGGTCGCTGCCGCAGATCGCCACCGCCCGCACTTTGCACAGCACCTCGAGCGCTTGCGGCCGCGGAACCGGCACCGTTTGGATGGCGAACTTGCCGGGGGAGGTTAGCACCAGGGCGCGCATCTGCTGCGGCAGCGGCGCCGCCCGGATTTGGGTCGGGAAAGCTGTTGCCATGGCATTGTCCTTTCGCATCGTTGCCGAGGGTCAGCCGTGCGCGCATCAGGTCGGCACGTTCACTCCTTGAGACCGGTCGCGGCCACTCCCTGAATGAAGGCGCGTTGCAGGAAGAAGAACAGCAGGATCATCGGAATCGTGCCGAGCGTGGCGATCGCCATCAGCTGGTCCCAGGCGGTGCCGTAGCTGCTCATGAACAGCGAGATGGCGAGCGGCACGGTGCGCAGCGAATCCTTGCTGATGATGATCAGCGGCCAGATGTACATGTCCCAGGCTTCGCGGAAGGTGAAGACGCCCAAAGCGACCAGCGCCGGCCGGCACAGCGGAAGAACGATCTGCCAGTAGATGCGAAACTCCGACGCTCCGTCGATCCGCGCCGAATCGATCAGGTCCTTGGGGATCGCAAGGATGTACTGGCGCATCAGGAATACGCCGAATCCGTCCACCAGGAAGGGCACGATCAGGCCCTGATAGCTGTTCACCCAATCCAGCCGCTTGATGATCAGGAACAGCGGGACCATGGTGACTTCCAACGGAAGCATCATGGTGCTCAAGATCAGGATGAACAGAACGCCGCGCCCGAGGTAGCGGAACTTCGCCAGGCTGTAGCCGGCAAGCGACGCCAGCAGCAGGTTGCCGAGCGTGATGCCCACGGCAACCACCCCGCTGTTGAGGAAATAGCGGCCGAAGTCCTGGGCATTCCAGGCGAGGATGTAGGATCGCCAGTTGACCGGGTCGGGAATCCACTGGATCGGAATGACGAACATGTTCGCTATCGTCTTGAGCGAGGACGACACCATCCAGTAATAGGGCAGCAGCGAAATCAGCACCGCCGCGAGCACGAGCCCATGCGCGAGGATGCCGCCGCGACGACGGGTCGTCCAAAGGGCGAAGGCCGCCGTTCGCTTGGGCGTGCGCGGCGTCGCCGCAACTGCGCCGGCGTTGCCCATCCTAGTCCTCGCCCCGCGTGAAAATGCGGATCTGCGCGACGGTGAAGAGGATGACCGCCGCGAACAGGAACATGCTCATGGCGGCGGCCCGCCCCATGTCGAAGAACTCGAACGCCGTCTGGTAGATGAACAGCGGCAGGACTCTGGTCGAATCCGCCGGCCCGCCGCCGGTCATGATCAGCGGCACCGCGAACACCTTCATCGCCACGATCACGGTCATCACCATGACCAGCAGCGTCGTCGGCCTGAGCAGCGGCAGCGTGATGTACCAGAAGCTCGTCCATTTGCCGGCGCCGTCGATTTCGGCGGCTTCATAGTATTGGGCGGGGATCGCCTGCAGGCCGGCCAGGAAAATCACCATGTAATAAGGAGTGGCGCGCCAGATGCCGATCAGGATCACCGCCCACAGCGCGGTCGAACTGCTGCGCAGCCAGGGCACGGGATCGATGCCGGCCCAGCCGAGAACCGTGTTGATGACGCCGTCCTGGTGATACATGAAGGTCCACACCACCGCCATCACGACCGCGGGCATCACCACCGGCATGAACACCGCCGATCGCAGCAGGTTCTTGACGAGGAGACTGCGGTTGAACAGCACGGCGAGCGCCAGGGACAGCGGCCACACCGGCAACACGCTGAAGACCACGTAGGTCAGCGACACCCGCATGGAGTTGAGGAACAGCGGATCGCGAACAAGGTCGACGAAATTGGCGAAGCCGACGAATTGCGGCGGATGGATGAGATCGTACTTGGTGAAGCTGATGACGAACGCCTGCAACATCGGCACGAAGCGGAAGACGGCGAGAACGGCGAGCGTCGGAAACAGGATCGCGTAGCCGAACGCCGCCTGTTTCACGCCGAGGCCGATGTGCAGCCGTCGCCGCGCGGTCAGGGGTTCCGCACGCACTGCCGAGGACACCTGAGGCTCCTTCCGCCTGCGCGGCGCCGGGAGACGTTGCGCAGAGCCGCGCGCCGCCGCCGGGCTCGCGCCCGCCCGCGGCCCCCCGCTTTCGTTACTTCTTGAGAACCCTTTCGACCTCGGCCTGCGCCTGATCGAGCGAGGCTTTGGGATCGGCGCCGTCGTACACCACCCGCTCGATGGCTCGCCCGAGCGCCTGGCCGATCTCGTTGGTGAACTCGGAGCGAATGTACCAGGACCCGGTCGAGACGTCGCGCATGTGGACGGCGAAGTACGGGAACTTCTTGGCGACGTCGCTTTGGTCGACGCCCTTGATCGGCTGCACGAAGCCCACCTTGTCCAGCCACACCTCCGGCTTGGCGAGCATGAAGCGGATGAAATCCCAGGCCGCGACTTTCTGCGCGTCGGGCTTCGCCTTGTTGACGCCCCACATCCATCCGTACACCAGGGTCTTCGGGTTGGCGGGGTCGACCTGCGGCAGCGACACGACGGTGAAATCGTCGCCGACGGGAGACTGACGGACCTGCGGGGTGGCCCACGGCCCGGTGATCCACATCGCCGTGCGTTGATCGACGAAGTCCTGATTCGGGTTGCTGGGCGTGTTCATGGTGGTGCGGGGATCGCCCGTCGCCTTGGTCACGTCGCGCCACAGGGTCAACGCCCTCACCGCCGCGGGACCGTTGACGTACGCCGTCTTTCCGTCGTCGCTGATTAGCTTGCCGCCGAACTGCTCGGCGAGCGGTTGGAAATCCTGCACCTCCCACCGCGGGCTGTGATACGCGAAATCGAACGCCTTCACCACCGTGCGGTTGCCCTGCACTTTTTTCAGCTTGGGGCCGAGGGCCTT
>DASPVJ010000299.1:0-2966 GCA_035622435.1 Xanthobacteraceae bacterium | reverse complement strand
ACCCATGAGCGGACAGAGTTTTGCCCGATTTGTTGCGCCTAGGTACGGCGGGGTCGCGAACAGGCGGTCGGGCGCAGCGTTGTGACCTCGGATTGCGGCTGGGGACATGGCGAAAATTCGCATCGTTGTCGCGGCGCTCGGCGGCCTTGCGCTCGCCGCCTGCGCCGGCGACCCGACGTTGACGCCGACCGCCGCGACCGGCAGCGGATCGAACGCCTTCACCGGGTCCGTGCCGGCCCCGGCCGGCCAGCCGGCGCCCGGAGTCGCGCCCGCGCCGGCGACCGCGGTGGTGCTCGATCCGCGCGACCGGGACGCTGCCGGAGCGGCCCACTTGCGCGCCCTCCAATTCGGCGAGCCCGGCGTTCCGGTGTCGTGGAAGAGCACGGAAACCGGCCATCGCGGCACCATCGTGCCCGGCCCGGCCTATCAGGCGAACGGCCAGACCTGCCGCGAGTTCAGCCACACGGTCTACGCGGACGCCCGGCCGCAGACCGGGCGCGGTGCGTCGTGCCGCAACGCGGACGGCACCTGGACCCCGCTGAGCTAGAGCATGATGCCGAAAATGCCTGCCCCGCACTTGGATAGCGGGATGGGTACCGGTTTTCGGAAAACATCATGCTCCAACAATAAGCTAAAGCGGGATGGCGATTCGAAGAAAAGCCATCACGCTTTAACCCGCAAACCAGTTCTTAAGGCCGTCGGGATATCCCTGACCGCTGGGTTATGGATTCGGGTGGGCGCCGGATGGCCAATAACGGGCTCCCGGTCGATCGGTTGCGCGACTACCTGCGGGAATTGACACCCGAGGCACGGGCTCTGCTCATGGCCGAGCTCGAACGCGGCCGGCTGCGCGGGGACGAAGTGCCCGCTGTCGGCCTCATTCTCCAGGAGTTGCGCAGCGCGACCCCGAGCGCGCGCTTCCTGCCGCCGCGCCTGGGCGATCCCCAGCGCCTGTTCTTTGCCCCGTTGGAGCCGTTCCTCATCGACGACCCCTCCGGCCGCAAGCGCCCGGGCCGCATCCCCCGCGCCTCGCTCGAGCCGATCTGGCGCTGGCTCTCCGTCGACCTGCTGCCCGCCGAAGCCGCCGCCTACGCGGACGAGGCGAGCCGCCATCTCCTCGCCGCCGAGGCCGCGGAGGCCGAGCCGCTTGCGCACGCGCTCCACGACCTCGCGGTCGAGCCCATCGAGGCGGCGCTTTCGGCCGTCGACGCCGACCTCAAGGCGCGCCACCGCATTCTCGGCCGCATCGGCACCCGCACCGCGCTCGAGGACTTGCGCGACGTGGCCTGCGTGCTCAAGGGCCGCGACGCGCTGGCGAAGCTCGGCGCGCGGCTGCCGCCGCACATCCGCAACCTCGCCGACGAGCAGCTCGAAAACGTCAAGGCGCTGTTCGACGCGCCGGCCGCGCGCCAGCGCGACGTTTTCCTCTACGGCCTCGTGCTGGTGATGAGCCGCCTCGGCTCGCCCTGGCACCTGATCCGCCTGGCGGTGCGGATGGCGGAGACCGACAAGGCGGCGCGCATCGCCGATACGCCGGCCGCGCTCGCGGTCGCCGTCGTGCTCGACGACATCGAGCTGCAGGTGACGCAGTTGCACGAGGAGATCAAGGGCGAGGACCTCGAGCGCGTCGTCGGACTGCTCAAGGACATCCACGACGGCGCGCGCGGCCTGCGCACCGAACTCGATCTGACGGGCGATCATCCCTGGGGACGGCGGCTCGCGGCGGTGCGCGGCGAGGTGTCCGCGCTGATCGAGCGCCACATCGCGGCGGCGCCCGGGCGCGTGCACCGTCTGCTGCGGCCGCGCGGCGCCGACGCCCTCGACGCCCTCGATCCCCGGGAAGTCGCCGAGGTCGAAGGGCTGATCGATCTGGTCAACGCCTGCCGCAATTATGCGAGCGAGCTTGCCATCAACGAGGCGACGCAGCGGGTGCATTCGCAGCTGCAGAACTATCTCGACACCGGCATGGCGCCGCTCCTCGACGGCCTGCGCCAGGCGGGCGCGGGCCAGCGCAAGTTTCGCCAATCCCAGGTCGAGGCGGCGGTGCGCTTTGCCCACAAAATGTTCGGCGCCGAGTACGCGGCGGTGCTGGTCAAGGCGGCGGAAGTGGCGGCCCAGGACGCCGACCCCAAGGCCGCCAAGGCCTGAGCAAACTTTCGTAACGGTCTGTTCACCATCCCGAAACGGGGCCGGCGCGCGCCCCGCCCCGGCGTGGCGATTTGCACGTTGCGGCCAGCCGGCCGCCGTGATGTAACCCGCGGGCTCTCAACCCCCCGGGGCGGCATCATGGGGCTGTGGTTTCCCTTCGCATCGATGACGGTTGCGGCGATTATCGCCGTGCTGTGGCCGCTCGCCCGCAGCCGCGCCGCGCCGACGGCGGGCAATGACCTCGCGGTCTATCGCGATCAGATGCGCGAACTCGCGCGCGAGCGCGCCGACGGCCTGATTGCGCCGGCGGAAGCGGACGCCGCGCGGGCCGAAGTGGGGCGCCGCCTCATTGCCGCCGCCGCCGCGGCCGAGCGCGCGGCGCCCCCCGCGGCAACGCCCTGGCGCCGGGGCTTGGCCGCGGTCGCCGCGGGCCTCGCGCTGCCGGGCACCGCCGTCGGCCTCTATCTCGCGCTCGGCGCGCCCGATCTGCCCGACCGGCCGCTCGCCGCGCACGCGAACGGACCGCCGCAGACCCGCGCGCTTGCCGGCGATCGCCCCGAGGTGCGCCGGGACGGGGCCACGCGCGTCGGCATCGGGGAGCGGCCATGACCCGCCGCCAGCGGCGCTTGCTCCTGATCGGCGCCGGGGCCGGCGTCCTGGGCGTCGCCGTCGCGCTTGTTCTCACCGCGCTCAAGGATTCCATCGTATTCTTCAATTCGCCGACCGACGTGGCGGAAAAGCACGTGGCGCCCGGCACCCGCATCCGCCTCGGCGGCCTGGTCAAGCCGGGCAGCCTCGCGCGCGGCGCCGATCTTTCG
>DASPVJ010000298.1:0-2518 GCA_035622435.1 Xanthobacteraceae bacterium | reverse complement strand
GGTCGACGGCCTCGAACGCAAGGTCGACCTCGTGGAGCGCAAGGTCGACGGATTAGGGCGCAGCATGCCCACCATCGTCGGCGACGCGGTACGCGAGGCCATGCGCGAGGGGAAGCGCGAAACGTAGCAATCGTAGCCCGGCTGAGCGGAGCGGAATCCGGGGTTCCCCGCATATCCGCCCGCGTTCCTCAGGCGTCATGCGTTCGTCATTGCGAGGCACGTAGAGCCGAAGCAATCCAGCGCCGCGCGCACGGCCCCTGGATTGCGTCGTCGCTGCGCTCCTCGCAATGGCGCCTTACCGCCAGGCGAACACCGGCTGCTCCAAGTCGGCGACGCGGGTCGCGCGGCCGGCGAGCACCTCGCGGAACTGATAGATCACCGCCGCGGTCGGCGCGTGGATCGAGTGCCCGTCGACGTGAAAGCGCACCACGCGGCGGTCGCTTTCCGGAATGGCGATGAAGTCGAACGCGTCCGGCCGGGCGGCGGCCGCGAGCGGAATGCGGTGCACCGAGGCGACCTCGGCGGCGCTCGGGGTGAGGTCCGCGGCACCGGCCGCCCACATGACCACCGGCGTGATCAGATAGCCGGAGCGGGTCGGGTAGTCGTCGAGCAGGCCGAGCACGGCGTCGGGGGCGAGCCGCAGCCCGACCTCCTCGGCAAGCTCGCGCAGCGCCGCCGCGGCCGCGGTCTCGCCGGCATCGCAGCGTCCGCCCGGCAGCGCCCATTGGTTGCGGTGCGCGCGCAGGTCGGCGGTGCGCCGGGTGAGCACGAAGGCGGCCGCGCCGGCGGGCTCATCGGCTTGCACCAGCACGACGGCCACGGCGGCGCGGGCGAGCCCGGCGGCGTCCGCGGCCACGCGGGGGAACGCGGCGCAGCGCTCGGCGACCGCGCGGCGGGTGGTTTCGTCGAACGGATAGGTCATGCTGAAAACAAGAACAGATCACCACAGCACGGGCGTGCCAAATCGGCCAAACACCGGATCGGCGGTCACCAACGAGATGCCTTCGACCTGCGCCTGCGCGGCCAGCATCCGGTCGAACGGATCACGATGGGGCACGGCCAAGGATCCGGCGATCCGCGCGTGTTCGATCGTGATCGCCAAGGGCGCAAACGCATTCTCGTCGAGTACGTCCTTGATGTTCGCGGCGAGATAAGCCGCTTGCGGCCATTTACCGAACCGGGCTTTGGTTGCCAATTCCCATGCCGTCGCCGCGCTCACAAGGACTTCGTTGTCGGTGGTCAGCAAAATCTCCCGCGCGCGAGACGACAGTTTCGGATCGTCGGTGACCCACCAGAACAGCGTGTGGGTATCAATGAGGACCTTCATGCTCGCCTTCCCACGCGCCGAGCTCCACATCTGACAGCGGGCCGAAGAAAAACTCGTCGGGAAGGCTGACTTTGCCTTTGAGCAGGCCGGGCGCGCGCTTGCGCTTGCCGTTCGACACAGGCGTCAGCCGCACCACAGGGTCTTTGCCGCGCGCGATCACGATCTCCTCGCCCGCTTCGGCACGGGCGATCAGCCGCGACAGGTTCGTCTTGGCCTGGTGGATGGTTACTGTTGCCATTTTTCGACCGCGTTGAGAGTTAGCTAAGTCAGTTAGCTAAGCCTTCCAGCCGAGAGTGTCAAGGTACTCACATCTTCGCCACGTGAATCGGCGGCACGCGGCCGCGCCACGGGAGCGCCGCTTCCAGCGCCGCGGCGACCTGCAGCACCAGGTGGTCCGCCGCCGGCTTCGCCGCCACCTGCACGCCGATCGGCACGCCGGTGGAATGCATGGCGAGCGGCAGCGACATCGCCGGCGTGCCCATGATGTTGTGCGGGATGGTGTACTGGCACGGCGGCAGGAACAATTGGTCGATCAGGTTCGCCCAGCTCACGCCCGGCTTCGACAGGTTGTAGCGGCCCCACGGCTCGGCCACCCGCGCGGTCGTCGGCGAGAGCCAGATGTCGTACTTGGTCCAGAACGCGCCGAGCTTGCGCCGCGCCACGTTGGCGGCGTTCCAGGCGGCGATGAAGCGCGTCGGGGTGATGTCCTTGGCCGCCTCGTAGACCGACAGGATCACCGGCTCCAGCGTCTGCGGCCCCGGCTTGTGCCCGCTGCGCTTGGCGTAGCCGTCGAGGCGGGAGTCGAAGCCGAAGAAGAAAATATCGGTCGTGCCCTTGAGCACCTCGGCGCCGCCCATGTCGACCGTGGCGCGCTCGACCGAGTGCCCCATGGCGGCGAGCGCGCGGCCGGCCGCCGCGACCGCGGCCGCGACTTCCGGGTCGACCGCGATGCCGACGAGTTCGTCGAGCACGATGCCGACCTTGAGCTTGCCGGGCGCCTTCTGGGCGAGCGCCGCGTAGGGCTCGTCCGGCTTGGGGATGATGAACGGATCGCCCGGCTGCGGGATCGACACGCAGTCGAGCATGGCGGCGGCGTCGCGCACGCTCTTCGCCTGGACGAAGTTCATCGAATAGCCCCAGCCGCCCTCGTCCACCACCGGGCCGATCGACACGCGCATGCGCGAGGGCTTC
>DASPVJ010000297.1:0-6957 GCA_035622435.1 Xanthobacteraceae bacterium | reverse complement strand
AAACCCGCGGCGGTCTTGTCGAAAAACGCCGCGACCTTGTCGGGGGCGGCGTGCAGCCCCGCCGCCCCGTCGCGCAGCAGCGCGTCGGCGGCGCAGGCGGCCGCGGCGATGAGCTTGCGGCCGGCATGCCGCACCAACTCGACGTCGTTCATGCCGTCGCACGCCGCCATCGCCGCCCTGAGTTCGTCGAGATAGACGCTGCGTGCCGCGAGATCGTCGCCCGGCGCCGGCAAGGCGCCGGAACCGGCGCTCGGCCGGCCCGATCGTTTCGTCACGGCCTCAGCGGATCGCATGGAACATACCCCGGCGCAAAGGCGCCGCGCCGCCCGCCGCCGAGAGCCCGGCGGGAGCGCGCGCCACGTCTGTTTGGTGAAAGCCGCAGGCGCGCCGATCGCAGCCTGCATTTCGGAAGCTCGCAGATTTGCCGCGGTCCGTCAAAAGGGGTGCGTCAGTTTGTCAGGGCCAGTCTTCAGTGGTCAGTCATCAGAGAGGAGCGGAGCGGCCTGATCTCTCTCTGATCTCTGATCTCTGATCTCTGATCTCTGATCTCTGATTCCTGATCCCTGATTCCTGATCCCTGATTCCTGATCCCGGCAGCGTGCATTTCGGAAGCTCGCAGATTTGCCGCGGTCCGTCAAAAGGGGTGCGTCAGTTTGGCTCAGCTGCTGACACAGCGCCTTGAAATATTTGGCTCTTCGCCAGCGTGTGGACGGGCAGGACCGTTGTCGCCGCGCTGGCGTTCGTGCGCCGCCGTCGGGCGCGCAGGCGCCGCCGGCCCAATCCACCGGGAGCCTGGCCGCGCGAAAGACCCCAACCAGCCAAGCCGAAACATGCCCGTTAAGTGAACCGCCTCACATGCGATGGCGCCGGCGTGCGCCACGGTGGCGGCGCGTGCGGCGGACCCCGCCGGCGATCGACGGAGGTGATCATGAAGCGCGTTCCGGTTCCGGCACTGGCGATCGCTCTTGGCGCGCTCGTCATTCCCGTTGCGGCCGCCGCCCAGGCGCCGGTCGCGTCCGCCAATCCGTTCGGCCAATGCGCTTGCCACCACAGCCTCGACATCAAGATGGCCGCCTGCACCGAGGCGGCGAAGGCGACATCCTATCCGTGGATCCTGCACTGGGTTTACCGGGAGCTGGCCCGCGCACAGCGCGAGCGCGGCGACACCGGCGCAGCGGTCGCCAGCTACGCGCGTTCCCTCGCCGCCAAAGAGGATGACGCGGTCCGCATGGAAATGGAGAGCCTCGCCCCGCTCACGCAGTGACGGACGAAGGCGAATCGGCCAGCCGAATCGACGCCTTTCGGCCTCCCGTGGTGCAACCGTCGATCCGCAAGTCGGCCGCGCATTCTCCCTGTTCGTGCACCAGATCCACGGCCGCCCGAGAGCCATTCCGGCTGCGGGTAAGTCGGCGGGAGCACGCGGTGCCTATTCAACACGCGCCGTGCCCATTCAATAAGCGCCGCACGGCAGCCGACTCCGGCAGCCGTGAAAAATAAATCCGATCCCAAGCCGGATAGGCGCCAAGCGTGCCGTCCTATCAGGACGAAGTGTGCGGCGCTTCACATCCGCCCATCGCTTCCTGGGTTATTGAGCCGGGGCCAACGACCACACAGGAGGATCGCAATGGTGCACAGGTCTTTCAATCATGAGGCGAGCGAAGAACATCGGCGCACCCACACCAAGTGGGCGCGCGCAGCCGTCATCGCTTATGGCGGCGCCTTGCTACTGCTCGTGGGAATCATCGTCACGCAGCGCGCCCTCGCGGATCCGAGCCGCGACGCCGGTGCGTCCACCGCAAGCATCGCACCGATCGATCTGCGGGCGCCATGACCGTCGCTTTCGTCACGGCGGGGGAGAATGAAGGGCGTACGCGCTTCCATCCGCGCTGGGATGCACGCATTCGGCCGTTTTGATTTCCCCTGGAGGCCTGAACAAAAATGACCACCTGGGACGCAATCGGATATCTCGCTTCCGTCCTCGTGCTTGCAGCCTTCTGCATGAAGGACATGATTCCGCTTCGTCTCGTCGCGGTGTGCAGCAATGTCGCGTTCTTGATTTACGGCCTCGCCCTCGGCCTCATTCCGGTGTGGGCGCTGCACGCGACGCTGCTGCCGATAAACGGCTGGCGCCTGTGGCAAGGAATTTCTCAAGGTTGGTGGAGCCCGGCAGTTCCCGGCTACCTGTCCGACGGCGGCGGCTATGAATCCGTCGTCCCGACGATGGGAACGGAGAGCCAACGCTAAAGCGTGATGGCTTTTCTTCGAATCGCCATCCCGCTTTATCTTATTGTTGGAGCATGATGTTTTCCGAAAACCGGTACCCACTTTTCGGCATCATGCTCTAGCCGCTGTTGAAGGAACGAAGGCCGCCGGGCCCGGAGAACGAAGGGATCGCAAGGCAACCATGCGGAGGCCATGATGAATCGACCCGTTTTCATCGATGCTGCCTGGGCACGAGAGCAGTCGCGGACGGAAAGCGGCGATCGTTATTGCGCCGGTTGTCTGCCGGCGACCATTGCATGGAGCGCGACCGAAGCCGACGCCTATGGCGAGCCGCCCTTGGCGGACGCTTTTTGTGTTCAGCTGGTCGTCCTGAATGGAGAGCGTCACGTCTACAGACTGCACCGAAAAGTCCTGACGCAGCTTCATCGCCGCCTCTCCCGCATCTTGGACGGGTCGTCGACTGCCGGGAACGCCGCGGTTTGAGCGGTCACCGACCGCCGATCGACGAGCCGACGCACGGTAGCCCAGCGCATCAGCGGCCATCCGCCCGCCGGCGCTCGATCCAGCCCTTCGTCAGCGCCGCCTTGACGATGGCCGCATCGAGATCGGCGGCCGAGAGGCTTCCGCGCGCCGCGGTGACGGCGTGGCGAATGCCGCCGCCGCCGCGGTCGCGGCCGAAGCCGGTGAGGCCGCGGCAGTCGGGATCGGCGGCATCGAGCGCAAACGCGTCGATCGAAGCGCCGTTGTCGGCGAACCACTGCGCCAGGAGATCGACCAGCGCGCCGGCGAGCGGGCCAGCGTCGGCGGGGCGGCGCCGGACCGCCTTCGCCTTGCGCGCGCGCGGCGCCGCCGCGAAGCCGAACGACACCGCCAGTTGCCGCAGCAGCATCTGCAGGTCCTTGTGCAGCAACGAATTGATCTCGCGGTCCTCCACGCACACGGTGAACAGCGCGTCGCGGCCGCTGACGGGGATGTGGTCGACCAGGCGCTCGTAGGCGCCGCGCGCCCGGCGGACGCGGCGCTCGAAACGCTTGGCGAGGTTGGCGTCGGCGCGTTCGTGCGCGTCGAGGCCGAAGCCGAAACCGCGTTCGTAGGCCGGGCTCGCGCAGGTGCGCCGCGGCGCGCCGCTGAGCCGCTCGTAGCGGCCGACGATTTCGCCGACGCGAAACCCGGCCTCGACTTCCGCGTCGGTGAGAATCCCGTAGATCGACAGGCGGCCGAGCACACTGCCGGCGTAAGGATGCGCGCCGCCCTTGACGGCGCCGTCCTTGATGCGCCGCCACAAGGTCGGCGCGCGCACGTCGGCGCCGTCCCCGGGCTTGATCTTGCCGCCGGGATAGCGCTCCCCGGCCAAGCGGCGGCGGCCGAGACGCACGTCAGTCTCCCGCGGCCGTTTGCTTCTTCCAGACGTGCGCGCGCAGGCCGCTCCGGTTGAGGCGGCGCTCGCCGGTCTTCGCGATCAGGCCGGCGTGAAAGAGTTCGGAGACGCGCGGACGCACGGCAAGCACGCTCTCGTCGAGGGCGGCGGCGGCTTCGTCGGCGGTCAGCCCGGGCGGCGTCGCCGCCAGCAGGTCGAAGACGAGCCCGCGCAGGCGTTCGGTTCGGCCGAATGTCGCCCGCGCGCCGCGACGTCGGATCGGATCGTCTTCGCCTGCCGCCACGGGCGGGGCGGCGGGCGCGTTCGGGTCGGAGAGCGCGGTCGCCATGTCACCAAGTTCCATCTTGTTTGCTGCTCGCGCCGCGCGGGACGGCGGCCGAGGATGAGCCCGCGCGGCGCGGCGTCGCACGGCATCGACGAACCGGGCGCGCGGCGACCGGCTTCGGCGCGGGCGCCCGAGCCCGCTCGGTGCCGCACGCGATTTCCCGGCGAACCGCGTCGCAGAACGCCCGGTCCATGCGGATGAGCTCGACCCGGCTCCACGGCAAGCTCGCGTCGCATTCGTGCTGCGCCCGCGCGTGCGCGCGCTTGTCGGGATTGAGCGCAAGATAGACCGCATGGAACGGCACGCCCCGGGCGCGCGCCAGGCGCGCGTAGAAGCCGCGCGGCCTGCGGCGCGCGGCCGTCATGACGCGCCCCCTCCGTCGCGATGGGGTGAGACGTTGCGCGGCGCGGCCATCGGCCGGTGGGCCCGGGAATCCCGGCCTGGGGCTTGCGCGCCCGCAACTATAAAAGGCAAACCTAAGATTTTATCGGATTTGTCAACCGAATGGTTCGCCCCCAGGTGGTTTCCTACCGGCGCTGCTACGGATATTCGAACCGCAAGGGGGACCTCGTCATGTCCGTGATCCTGCGCGACACGCGCCCGTTGATCATTCCGCTGGATTTGCGGCAGGCGTTTTGTTCCGGCCTCGCCCGGATCGAGTTCCTGTCCGGAGGCATCGTGCGGCACTACCTCTACGAGGACGCCGTGGGGCCGTTCGGGCAGGCGGAGAAACGTGCGGTGGTTGCCCTGCTGGCTCCCGTCAGCTCGCTGCCGGACACCGTCGAGCAGATGGTGGCGGCCATCGACGGCCGGGCCGCCCGCGGCGGCGCGTCGCGCATGAACTGAGGTCACGCCACGGCCTCGATCGGGACGTGCTGTGGCTCGCGCCACAGGTCCGGACGCAGGGCGGAGGCCGGCACGGCGCCGGCGGTGGCACGGTGAATGGCGAGCGCGAGGCGCGGCGACAGCCGCCCGCTCAGCTTCGCCTTCGAGACCGCCGGTTGGGTGACGCCGCAGGCGGCGGCCAGCTTCTGCTCGCTGCCTATGAGCGCTATCGCGCGCGCGACGGCGGCGCTTACCGGGGCGGGATCGAAGGCTGCCGTATCCATATCCCCACTATAAAACACCGATAGTGTGCTTGTCAATACTATAAGAATAAGTAATACCATTTGCGTTCAATAACGCTCGGTGTTATAAGGTCGCGTTGTGACCAGCCGGGTCTATCCGTGGCAATGACCAACCGGAGCGAGCGCATGAAGATCGGACAGAAGATCCGCCGTCGGCGGGAGGAATTGCGGCTGAGCCAAGCCGACCTCGGCCGCCAGGTCGGCGTGTCGCAGGCCACGATCGACAAGATCGAGGCCGGGCATACGGCGCGCTCGCGCTACCTATCCTTGATCGCCGTCAAGCTCGGGCTGCCGCTCGAGGAGATCGACCCGGGCCTGCAGGCGCTCAGCGCCGCCGGCGGGCTGACGGCTCCGGTCCTTCCCGGGATCGAACTGATCGGCGAGCGCGATTTTCCGATCTATGCCTCGGCCGAAGGCGGGCTCGGCCAGATCATCGTGTCGACCGACGCGGTCGACTTCATGCCGCGCCCAGCGCCGCTCGCCCACGTCAAGGGCGCCTATGGGCTTTACATCACCGGCGAATCCATGGTGCCCGAATTCGAACCGGGCGACGTTGCCATGGTCAACCCGCACCTGCCGCTGGTCGCCGACGTAACGTGCATCTTCTACGGCGAGCGCGACGGAGCCACGCGCGCGACCATCAAGCGGCTCATGCGCCAAACCGCCGACGCCTGGCACGTCAAGCAGTGGAACCCGCCGGAAGGGATGAAGGCGCAGTTCACCTTGTCAAAGACCGATTGGCCGCTGTGCCACCGGACCCTGGGGAAGTACTCGCGGCGCTGAGCGCCCCGGCGGCGATCGCTCACCAACGGCGGAAGGCGGGCGTCCGGCTCACCGGGTTGGAACGGTCGCTGCGACCGCGGCCGGGGCGGCATCCGGGCCGTTGCCGATGTGCGCCTGTACGGTTACCGCCGCAACCAGCATGACCGCGCCGGTCACGACGCCGAAGAGAAGACCACACAAACCAAGGCTGCGCTTGTCCGCCATCCCCCGTCTCCATCACGCCAACATGTCTGCCCGATCAGACTTAAAGGTACGATGGTTAACGCCGCGGCACTATTGTACGGTCGTAGGCTGGCAACACCGGTAGTGCCGGGTCGGCTTATACTTTGGTTTAGCGGCCGGGTTCCCACCCAAGGTCGGCGAAATTCGAAATGGCGCGGCGCGACTTGAAGGACGCGTGGCGACGCCTCCGATTCGGCCGACGGCGGTAACAACTTCGTGATTTGCAAGGTGTTAAAAGTATTGGCGCGACAACGATCGATGTTTTAATCATGACCGCCGTCGGCGCCGGTCACCCGGCACCGCCGCCCTTCTCCCGCCCTGCCCTCCCCAGGCGGGAGCGCCGGTGCTTCGGGTCCGTAGGGGCCCGGGGCACCGGCACCGGCGGTCCGGCCGACGGCGCGAACCACGGACGACCCATGCCGCGCACGCTCGATGCCGCCCATCATGCGCTGATCACGCGGCTCGCCGCGTTGCGCGTGCCGCACATCGTCGGCGAAGCGGATGGCGCCGACATCAGGAACCTCGCCGACCACATGATCGAAGTCGCCGACGGGGTCGACGCCTATATGGAGGCGATCGGCCGGGAGCTTTGCGCCAACGCGCCCTGCGCCGTGGACGCGGCGCTGTTCACCCGCCCGCTGTTTGCCGCGATCGACGGGAACGCCCTGTTCGAGGCGCATCGCGTCGCTGATCGGATCGATGCCGAGCGCCGCGATGCCGTCGCGACGCGCTCCAGGCGGGCATGACCTCCGCGCCGCCTCAGCCGGCGACCGGCTCGCTCACCTGGTCGGCGTCGGGCACCAAACTCGGTTCATCCGTTGCCGCTTGCCCTTCCCCGCCGGTCGGACACAGCTCCGCGAGCGCCAGATCCGAGAGGCGCTCGGGATCGTGTTCTCCCG
>DASPVJ010000296.1:0-8866 GCA_035622435.1 Xanthobacteraceae bacterium | reverse complement strand
CGACGGCATCGTCGACTTTACGACACCGGCCGCGAGTACCGCGGCTACTGCGCTTGCCGCCGAAGCCGGGTTGGTGCATGTCATTGGTACCACCGGGTTTGGCCCTGATGACGAGGCACAGATCGCCGCGGCGGCTCGCCGGAGCGTCATCGTCAAATCAGGCAACATGAGCCTCGGGGTCAATCTGTTGGCGGCGGTGGTCCGTCGCGTGGCACAGGCGCTCGATCCGAGTTTCGATATCGAAATTCTCGAAATGCATCACAACAAGAAGGTCGATGCTCCGTCCGGTACGGCCCTTCTGTTCGGCCGGGCCGCAGCCGAAGGTCGCCGGATCGATCTGAACCGGCACGCCATTCGCAGCCGTGACGGTCACACCGGGCCGCGGCATGAGGGTGATATCGGCTTTGCAAGCCTGCGTGGGGGCAGCGCGGTCGGCGACCATAGCGTGATCTTCGCAGGTCCCGGCGAGCGCCTCGAATTGATCCATCGCGCCGAGGATCGCGGCTTGTTCGCCCGCGGCGCTCTGATGGCGGCGCTGTGGGCGCGCGGACGCCCCCCTGGTCTCTATTCGATGGCTGATGTGCTGGGCCTGACCGACTTCTGACCCGTTGAATCCAAGGACAAATCTGATGACCGACCGGCTTCTTGTGCTCGTGCGCCACGGTGAGAGCGAATGGAACCTGAAAAATCTGTTCACCGGCTGGCGCGATGTGGATCTGACGGCGAAAGGAATTGAGGAAGCGCGCACCGCCGGTCGAAAGCTCAAGGCCCAGGGGCTGCGCTTCGATGTGGCCTTCACGTCGGCGCTCAAACGCGCGCAGCGCACCCTCGATCTCATTCTCGAGGAGATGGGTCAGGTTGGAATTCCGGTGTTCAAGGACCAGGCGTTGAATGAACGCGACTACGGCGATCTGGTTGGCCTCAACAAGGACGACGCGCGCCAGCGATTCGGTGCCGAGCAGGTGCACATCTGGCGCCGTTCCTACGACGTCGCGCCGCCCGGCGGCGAGAGCCTGCGCGACACGGCGGCCCGTGTGCTCCCTTATTACATCCAGGACATTCTGCCGCACGTCATGCGCGGCGAGCGTGTCCTCGTCGCGGCGCACGGCAATTCGCTGCGCGCGCTCGTCATGGTGCTCGACCGGCACACGATCGAGTCGATCGTCAAGCTCAACATCGACACCGGGGTGCCGCTGGTCTATCGGCTCAACGCCGATTCGACCGTCGCCGAGAAGCGCGACTTGGCCGCGTAACCTCTCCCCGCGTGCGGGGAGAGGTCGGATCGCGAAGCCGCGTAGGGCGCAATAGCGTTTGCGTATTGCGCCGGCTTTCTGTCGCGGCGTTTGTTTGGCGCAATACGCTTCGCTATTGCGCCCTACGCCGCCTCCACCTGCCCGGCCTCCCAGCCGAGCATGGCGCGCTTGCGCGTCAGGCCCCAGTGGTAGCCGGTGAGGTCGCCGCTTTTGCCCATGACGCGGTGGCACGGCACCACGAACGACACCGGGTTCTTGCCGACCGCGGCGCCGACCGCGCGGGCGGCCTTGGGTCTGCCGATCTTCGCGGCGATGTCCGAATAGGTGGCGGCGCGCCCCATCGGGATGCCGAGCAGCGTTTCCCACACCCGCACCTCGAAGTCGGTGCCGATCAGCACCACCCGCAGCGGCCGCTCCGGGCGCCATAGGGTGGGGTCGAAGATGCGCCGGGCGAGCGCCCCGGTGCGGTCCTTGTCCTCGCCATAGCGCGCCTGCGGCCAGCGGCCGCGCATGTCGGCGAGCGCCGCCTCCTCTTCGCCGGGGTCGGCGAAGGCGAGGCCGGCAAGCCCGCGCTCGGTGGTCATGACCAGGGCGCTGCCGAACGGGCAGGGATGGAACCCGTAAGCGACGCTCAGCCCCTCGCCGCCCGACTTCCATTCGCCCGGCGACATCGCCTCGTGGGTGACGAAGAGGTCGTGCAGGCGTCCCGGGCCGGACAGGCCGACCTCGTAGGCCGCGTCGAGCACGCTCGCCGAGGAGCGCAGCAGGCGCCGGGCATGGTCGAGGGTGATCGCCTGCAGGAAGGCCTTGGGGGTGAGCCCGGCCCAGCGGCGGAACAGATGGTGCAGGTCGGCGGTGGTGGTGCCGACCGCGGCGGCGATGGCGTCGATCTCCGGCTGGTCGCGCCAGTGCTCGGAGATGAAGGCGATGGCGCGCCGCACGACGGCATAATCGTCGGCCGCGGCGGTCAGCGGCGTGAATGCGCTCACGCGATCGGGCGACAACATGGGGTCCTCCTGGGTCATGTCTTGCCCGCTACCTAGGTCCCGCCCGCAGCCCGTTCCACCCGATTCCTGCCTATTTGCTGCCTAGCTTAATACCGTCCGGGTCGGCCCGCGCCGCGCTTGCCCCAGCGCCGCCGTGAGCGCGGTCGCGAAGCTCGCCTTTTCGTCCGGCCCGAGGAACGCCGCGATCGGCAGGCGTCGCCCGTGCGACACCAGGTAAAGGCGCGCGATGCCGAACTCCTCGTGCACCTCCCGTTGCAGCCGCACCCAGACCGGGTTGAGCGTCCATTCGGCGACCGCGCCGTGGTGGCTCACCTTGCGCACGGTGAGCGCGGTCGGCGTCACCCTCACCTGCTCGTAGGCTGCCGCCGTGCGGTAGCTCACCCGGAACGCCACGTAGACCAGGAGGACGTCGAGCCCCAGGAACCCCACCACCGGCCATGCGCCGGCGATGAAGAACACGAGCCCGGCGGTAAAGCTGATGCCGCCCATGAGCGCCATGACGACCACAAACCCGGTCCGCCCGAGCGAGCGGTGCGGGGTCAGGGTCGCGGAAAACAATGTGGGTTCGTCGCCCGCGGCGTTGTCGGCGGCCATGGCGGTTCTCTATACCGGTAACATGGCCAAGAGAACGACCCGCCGCAACCGTGCCTCCCGGCGGCGCAAGCGCGCCGCGCCCAAGGCCCGCCCCCGCAAGGCGGCGCGTCCGGCCAAAGCCGCGCGCAGCCGCCGCCCGCCCAAGGCCGCCCTGGCCGCGGTCGCGGCCGGCCGCCGCATGTCGGCGTGGACGGCGGCGGAGATCGAGGAGGCGTTCCGCCGCTTTGCCGCCGCCAATCCGCAGCCGGAAGGCGAACTCAAGCACGTCGATCCGTTCACCCTGCTGGTGGCGGTGGTGCTGTCCGCGCAAGCAACCGACGCCGGCGTCAACAAGGCGACCAAGCCGCTGTTCGCCGTCGCCTCGACGGCCGCCGCCATGGCGGCGCTCGGCGAGCAGAAGCTGCAGGACTACATCAAGACCATCGGCCTCTACCGCATGAAGGCGAAGAACGTGATCGCGCTGTCCGAACTGCTGCTCTCGCGCCACGGCGGCGAGGTGCCGCGCGACCGGGCGGCGCTGGAGGCGCTGCCGGGCGTCGGCCGCAAGACCGCCAACGTGGTGCTCAACACGGCGTTCGGCGAGCCGACCATTGCGGTCGATACCCACATCTTCCGGCTCGGCAACCGCACCGGGCTCGCGCCCGGGGCGACGCCGCTCGAGGTGGAGATGAAGCTCGAAGCGGTCGTGCCCGAGAAATACAAGCGGCACGCCCACCACTGGCTGATCCTGCACGGCCGCTACATTTGCAAGGCCGTCAAGCCGGCCTGCGACCGCTGCATCATCGCGGATCTGTGCAAATGGCCGGAGAAGACGGCGGACACGGTAGCGCACGATGCCCTTATGGCGCTTGGCCGCTGGCAAACTGGCTAAGAACCGCGCTGGCAAATGCTGCCGGCCCCGGCGCCGTAGAGGCGTGCTGGTGGTACTGGATGCTTGGGTTGCGGGGCTCGCGAGATTAGCGAGCACATGCGTGGCAAGGTCGATTTTCTCGGAGTGTTGCCGAAAGGTCACGTTATCGGGGAGCCCAGTTTGGTATCTTTGGGCGGGATCAACGTTTGCCTTCAAGGGGGGGCCATGAAGAAGCTTCTGTTCGCGACCGGCGCACTCGCGTTCGCAATGGGTACGGCCGGCGCCGCCGACCTGCCGCCGGCGCCTACCTACAAGGCGCCGATCGCGGCGCCGGTCGAGCCCAGCTGGACCGGCTGCTGGATTTCCGGCGGCGTCGGCTACGGCCTGTACGACACCTACCAAACCCAGGAATCCAATCCCGGCTTCATCGCGGTCACGCAAACTATCGACTCCGCCGGCCACGGCTGGCTCGGCCGGGTCGGCGTCGGTTGCGACTATCAGATCGCTCCGAGCTTCGTGATCGGCGCATTCGGCGATTACGATTTCATGCACATCCACGGCACGATCAACCCGGGCGCGCTGACAATTGCCGGCGACATGAATGAAAGCTCGGCGTGGGCGGTGGGCGGCCGGATCGGATACCTGCCCTGGCCGAACCTGATGACCTATGTGGACGCGGGCTGGACGCAGACCAGGTTCGACCAGATCACCCTCAGCGGGTTGATTCTGGGCACGACGCTGTCGAACTTGATCGGGTCGAACACCTATAACGGCTGGTTCATCGGCGGCGGCACCGAATACCGGCTGCCGTGGGCGAACGGCTTGTTCTGGCGCACCGAGTATCGGTTTTCGAGCTACCAGGCGGTCGACCTGCCGGTCTTGACCGCTGCGGGCGTCCCGATCACCAGCGCCGAGCACCTGCAGCCTAACGTGCAGACGGCCACCACGAGCCTGGTCTGGAAGTTCAACTGGGGCGGCCCGGTGGTCGCGAAATACTGATCGGCGAAGTTTCAGAAGCTCTTCGTCGATCAGTGCCCCCGGTCCCCCCCAGGGGAATCGCAGATAAGTAGAACCGTATTGCCTTGGAAGTAAAAGTTGATTCTGAAGAAGGCTTTCCTGATTCGGGGAGGCCTCGATGGAAACGCTGATCTCGATTTTTCGTGAAGTTCGCGACCCGCGAGACTTCAATGTCCAGCATGATCTCCCGGCAATGCTGTTCATTGGCTTGGCGGCGACCTTGTGCGGAGGGAAGTCTTGCGTCGATTTCGCCGATTTTGCTGCCGCCAATGGGGCGACGCTTGCCGAGATCGTCGATCTCAAGCATGGCACTCCGGCGCACGACTGCTTCAGCCGCGTGTTTCGCCTGCTTGATCCGGACGAGATGGCGCAGGTTTTCGCCCGGTTCATGGCGGCGCTGCGCCAGGGGCTCGGGCTTGATGCGCCCAAGGGCGTGGTCGCGGTCGATGGCAAGCGCTTGCGGCGCGGCTATGAACGCGGGCGCGCCTTCATGCCGCCGCTGATGGTGAGCGTTTGGGACGCCGAGACGAGGCTGTCCCTGGCCGCCCAGCATGCCCCCGGCGGCGATGAGGTCGCAGCCACGCTGGCGGCACTCAAGAACCTGGTTCTGAAAGGCTGCATCGTCACCGGCGATGCCTTGCATTGCCATCCGCGCATGGCCGCCGAGGTGCGCGCGACAGGCGCGCATTACGCCTTGAAACTCAAAGGCAATCATGCGCCGCTGTTTACTTG
Source organism: Xanthobacteraceae bacterium (assembly GCA_035622435.1). GTDB lineage: Bacteria > Pseudomonadota > Alphaproteobacteria > Rhizobiales > Xanthobacteraceae > AP-16. The sequence goes on along the minus strand of DASPVJ010000296.1, from coordinate 3,413 downwards.
CGTGGAGAGCGCGTTCACGTCGGCCGACCGCGATGGGACGCTCGAGTTCTATGAGGAAAGTGACAGTGGTCACGACCGGCAGGAACGGCGCCGCGCCAGCGTCATCGTGCGTCCTGCCGACGCTCCGGTGTTCCCCCATCTCTCCGCCGTCGGTCGCATCGAGGTCGAGCGCCAAGCGAGTGGGAAGTCCAGCGCAACGGTGCATTACGTGGTCCTGTCCAAACGCCTGACGCCCAAACGCATGCTCGAAGTCACCCGAATGCATTGGAGCGTGGAAAACCAACTACACCGGCCACTCGACGTGGTCTTCTACGAGGATGACGCGCGCACTCGAAAGAACTACGGGCCGCAAAACCTTGCCGTCCTGCGCCGCATCGCCCTCGACATCTTGCGAGCCCACCCGGATAAGCGATCCGTCCCGCGCAAAATGAAGCTCGCTGCATGGAATACGAGCTTCTTCTTCGAGCTCTTTACTCATCTGCGATAGCCCTGCCGGTCCCCCCTGGGGGCACTGTTGGGCCGCTCTTCACGAGTGGCCCTTCCGTTTTTGGTTATCCTCGCGCGTCAATCCCCGAAGATGGTCGCGCCGACGCCGATGACTCCGGTGGGTCAAATAAGACATCGCTTTGATCATCCCGTCATAGAGAAGTTGCAACTGGCCGGAAAAGACGGCGGCCACGTTATCGCAGGATGCCCTTATGGCGCTTGGCCGCTGGCAAACTGGCCAAGAACCGCGCTGACAAATGCTGCCGGCCCCTCGGGGGGCCATCGGGCGGCCTATTCAAGGTCGCGCTGGCGCTCCGCTACGGTCCGCTCCATCGCCGCGACGGGGCCCTTGCCCTCAGGCCGCACCATACGCTACATTGTGTAGCGCTACATAACATAACGACAGAGAGCGCCAGCAGCGACGCGGCGCATGCCGACGCATGTCGGTCCACAGGGGTAAACAGATGATCACAATCGCTCTTGATTGCGTCAGCAATCGCGATTGGTTCTCGCGCCAAGCCGGAAAGGGACGGCGATGAAGCGCTTTAATCGCTTTCTCGCAACACTGCTGGTGCTCTGCCTGACCACCGCCGGACGCGCCTACGACGTGGCGCCGGTGAGCGATCCGGAAGCCCTCGGCTTCTCGTCATCGCGGCTCGAGCGGATCGCCGCCTGGCAGCAAACGCAGGTCGATGCCGGCGCCTTCTCGGGCGCGGTCGCGGCGATCGCCCGCAACGGCCGGGTCGGTTATCTGCGCGCCGTCGGTTTTCGCGACAATGCCAAGACCATCCCGCTGCAAACAGATGCGATCTTCCGGATCGCCTCGATGACCAAGCCGGTCACCGCCGTCGCCGCCATGATGCTGGTCGAGGAAGGCAAGATCGATCTTGCCGCGCCGGTCGACCGGTATCTTCCCGAGTTCAAGGACATGATGGTCGCCGTCGAGAGGAAAGACCCGGCGACCGGCGCGACCGAACTTAAACGCGAGCCGCAGAAGCGTCCGATGACCGTCGAGGACCTGCTGCGCCATAGCGCCGGACTGGTCCCACGCCGCGAAGACATCGAGGTGATCGAAGGCGTTTTGCGCCCGGACAAAACCCTTGCCGACTACGTCTCCGCGCTGGCCAAGCTTCCGCTTGCGCACCAACCCGGCGAGGTGTGGGCATACAGCTGGTCTTTCGATGTGCTTGGGCGCGTCATCGAAGTTGCCTCCGGTCAACCGCTCGACCGATTCTTCGAGAACCGTCTGTTCGAACCGCTGGGCATGGTCGACACCGGGTTCTGGGTGCCGCCCGAGAAAGTCTCCCGCCTGATTGATCGGCCCGCCGGCCGCGGCTGGATCACCTGGGACGCCAGCACGCCGACGACGCTGTTTCGGGGCGGCGGCGGACTGATGTCGACGGCGGCCGACTATCTGCGTTTCTGCCAAATGCTGCTCAACGACGGCGAACTCGACGGGGTCCGCATCCTGAAAGCCGCAACCGTCCGGCGGATGACCACGAACGCGCTGCCGCCCGACATCCGCTTCGCCGGGGATTTTTTCATGGGGCCGCAAGCCGGCTCGACCTGGGGGCTCGGCTTTGCGGTCCGCAACGATCCCGATCGGAGCCAGGTGCCCGGGTCGGTCGGCAGCTTCAGCTGGAGCGGTATCTTGGGCACCTATTTCTGGGTCGACCCGGGCGAGCAGCTGTGCAGCTGATCCAGGTCGCGCCTGACACGGGCGGCCCGTTCGAGCGCATCTTTCGCGATCTCGCCTATGGAGCTTTGAGCGTTCCCAACCGGAGCGTTCCGGCATCGGCCGCGGCGCCGGTGACGATCGACGCCGCCACGCTGGGGACCTATGCCGGCACCTACGCGTTCTCCTCGATAAGCTCGCGCGATCAGCAGGAGCCGTTCGGCGGGCTCGGCATCGCAGTCGGGATGGAGGATGGCCGCGCCAAGGTGGCGTCGACGATCCGCGACATGCCCGCGGCCAAGGCCGGCATCATGGCCAACGACATCGTCACCCATGTCGATGCCGAGCCGCTGCAAGGCCTCGGCCTTGCCCAGATAATCGAGAAGCTGCGTGGGCCGGCCGGCACCACGGCCCGCCTGCGGATCTTGCGCAAGGGGCAGGACGGGCCGATCGAGGTGTCGATCGTCCGCGCCCCGATCGCGCAGGCCGGTCTTCAAGTCGCGGTCAAGGACGGCAGGCTCACGATCGAAGCGAGCCGCACCCTGCCGATCCTCGATTTTGACAAAGGTACACCGGTTGCGGTCATCGCCATCGCGGAGAGCGAGTTTTTTGTCGACGGCGGCGACCATACCCGCCTCGTCTTCGAGCGCGACGAGGCCGGCAGACCGGCGCGCATCGTACTTAATCCGGGGCCGTGGCAGATCACGGGTCGGCGGATCAACTGAGCGCAGACAAAAAAGGAAGGCGCGAAGTCCGCTCCGGGTCATGCGAACAACTCAAAATGAGCATATTACGCTGCTGTCGTTCGGTGTAGAATAGCCGCCCAGTGGGCAGTGGCGCCTGTCCATCGCCACGGCAACGTTTACTCCGACTACATGCGGAGGCCCCTATGCGCTCAGTTGCCTGCCTTACGCTGTGTTTGATGCCGATCATGGCGAACGCCGCCCAAATGGCCCCGCAAACTTCGTCCGACCCTCAAGCGTATTGTGTTAATCTCAGTGCGGACTTTTACCCCTATACGGGTGAGCCCTGCAAAGGCGGCTATCAACTCGGATCGGGCAATTGCCGAAAAGGTGACGGGCGCATGGTTGCCGTGCCAAGAGAGGAGTGCCTCGCACAGAACGGCACGGTCGAATTACACTTTTTTTACGACCGTCTGAGCCCCCCGCCTCCCGCGCCTCGCCGCTGACGCCCGACCGCAGCCGTGACATCGACCGTCATCGCATTGATGTACGCGTCCGGTGAAGACGGC
>DASPVJ010000295.1:0-14682 GCA_035622435.1 Xanthobacteraceae bacterium | reverse complement strand
GAAATCGTGCGCCGAAACGCTGTTCCAGCGCGCCGGCCCGAGCGGGCGTTCGGCAACGCCGAGCGCCGGCGCCATTCGCTTGGCGGCCGGCAAGTCCTCGCCGGTGATCGCCGCGGCGGGTACGGCCGGGAGCAGCACGTTCCCGCCGGGCGCGTCGAAGCTGCCGGTGAGCGCGTAGAGCAGCGCCATGCTGCGCGCCGTTTCGGTGGTGTTGGCGTGCTGCTCGTGCCCGCTCCAGGCGTAGTAGGAAACCGGGCGCGCCTGCCACATCAGGCGGGCCGCCTCCTCCAATTGCGCGCGCGGAATCCAGCACGTCGCCTCCACCACGTCCGGCGAATACTTGCGGCACAGCGCGGCGTAATGAGCGAACGCCGGCCGGCAGGCGATCGCGCCGTCGGCGGTGGCAACGCGGCATTCGCCCTCGAGGGCAAGATGCGCGGCTGATCCGTCGTACCGGCCCGTCGCCGGATCGTAGGCCACCGGCCGGCCGGCCTGCGCGTCCCAGGCGACGTAGCCGCGTGCATCGCCGCCCGGCTCGAGCTCGCTCGCGCGCATGAGCCGGCCGGTGTCGCCGCGCACCAGCAGCGGCCCGTTGCTCCAGTCGCGAATGAAGTCGCGATCGTACCATCCGCGCTCGATCATGATGTTGGCGAGGCCGAGCGCCAGCGCCCCGTCGGTCGCCGGACGCGGACGCAGCCAGACGTCGGCCTTGTTGGCGAGGCCGGCATGGCGGGGATCGACCACGATCAACTTCATGCCGCGCTTGCGCGCCTCGACGGTCGCCGTGGCGTGGGTCAGCCGCGAGATCGAGGGGTTGTACCCCCACAGGATCAGGCAGCCGGACTGCGCGATGTCCGGCATGGCCCCGCCGGCGCCGGTTCCGACGCTCCCGACGCCGAAGACGTAGCGGGTGGCAAAGCCGCGTCCCCAGCCGCACAGTTCGAGCGGCCAGACCATGTTCGGCGTGCCGAACGCGTGCATCAGCCGGCGCACGAAGGCGCCGGAATCCCCGATCGCCGTCGTCGACGGCGATGATTGGCTAAACGCGACCGCCTGCGGCCCGAACCGGTCGGCGATGCGGCGCATGGCGGCGGCAATCTCATCGAGCGCCGCGTCCCACGATATCTCTTCCCAACCCGGATCGGGATCGCCCTTCGGCCGCCGGCGGCGCAGCGGCCGGGTCAGCCGATCCTTGTGGTAGACGAGTTCCGGCGCGGCGCGGCCCTTGGCGCAGATGGCGGCGCCGGTCGGGTGCTCCGGATCGGGGTCGAGCCGCGTGAAGCGGCCGTTCTCCACCGTCGCAATGGTGCCGCAGCGGGCGATGCACAGCCCGCAATATCCGCGCACCTGGCGCTCGGTCGGAACCGTCATCGGCATCCTCCGGCGCTGCTTGCATAGCATCTCCGCCGGGTCGGCGCATCTCGCGGCGGGCGGCCCTGCTGTCTTGTTTTAAGGGCAAAATTCCCGGGGTTTCCTAATTTGTCGGGTGGAGTGTCCTAATTTGCGAAAAGAGACGGGGCCCTACAATAGTACCTATTAACTAGCCTGACTCCGGAGGGGGGAGACAAGTGTACATACGATATTGAACCTTTTTTCATAGGTTACTATTATATTAACCAGCGGTCGCCGTGGAGCGTTTGGGCCCCCCGTAGCCATATCTTCGAGAATTTGACGGGGTAAAGGTCTCGACGCGGGGGCGCATGTGGCAGCGCCCGGTAGGGTTCGCTCCTACCCGACCGTCTTCTCATAGAGCACTTCTTCGGGTTTGACCTTCCGGCCAGGAATAGCCGTGACCGTCGACCAATACCGCTTGCCGCCCTGGACATAAAGTTTGACTACGATCCGTAAGTCGTAGCCCGGGACTGACTGCACGAGCACGAGCCGATCGACCTCATTGGCGCGGACGATCTTCGTCCAATTTGCAGCGATCTGAGCGACAAACTGCGCGGCCGTGGCGATCCCGAGCCCCTTGATCATCGCCATGCGCCGCGCGTTGCCCTGGATATGCAGCAGTCCGTGGCCCTTAGACTGACTCTCAAAGCCCTCCGGCAGCCGAATCGGTGCGGCAACGCAGCCGACCGCCGTGGCGGCTACGGCATCGATTACACCAAGGTCCAGGCGGTCGCCGATCATAATCCACGTCGGTTCGGCGACCGGCCCCTTTGCGGCGCGAACAATACTCTTCACCATCCCGGCTCTCCGGTCGGGTAGTAATTTCGGCGCGTTCACGCCGCCGGCAGGAATCGTTCGGCAAAGTGGCAGGCGACCGCGCGGCCGGCGACGAGGCGCGCGGCCGGGCGCTCCGCGCGGCAGCGTTCCTCCGCCGCAGGGCAGCGCGAGGAGAACACGCAGCCCGGCGGCGGGTTCAGGGGCGACGGCTGCTCGCCCTTGAGCACCGTGCGCGGCCGCTTGGCGCCGGTGGTGACCGGCGTGCTGGCGAGAAGGGCCTGGGTATAGGGATGCAGCGGCGTATCGAAGATTGCCGCCTTGGGGCCTTGCTCCACGGCGACGCCCAGATAGAGCACCAGCACGTCATGGGCGATGTGGCGCACCACCGCGAGGTCGTGCGAGATGAACAGGTACGCGATCTTGATGTCGCGCTGCAGATCGGCGAGCAGATTGAGCACCTGCGCCTGGATCGAAATGTCGAGCGCCGACACCGGCTCGTCCGCGATCACGAGCTTGGGCTCCAGCATCAGCGCGCGGGCAATGGCGATGCGCTGGCGTTGCCCGCCCGAGAACATGTGGGGATAGCGCGCAAAGTGCTCGGGCCGCAGCCCGACACGCTCCATCATGGCGCGGGCCTTGGCGGCGCGTTGCTGCCGCGACAGGGCGGTGTGGATCGCCAGCGGCTCGCCGAGGATCGTGCCGATCTTCTGGCGCGGATTGAGCGAGCCGTAGGGATTCTGGAAGACGAACTGCACGGTGCGGCGCAACCGCGCCGCGGCGCCGGGCGGCGGGGCGACGGCGTCGACGCCGTCGAGTTCGAGCGTGCCGGACGCCGGCCGTTCGATCAGGCCGATCATGCGGCCGATCGTCGACTTGCCCGATCCGGATTCGCCGACCACCGCCAAGGTCCGGCCCGCGCCGATGGCGAAGGTCACCCCGCGGACGGCTTCGAGCTTCGCGGGGGCGCGCAGGAAGCCGCGCCGCACGTCGTAGACCTGCTTGAGGTCGCGGACGCTGGCAACGGCGGTCATGGCGTCACCGCGGCGAAGGCCGGCTCATCGGCAGCCCGCGCGGCGTCGCGCTGCGGGTCGCCGAGCGGATAGTGACAGCGGACGCGGCCGCCCTGCCAGGCGCGCAGCTCCGGTTGCGCGCGGCAGCGCGGCGTCGCGTCGGCGCAGCGCGGCGCGAACAGGCACCCCGGCGGGCGATCGTAGACGCCGGGAATGACGCCGGGGATGGTGGCGAGGCGATCGTCGTCGGCGCTGCGCTCCGGCAACGCGGCGAGGAGCGCGGCCGTGTAGGGATGCTGCGGGCCGGCGAACAGATCGGCGGCCGCGCGCTCCTCCATGATCTGGCCGGCGTACATCACGACCACGCGCTCGGCCATCTCGGCAACGACGCCCATGTTGTGGGTGATCATCACCAGCGCCATGCCGCGCTCGCGCTGCAGGGACCGCAGCAGTTCGAGAATCTGCGCCTGGATCGTCACGTCGAGCGCCGTGGTCGGCTCGTCGGCGATGAGCAGGCGCGGGCTGCCGGCGATCGCCATGGCGATCATCACGCGCTGGCTCATTCCTCCCGAAAGCTGGTGCGGGAAGGCCTTGAGCCGGCTCTCGGGTTCGGGAATCCCGACTTGCTCCAACAGCGCGATCGCCCGGCGGTGCGCGGCGTTGCGGCCCATGCCCTCGTGCACGCGCAGCGCCTCGATCAACTGAAAGCCGACGGTGAAGCACGGATTGAGGCTCGTGGTCGGATCCTGGAAGATCATCGCGATGTCCTTGCCGATCATGCGGCGGCGATCGCGGTCGCCGATGGTCATAAGGTCGCGGCCGGCGAAACTCAGCCGCTCGGCGCTCACCCGGCCGGGAAACGGCACCAATCCCATCAGCGCCAGCATGGCGACGGTCTTGCCCGAGCCGGATTCGCCGACGACGCCGAGAACCTCCCCCTCCTCCAGATCGAGGCTCACGTCGTCGACCGCGCGCAAGGTGCCGGCGGCGGTTTCGAACCGCACCGACAGGTTCCGGATCGTCAACAGCGCCACGGCGTCTAGACCTTCAGCTTGGGATCGAGCGCGTCGCGCAGCCCGTCGCCGAGGAGATTGCAGGCGAGCACGGTGATGAGGATCATCAGGCCGGGGAAGGTGACGACCCACCAGGCGCGCAGCACGAATTCGCGCGCATCGGCGAGCATCGTGCCCCATTCGGGCGACGGCGGCTGCGCGCCGAGGCCGAGGAAGCCGAGCGCCGCCGCGTCGAGGATCGCGGTCGACACGCCGAGCGAGGCCTGCACGATCAGCGGCGCCGTGCAGTTCGGCAGCACGTCCTTGAACATCAGCCGCAGCGTCCCCGCCCCGCTCACCCGCGACGCCGTGACGTAGTCCTTGGCGAGTTCGCCGAGCACCGCCGCGCGGGTGACGCGCACGTAGTGCGGCAGCACCACCACCGCCACCGCCAGCATCGCGTTCATCAGCCCCGGGCCGAGCACCGCCACGATGACGATCGCCAGCAACAGGCTCGGCATGGTCAACAGCACGTCCATGGCGCGCATGACGGCGATGTCGACGGCGCCGCGCGCAAAGCCCGCCGCCAGGCCGAGCACGACGCCGACGACCGTGGAGAGCGCCACCACCGACACGCCGATGGTGAGCGACAGCCGGGCGCCGTGGATGAGGCGGGAGAGAATGTCGCGGCCGATCGCGTCGGTGCCGAGCGGGAAGGCGAGCGATCCGCCGTGCTGCCAGAACGGCGGCGTGAGCGCGACGGTGCTGTCGGTCGCATAGGGCGAATGCGGGGAGATCACGTCGGCGAGCAACGCGGCGACGAGCACGACGGCGAGCACCGTCAGGCCGGCGACGGCGCCGCGGTTGACGGAAAAATATTGCCAGAACTCGCGCAGCGGATGGGGCGGCTGCGACGACGCGGCGGACGGCGACGGCAGGTCGGCGGCGGCGAGCGTCACTTGGCGTACCTGATGCGCGGGTTGATGAGGCCGTAGAGCAGATCGACGACGAGGTTGACGGTCATGACGGTGGTGCCGATCAACAAGGTGCCGCCTTGCAGCACCGGATAGTCGCGGCGGTTGATCGATTCGATCAGCCATTTGCCCACCCCCGGCCAGGAGAAGATCGTCTCGGTCAGGATGGCGCCGGTGAACAGGACGCTGATTTGCAGGCCGATGACGGTGACCACCGGGATCAGCGCGTTGCGCAGCGCGTGCAGGCCGATCACCCGCCAGGACGGCAGGCCCTTGGCGCGCGCGGTGCGGATGTAGTCCTCGCCCAGCACCTCGAGCATGGCCGAGCGCGTCATGCGCGCGACCACGGCGAGCGGCACCGTGCCGAGCACGATGCTGGGCAGGATCAGGTGGCCGACCGCGGAGAGGAAGGCGCCCTCCTGATCGGAGAGCAGCGTGTCGATCAGCAGGAACCCGGTGACCGGCTCGATGAAATACATGACCGAGATGCGCCCCGACACCGGCGTGAGGTCGAGCTCGACCGAGAATAAAAGGATCAGCAGCAGGCCCCACCAGAAGATCGGCATCGAATAGCCGGCGAGCGAGACGCCCATGACGCCCTGGTCGAAGATCGAGTTGCGCCGTACCGCCGCCAGCATCCCGGCGCCGAGCCCGATCGGCAGGGCGAAGGCGATGGCGCAGAGCGCAAGCTCGACGGTCGCGGGAAACAGCGAGCGGAACTCGGACAGCACCGGCTCGTGGGTGATGAGCGAACGGCCGAGGTCGCCGTGCAGCACGCGGCCGATGTAGATCGCGTATTGGGTCAGCCACGGCTTGTCGAAGCCGTACTCCTGGCGCAGCTTCTCGTGCAGGGCCGGATCGAGGCCGCGCTCGCCCGCGAGCGTCTCGATCGGATCGCCCGGCACCAGGCGGATGAGCACGAAGGCGAGCAGCGTGATGCCGAGAAAGGTGGGAACGAGCAGTCCCAGCCGGGTGAGGACGAAACGGATCATGGCTGCGCCGGCGACGGGTGGCGGCTGAACCGCCCTCGCCTCACTTCAGGTCGACGCCGTAGAAGGTGTGCCGGCCGAACGGGCTGAGCTTGAAATCGACCACTTCCTTGCGCACCGGCTTGAGCTGCACCGCGTGCGCGATGGTGAACCAAGGCGCCTGCTCCTTGAAGATCACCTGCGCCTGCCGATAAAGCTCGGTGCGCGTCTGCTTGTCGTTCGTCACCTTCGCCTTGGTGACGAGATCGTCGAAGGCCTTGTTGCACCACTTGGCGGCATTGCCGCCGCCCGGCGCCGCCGCGTCGCAGCCGAGCAAGGTGTGGAGGAAATTGTCCGGGTCGCCGTTGTCGCCGGTCCAGCCGAACTGGCCCATCTGGTGCTCGCCGGCCTGCATGCGCTTGCGGTACTCGCCCCACTCGAAGCTCTTGATCTCGGCCCTGACGCCGACCTTGGCGAGATCGGCCTGCATCAATTCGGCGATGCGCCGGGCGTTCGGGTTGTACGGGCGCTGCACCGGCATCGCCCACAGGTCGGTCGCGAAGCCGTCGGGATAGCCGGCCTCGGCGAGCAGCTTCTTCGCCGCCTCGGGGTCGTACGGATCGTCCTTGATCGTTTCGTTGTAGGACCACATCGACGGCGGGATCGGGTTGACGGCGGCGATGCCGGTCGAGAGATACACCGTGTCGATGATCGCCTTCTTGTTGATGGCCATGTTGAGCGCCTTGCGCACGCGCACGTCGTCGAACGGCTTCTTCTGGGTGTTGTAGGCGAGGTAGCCGATGTTGAGGCCGGGCTGCTCGAGCACGCGGACGTTCGGGTCCGCGCGCATCGCCTCGAGATCGGCCGGGATCGGATAGGGCATCACGTGGCACTCGCCCTTCTGCAGCTTCGCCCAGCGCACCGAGGCGTCCGGCGTAATGGCAAAGACGAGGTCGTCGATCTTGGCCTTGCCGCGGAAGTAGTCGGGGAAGGCGCGATAGCGGATGATCGCGTCCTTCTGATATTGCAGCAGATAGAACGGGCCGGTGCCGATCGGCTCCTGATCGACCTTCTCGGGCCTGCCGGCCTTGAGCATCGCGTCGGCGTATTCCTTCGACTGAACGCCGGCGAACTCCATGGCGAAATCGGACAGGAACGGCGCCTCCGCGCGATTGAGCGTGATCCGCACCGTATAGTCGTCGATCCGCTCCGCCGACTTGAGCAGCTTCGGCAGCCCCATGTCGTTGAAGTAGCTGTGGTTGGAACTGGTGACCTTGAAATACGGGTTGTCCTCCTTCCACTGGCGGTCGATGGCGAAAATCACGTCATCGGCGTTGAAATCGCGGGTCGGCTTGAAGGTCTTGCTGGTGTGCCACTTGACGCCCCGGCGCAGGTGGAAGGTATAGACGGTGCCGTCCTCGGAAATGTCCCAGCTCTCGGCGAGGCCGGGCGCCACTTCGGTCGACCCGCGCTCGAACTCGACGATGCGGCTGTACACCTGCGAGTTGGCATCGAAGGAGGTGCCGGTGGTGTTGATGGCCGGATAGAAATTTTCCGGGCTGCCCTCCGAGCAAAACACCAGCGTCTTGGCGACGGCCGGTTCGGCGGCCGCGAGCGTCGCTGCGCACAGTGCCGCGGCGAGGACCGAGCGTTGCATGGCGCGTTCCTTTGATGAGATGCGCGGCGCGGGCCGCGGTCGCAATCCAAGGCTATCCGTGCCGGCCGGCGGCCGCAAGCATCACGGCGACGGCTGCTCGACGAACGCGTATTCGTGCTGGGCGTCGCGGATGACCAACGCCCGCTTTCCGTCGCGCGCACCGACCACGAAGTTGAATCCATCGACGGTCGGATCGATCGTGACGAACGACGTGGTTCCGTCGTCGTTGCGGCGCGAGGCGACCGTGCTGCGCCATTGATCGAAGGCGAAGATCGTGCCGCCGTCCTCTCCGCGCACGCGCAGTTCGCCGAGCGCGGCGTTGGCATAGCGCGACGCGAGCTTGCCGGCCTCCGCGGCATCGGCCGGGACGACGAGACGCTCGCGTTCCTTGGCAATGGTGGCCGACCGCTGCACCGCCGCCACCCGCGCCCGCTCGACCGCTTCCGGCTTGCCGTCGAACAGCACTTCGAGCAGACGGCGGCGGAACAGCCCGGTGAGGTACCCGCCGCTGTCGGAGTTCGTGAGGATGACCGCGCCGACGCCCTGGTCGGGCAGGAAGATCATGTCGCTCTTGTATCCGAACAGGCTGCCGCCGTGGTGCACGACCGGAACGCCGTATTGCCGGTCGACGACGAGCCCCATTCCGTAGGTCGCGTCCTCGCCGAGGTCGATTTGCGCGCGGCGCCGCTCCAGCAGGTTTTCCTGCGACACGAGGCGCTTGCCGTCCGGCAGCATCCCGAGCGCGAGCTCCATCGCGACGTATTTCGCGAGATCGCGCGCGCTGGTCCACGCGCCGCCGGCCGGCCGCACCGGCACCACCGAGTAATTGATGTCCATGGGCGCGAGCGCCGTCTTGCCGTCCACGTCCTCGCCGTGCGGGCTCGCGACGTTGCCGCCCAGTGCCTTGGCGAAGTCGAACGTCGTCTGCGTCATGCCGAGCGGTGCGAACACCTTTGTCTGCATCGCTTGATCATAGGCGCCGCCCAGCTCCTGGCCGGGAAAGACCGCGGCGGCGCCGACGTAGCCGGCCGCCGCCGCCATGAGATTGCTGTACTGAAAGACCTCGCCGAAGCGGCTGGTCGGCTGCATGGTGCCGAGCAGCGCCAGCGAGGACGCCGGCGTGGCCGCTCCGTAGTTGAACAGCCACTCGAAGTCCTGGCGGGGAAGGCCGGTGCAGGCGCAGACCAGGTGTTTCACCAGCACTTGCCGCGTGGTCGCGCCGTCGCCCAGCTTGAAGCCGGGATAAGCCTCGGTCACGGGCTCGTCCCAGCGCAGCTTGTCGTCGTCGACCAGCTCGGCCAGCAGCAAGGTCGTCATCGCCTTGGTGTTGGAGGCGGCGATGAATAATGTGTCGGCATCGACCGGCTCCGGCTTGCCCAGCGCCTTCACGCCGAAGCCGCCGGCGAACACCACCCGGCCGCCGTCGATGAGGCTCAGGCTCGCGCCCGGGATGCCGAATTGCTCCATGACGTCGGCGACGAAGCCCTTCAGCACGGCGATTCGCTCGGCGTCGAGCGGACGGCTCTGCCCGGCGAACAGCTCGCGCTGGTATCCCTTGGGGCGCAGGCTGGCGAGCGCCAGCGATATGGCTGCATTGCGTTTTTCGAAGGTCGCCCAGGTCGCTTCCACGATGGCGACCGTCCAGGCCCGGCCGGCCCGCCAAGCCAAGGCATAGACCACGGTCTTTTCGTTGGGCGAGGTCTCGTAATTATAGCGCCGCCGCTCCTCCCAGCCGTTGTAGGGGGCCTGCGGCAACGCGAGTTTCAACGGACGCCGGGCGTCGGGGCGGTAGGCCGCCCAGCCCGCGGCCACGGCGGCGTCGGCATCCGCGGCCTCCACGTCGACCAGCGCCAGGTGCGAATCCCCCTCGGGCGGATCGAGGATGAACGTGTTGGGGCCGGACCTGATGCTCCAGCCTGCCGGTGCGGTGAAAGTCGCGCCGTTCGCCGTGGTCTGGGGGGTATCCGCCGCCAGAAGCGCCCCGTCCGGCGGGTTGACGGCGGAGGGCGCCGGCTGGGCTGCGGCGGACGCAGCCGCCAACGTCATGGCGAGGGCAAAACCCAGGACCGCGATCCGCATGCGCCACCTCCAGCGCCGATGAGGCGGCATTACACCACGGGCCACCGGCCCCAAACAGGCCACCCTCCCCCACCCTGCACATTTCTTAATCTCCCCTGCATGTGCGCGGCGAACCGGGCTGGGCGCCGGCCGATGGGCGAACCACAGCCGGGAGCGCGCGCCCGGCCCGGCGGGCCTTCGGCGTTGACGCCTCGCGCAAAGCGCGGTTGAATAGCCGCCGCCCAAAGGAAAACGTCCCGGAGGCGGAGCCGGGCGGATCGCTCGGTCGATGTGCGACCGCGGCCGTTCGTTGCGCCGGATATGCGACCGGGGACGCTGGATTCTGCTCGATGACGGCCGGCGGATTCGTCCCCCATTTTCGTTCGCGCAGGTCCGCGCGGCGGCGCGCTTCGCCGGCGCCGGCAATGCATGCAACACGACCGTCGAACCGCGGCCGCGGTTCGACTTTGGCTCATTAGGCAAAGGGAGGCCCGACAATGGCGCACCACGACGACATCGGTTTGATGGCCCATTTGATGCGGCGTGCGGGATTCGGCGCCGGCCGCGACGAACTCGAAGCGCGCGTCGCCAAGGGCTACGACGCCACCGTCGAGGAATTGCTCGCCCCCGAGGCGCAGCCGCCGGTCGATCATTATACCTTGCTGCGGCACCAGCCGTCGGCGCTGCTGCCCGGCGGCGTGCCGCCGATGGGCAACGTCAACTACATGTACTACCTGGTGACGACGCAGCGCCCGCTGGAAGAGAAGATGGCGCTGTTCTGGCACCACGTGTTGGCGACCGGCAACTCGAAGGTCGACAATTACGACCAGATACTGGAGCAGATCGACCTGTTCCGGCACCACGGCATGGGCAATTATCGCGAGCTGCTGCTGAAGGTCGCGAAGAACCCGTCGATGATTTTCTGGCTGGACAACAACCAGAACCATGGCACCGAGGTGAACGAAAACTGGGGCCGCGAGTTGCTCGAATTGTTCAGCCTCGGCGCCGGCAACTACACCGAAGTCGACGTGCGCGAGGCCTCGCGCGCCTTCACCGGCTGGGGCTTCGAGACCAAGCTGCCGCGGCTTCCCTACGGCCGCTTCCCCTGGAAGTTCCAGTATCGGCCGGAAGATCACGACGAAGGCGAAAAGACCTTCCTCGGCCGCAAGGGCAACTTCAACGGCGAGGACATCATCAACATCGTCGTCGACCAGCCGGCCTGCGCCAAGTTCATCTGCCGGCACCTCTACAACTTCTTCGTCGCCGACGAGCCGCAGGTGCCGGCCTGGAACCTGGAGCCGCCGCGCGACCCGGCCGCCATCGACATCCTGACGAAGGCGTTCCGCGACAACAAATGCGAGATGAAGCCGGTGCTGCGCACCCTGTTCACCTCGGACTTCTTCAAGAACGCCCGCTACAAGCACCTGAAATCGCCGGCCGAGGTGGTGGTCGGCACGCTGCGCCAGATGGGCGGCTACGAGATCGCCAAGCCCGGCTACGGCGAATTGTCGATGCAGCCCGGCTACATGGGCCAGGACCTGCTCAATCCGCCGTCGGTCGAGGGCTGGCACACCGGCCAGGAGTGGATCAACAGCGGCTCGCTGATGGCGCGCATCAACTTCGTCGCCGAGCAGGTCGGCAACACGTCGTCGCCCGGCGTGCAGTCGATCATCAGGCGGCTCCGCGCCATGGGCGTGCTGGAGCCGGAACAGATGGTCGATTCCTGTCTCGATCTGCTCGGCCCGATCGAGGTCGGCCCCGACACCAAGAAGGAGCTGGTCGACCAGGTGAAGGAATGGGGGCAGATCCGCTGGGATACCGATGCGGACGCCCAGGCGGCCACCAAACATACCGCCGAACTGCTGCAATTGATCGTGGCGACGCGCGAGTATCAATTCGCGTGACGCCGCAATTCGCGTGACACAGGAACTCTGACCGCTACGGAGGAATGCAAGATGGCGTCGACACAGAAGGACCCCGTGCTGGTCGTTGTCCAGCTCACGGGCGGCAACGACTATATCAACACGGTCGTCCCCTACAACAACCCGCTCTACCGCGATAACCGCAAGGCAGTCTCGATCGGCGACAACCAGATCTTGCGACTGGACAACGACTACGGGGTCCCGTCGTATCTCGCGCCGATCAAGCAGTTCTGGGACGAGGGCAAGCTCGCCATCATGCACGGGGTCGGCTACCTCGATTCGCCGCGCTCGCATTTCCGCTCGATGGACATCTGGCACACCTGCGAGCCCGACAAGGTCGGCACCGAAGGCTGGTTGGGCCGCGTCATCCGCGAAATCGATCCGAACAAGGAGAACGTGGTCACCGCGGTGAGCTTCGGCCCGTGCCTGTTCCGGGCGCTGTCGGTACCGGGCGTTCCGGTCGCCTGCGTCGCCGGCCCGCTCGAGACCTACGGCTTCCTGCCGGGCATCCAGGAAAAAACGCAGCGGCAGGCGGTGCTCGATCGCTTCTCGCGCATGTACAAGCCGATCCCGGGCAGCGGGGTGATGGAATACATGGCCACCACCGGCCTCGATTCGCTCAAGGGCGCCGACATCCTCAAGGTGGCGCCGATCAAGTACTCGTCCGAGATCAAATATCCCGACACGCCGATCGGCCGGAAATTGAAGGGCATCGCCCAGGTGCACTTCGCGGATCTGGGAACGCGGGTGTTCTACTGCGATCACGGCAGCTTCGACACCCACGCGGGGCAGAACCCGCTGCACACCGGGCTGTGGACCGCGCTGAACAAGGGCCTCGAGGCGTTCATGGCGGACCTGCGGGCGCACGACAAGGCGGACAACGTGATCGTCCTGATCTTCTCGGAGTTCGGCCGCCGCGTGCGCGACAACGGCTCGGGAACCGACCACGGCGCCGCCGGCGTCACCTTCGTGCTGGGCGACAAGGTGAAGGGCGGCCACTACGGCGACATGCCGTCGCTCGAGGCGGGCAAGCTCGTGCAGGGCGACCTCAACCCGAACCAGGACTTCCGCGGCATCTACTCGACCATCCTGGACAAGTGGATGCACATGGACCCGGTGCCGATCGTCAACGGCACCTACGAGCAATTGGGTTTCCTGAACTAGATCACGATCGCCGTGCCCCGCTCGCTGCGCGAGCGGGGCGGCACCGGCGTGACGGGAGGACTTAAATGGCGCTGCAAACCTACGTCAAAGGACGCGCTTACGATTGGAGCCACGCGATCGGGCGCGCCGCGGCGAACGGCACCGGGTTCAATTACCCGCAGACCATGTGCCTCGGCAACGACGGCGACATCTACGTCGCCAACCGGGGCAACGAGAATACCTTCGCGATGCGGGTCAATCGCGTGAAGATCGGCGGCCCGAACGAGGAAGAGCTGCTGGCCGAGTTCTTCACCTACGGCTTGGAGGACGGAAAATCCGTCTGGCCGTTCGGCGTCGCGGTCGACAAGAACGGCAACGTCTACGCCACCGACGAATGGACCAACGCCGTCTCCGTGTTCGACGCCGGCGGCAAATTCATTCGCAAGTGGGGAACGCCGGGCAGCGGCCCGGGCGAATTGAAGAATCCGGCCGGGATCATCTGCGATGCCGACGGCAACCTGATCATCGTCGACAGCGGCAACGACCGCCTGCAGGTCTTCTCCCCGGACGGCAAACCGCTCGACCAGTTCGGCTGGAGCGGCAGCGGCGAAGGCGAGTTCAACAAGCCGTGGGGCGTCACCCTCGACGGCGACGGCAACATCTACGTCGCCGACTGGAAAAACCACCGCGTGCAGAAGCTCTCCGCGAGCGGCAAGTTCATCATGGCGATCGGCAAATACGGGACGCTGCCGGTTGCGGACAATGCGTTCGCCGTGACCTATCTGGGTCCGTTCCTCTCGCACGGGGACCCGCCCGGCTATCCCAAGGCGAGCATCCTCAACCACCCGACCGACGTGGCGGTCGATCCCGACGGCGACATCTACGTCGCCGATTGGGGCAACCACCGGGTCTGCATTTTCGACAAGGACGGCAACCCGCTCACGCACCTGGTAGGCGACGCCCATGTGATGTCGAAATGGGGCCAGCAGAGCATCGACGCCAACCCCGACATGATGAAGGCGTACCGGCGGGCGCGCAATCAGGAGCCGCTGTGGCGCTTCTGCTTCCCGACCGCGGTCGACTTCGACCCCAAGACCGACCGGATCATCGTCGCCGACTGCCAGCGCAACCGGCTGCAGATATACAAAAAGCTGCGCAACTACGTCGAGTTCCAGGCGAACCTGTAATCCCGCGCCGCGGCTGCACCTTCATCCCTGCCCCGCAGGGGGAGGGTGGCCGCGCGCACGGCGCGCGGCCGGGTGGGGGCTATCGAACGTCGAGCAGTTCGTGTGCCGTCGAACAAAGCGTTTGTGGAAATGCGGTTCGTACCGCCACAAGCGTCACACTGACGCCGTCCGGGCTTAGGTCGAATGCCAGCACGGGGTCGTTGTACCCACGGCCCCCGTGTTCGGTGGCAACGACCCACCTGCGGCCCCGTTCCCATACGAAAATGGCTCGTCGGTTCCGCCCGGTGACAACGACATCCGTTGAGTCAAATGGCTCGCCCGGCGCGGCGACGTCGCCGACTTTATCTTTCAGCGCATTTTGCAGCGTCAGCGGCATTTCGTTCGGAAAAACACGGCTGGCCGTCCCCGCTGGGATGGCGCAGGACGGGAGTTGGTCGGCATGGGCGTGACCGCCGGTCATCCAGGCCATGGCGATCGCGACGACAAAGAGCGCCTGCAAGCGACGCATCCCGCGGGCTTCCTCACCTGCCGCGCGCGGTCGAAGCCGTGCGCATCTCGGCGACGATCCGCCGCCGGGCATCGTCCGGCTGCGCGCCGACCGC
>DASPVJ010000294.1:0-8888 GCA_035622435.1 Xanthobacteraceae bacterium | reverse complement strand
TTTTTTTCCGTGTCCGTTCCGGAGATGACGCAGACGGTCGCGCCGTTCAATTCCTTGGCCGACTTGATGTTCGCAGCCGCGTTCACCATGAAGCTCTGCCCGTCATAGAAATTGGTGGCGACGAAATTTATTCCAAGCTTGGTGTTGCGCGCCAACGTCCAGGTCGCGTTGCGCGCCAGCATGTCGATGTCGCCCGATTGCAGCGCGGTAAAGCGATCCTTGGCCGACAGCGCAACGTACTGCGTCTTCGCCGAATCGCCGAGCGCCGCCGCCGCGACCGCGCGGCACATGTCGACGTCGAAGCCGCGCCAAGTCCCGGCGCTGTCGGCGAGCGCGAATCCGGCGAAATTCGGGTTGACGCCGCAACGTAGCGTGCCGCGCGATTTCACCACGTCGAGCCGCGCCGACTGCGCCCACGCCGGCGGCGGGACGAGAAGAGCGATTGCGACGAGGACGGCGAACTTGGGCGTCATGGCAAGGTCCCGCGGCGGCGCGTTCACGGACGGCCGCCGGACGCGGCGGACTCGATCGCCCGTCCCAGCCGGTCCATTGCGGCATCGATCTGAGCTTCGGTCGTGGTGGCCGGGGGCACGAAGCGAAGGACGCTGCCGTCGCGCCGGACCGAAAAAATCAGGCCGTCGTCGAAACACTGCTTGGCGATCGCCTTGCCTTCGGCGGTCGCCGGCTCCTTGGTGAAGCGATCGCGCACGAGTTCGATGCCCATCAGCTGGCCGCGTCCGCGCACGTCGCCGACGATCTCGTAACGCTGCTGCAGGTCGTCCAGCCGCGCGCGCATGTGAGCGCCGATCTTGCGGGCCTTTGCCGGCACGTCCTCGTCGCGAATGACGTCGAGGCTCGCCACCCCGGCGGCGCAAATCAGCGGGTCGTTGGCGTGCGAATGGGTGGCGGCATAGCCGCTGCGGATCACCTTGTCCTCGATCGCCTCCGTGGTGACGACCGCGCTAATTCCGACGCCGCCGCCGAAATGCTTCGCCACCGTGACGATGTCGGGCACGATCTCCTCGGACTCGAAGCCGAACATTTGTCCGAGCTTGCCGAGGCCGGTCTGTTCCTCGTCGAGGATGAGCAGCATGTTGCGCTGACGGCACATCTCGTGGAGCGCCTTGAGCCATCCGGCCGGCGGCTCGACGACGCCGCCGGCGCTGAACAGCGGCTCGGTAATGACCGCCGCCGGCGGTCCGATCGCCTGCGCGTCGAGCAGTTCGAAGCTCGTTTTCAGGCAGGCGAACTGGCAGTCCGGGTATGTCTGGTTGAGCGGGCAGCGATAGCAATACGGCGCGACCATGGCGTAGGTCCCGCCCGGCAAATGCCCGTGCCCGGCGTGCCAGCCCGAGAACGTCACCGCGCGGGTCGCGTCGGAGAGGCCATGAAAGCCGATGTGCGGGCTGGCAATCTCGTAACCGCCCGTGTACTTGCGGGCGATCATCATCGCCATTTCGTTGGCATCGGCGCCGGATTCGCCGAACAGGCTCTTTTGCAGCGGCGGCGGAACGATCTCGCCCAGGCGGGCCGCCAGCTCGATCTCCTTGACGTTGTAGTGGCTGGAATGGGCGTGCAGCATGGTATCGCAGGCTTGCTTGATCGCCGCGGTCACGGTCGGATGATTGTGACCGAGCGCCGCGCACATCTGCCCGGAGTTGAAGTCGAGATATTCCTTGTCGTTCACGTCCCAGACGACCGAGCCGAGGCCGCGCGCGAACACCGGCCCCTCGTTCGTCTTCTTGTCCATGCGGGCGCGAAAGGAGAATTGCGCGGCGAGCGCCAGCAGGTCGGCCTCCTTGGCGGAGCCGCCGGCCGCGGCCGCGGAGCATGCCGCTGCGTCGGTCATCGATCGTCTCCTCGCGCCGCCGCGGCGCCGCCCGAACGCCGGGCGAACGCCGACACGTGTTTTTCCAGCGCCCCAAAGGCGCTCAGCAGATGCTTCTCGACCGCGTGCGCCGCCGCGGTGGGATCGCGCCGGCGCACCGCGTCGTAGATTTCGCGATGCTCCTTGATCGACTGGGCGATGCGCCCGGGGATGTTCCACAGGATGCTGCCGGGGAAGAGATTCCAGCTCTGTTGAATCAGATCGAGCAAGATCGGATTTTCCGCCGCGGCGTAGAGCAGATGACGGAAATCGAAATCGGCGTGAATGGCAGCCTCGCTGTCGCCCTTGCGCTTGGCCGCGATCATGTCGTTGAGCCGCGCCCGCATGTCGCCGATCGCCCGCGCGGAAATTCGCGCCGTTCCCAGGCGCGCCGCCTCCGTCTCCAGCAGGGCGCGAACGCGATAGATGTTGCGCAGCCGGTCGAGGTCCAGTTCGGCGACGCGCACGCTGCGGTGGCTCTCCTGAACGAGGATTCCCCGCGCCAAAAGCTCCAGCACGGCTTCGCGCACCGGGGTCGACCCGACGCCGAGATCCTGCACCAGCTGAATCTGCCGCAACGACTGGCCGGGCGCGTAGCGCCCGACGCGGATCGCCTTCTCCAGCGCGCCGAGCGCGACTTCCCGCTTGGTGCGGAAGACCGGATCGGGCGCCGGCGCGGGCATCGGGGCGATCTCCTATATTTCATATTTTGCAAAATATTAAATACGTGTCAAGCGCGCGGCCGTCGCGGCATCGCGCGCGGGACCGCGCGGGCATGCCGCCGATTTGGGGCCGCGCCCGTCGACGAAGGCGGATGGTACGGCGCGTTTGGCCGATCGCACCCGGCGCCGCCGGCCATGGAGGTCGGCCCGGCGCTGAGCTAGGATCGCGCCGCCGGAGGGCGCGATGCAGATCACCGGAATGCTGTACGGAGCGCGGCTGCTCGACGTCGTCGAGTTTCCCGCCACCGAGGTCTTGGGGCCGGATGCGAGCGAGGACGACATCCAAGGCCTGATCGACCGTCATAAGCTCATCTTCGTCAAGCCGCTGTTCCGCGGCGGCGTCGGCAAGAAGGGCAAGGCCGGCCTGATCGGCAAGGCGACCGACCTGAAGACCGCGCTCGAGGAAAAGGAGCGGCTCTATTTCGTCGAGCACCGGCACGGCAACGCCGTCGCCAAGGCCAACGGCGTCACCTTCGAGGCCGGCGTTCCGGCCGAGCACGAGGTCTATTTCGCCATCACCGATTCGACCGAGTTCCGCGCACCGACCATGACCCTGACCCATCGCGGCGGCGTCGACATCGAGGAACTCGACAAGCACGACATCGCCCAGGTGCCGTTCGAGGCGCTGACCGGACTCAAGGCCTTCGTCGTCGCCAACGCACTCACCGACATCGGCGCGCCCAAGGAGATCATCTCGCCGCTGGTGCAGCACCTGCCCAAGCTGTGGGAGCTGGTGCACCACTACGGCATGACGACGCTCGAATTGAACCCGATCCGCATGCGGCCCGCCCGCGAGGGCCGCCTCACCCCGGTCGCCTGCGACTTCAAGTGCGGCTTCGACCGCGACGACCCGCGCTGGCAGCGCCTCGGGCTGCCCAATCACCTGTTCACCGCCGACACCTCGGACTTCGAGCGCGAGGTCAACCAGCTGCGCACCCATCAGGGCCAGTCCGACGTCTTCGTCATCAACGCGGAGGGCACGATCCTGGCGCCGACCTTCGGCGGCGGCGCCAATTCGCTGGTGACCGAGGTTTTGGGCGAAGCCGCGATCATTTCCTCCGACTTCGGCGGCAATCCGCCCTACGAGAAGATGAAGGCGGTGGCGCGCATCTGCTACAAGCACTGGCTCGCCCAGACCAACGTCCTGTTCATCATCGGCGGCAAGTCGAACAACACCGACATTTACGAGACCTTCCGCGCCATGGGCGACGCCCTGCGCGAGCACTTCAGCGCCAACGGCGCGACGCCGCTCTACGTGGTGGTCGGCCGCGGCGGCCCCAATCTCGTGCGCGGCATGGGCGCGCTCGCCGACACCTGCGATTCGCTCAACCTGCCGTACCGCTTCTTCGGCTTCGACAGCGCGATTTCCGAGGTCGTCAACTACGCCAAGAACGTCGACGCGTGGATGAAGGCGGGCGGCCGCGCGCAGATCGCCGCCCATCTCGGGATCAAGAAATCGGCGTAACCCGCCGCCCAGGAGTAGCCCATGTTCAAGCCGGGCATCGAGGGGTTTCCCTATTATTTGGGCGTCGGCGCGCTCGACAAGGTGGCGACGCGCGCCGACCGGGTGTGCGTGCTCAACATCCTGGGCGGCGAGTCGCGGCAGGTGACGCCGGTGAGCCACGCCTTCTCCGGCGGCAACGTCGCGTTCGGCACCTCGCCGGGCCGCCGCGGCCAGGTGCTGCCGACGCCGATCGGCGACATCCCGGTCTACAACAACGTGCGCGAAGGCCTCGACGACGGCCTCGCCTTCAACACCGGCGTCGTCTACCTGCCGCCGTCCGGCGTGCGCGACGGCGTCGCCGAACTGGTGCGCGTCAATCCCGCCCTCGAAAAGATCGTGATGATCACCGAGAAGATTGCGGTGCACGACGCGCGCGAGATTCGCGCGCTCGGCCAGGCCAACGGCATCGATATTTTCGGCGCCAATTGCCTGGGCGTGGCGGATTCCTGGAACCGCGTGCGCATCGGCGGCGCGCTCGGCGGCGACAGTCCCGAGGAGGTGCTGCTCAAGGGCTCGATCGCGATCTTCTCCAACTCCGGCGGGTTCACCACCACCATCGCCCAATATCTCGCCACCGAAGGGTGGGGCACGACGACGCTGATTTCCTCCGGCAAGGACGTCTACATCCACTACGCGGCGCGCGACTTCGCCTACGCGCTGGCGCACGATGCGCGCAGCAAGGCGGCGGTGCTCTACGCCGAGCCCGGCGGCTATTACGAGCACGGCCTCGACTTCGGCAAGCCGGCGGTGGCGTGCGTGGTCGGGCGCTGGAAGTCGAAGCTCACTCGCGCGGTCGGCCACGCCGGAGCGATGGCCGGATCCGGCGACAAGGCCGAGGACAAGGAAGGCTGGTTCATTGACGCCTTCGGGGTCGACGGCATTTTCACGCCGGAGCGCCCGGTCGTTTCCGCCAAGGGCGCGGTGGTGACCAACATCGCCCATATCCCGCTGGCGTTGACCGCGGTGATGCAGAAGAACGGCATCGCGCCGGATTTTCCGCCGCGCGGCAGCCTCTCGCTCAAGCCGTGGGTCGCCAACGACCAGGGGCTCAAGCTGCCGCCGGCCCTGGTGTTGCCGGCGGTCCCGGCGATGGCGCCCTACGACGCCCAGATCGCGGCGCTCGCCACCCAGGTCGGCGCCGTCGTTCCGCGCCAGGGCATGAAGGACCGCTCCGGCGCCACGGTGATGGACGCCAGGACCCAGGTCACCAGCGTGCACGGGCATTCGGTGCTCGATCTCGCGCTGCTGCCGCTCGAAGCCAACTTCGCTCTGCCGCTGGTCCACGAGATCGCTTCGGAGAACGACCGCGCCATGCTCGACGTGGCCGTCGCGGCGGAGATCAACCTCGTCGGCGACGCCGCGCTCGCGGCGGCCGACGCGGCGCGCGAGGCGGGCAACTCGCCCAACACGGTGATGGCCGCCGCCGCGGCGATCGTCGGGCCCAAGCGCGTGGAACGCGCGCTCGCCTGCGCCCGCACGCTCATCGACCTGTTCGCCCACTCCGGCCTCGGCGACGCCCACGACGAGGCGTTCGATTTCAGCGCGGTCAAGCCCGCCGCGGACGCCCGCGCGCGCTTCCTCGCGCGCGCCGACGAGGCGGACGATCCGCGGCCGGAGGCGATGCTGGCGGCGATGCGCGCCCGCGGCGGCAAGTCGCTGTTCCTGAAATTCCTCGAATCCCTCGGTGCCCGGCCGTCGCGCGACGCCATTCTGGCGGCGATCGCCACCACGATCGCCTGGGGTCCGCTGATGCGCAAGCGCATCTCGCGCCTGACCGCCGAAACCTTGCCGTGGTATCTGCGGCTTTACGGCGTCATGATCGGGGCCTCGATCCCGGGCACGCATCACCAGCACGGCAGCCTGTGGGGCATCCCGCGCGAGGAGCGCTTCGGCCGCTGGACCATGGCCGATTTCCTGTTTCTCGCCCTGACCGGAAAGCGGCCGAGCGAAGCCGAGGCGCGCCCGCTGCAGATCCTGATCGGCCTCCTGATCTCCAACGGCCCCGGCTCGATCACCGCCCAGGGCGCCAAGGGCGCGGTGGCGGCGGACGGCCCGCAGACCCCCGGCCGGGTGCAGATCAACAAGGCCATGGTCGGCTTCCTCACCCACAGCGGTTACAGCCACGGCGGCAACGGCTTCGAGGGCATGGCCTTTTTGCTGGAGCGGTTCAAGGATGCGGATCTCAAGGACCCGACCGATCCCGACCACGGCCTCGACCTCAAGGCGATGGCGATGCAATTCGCCGAGACCTACAAGGAGGAGAAGGCGCAGTCGAAGGAGGCGGGCTTCGAGGGGCCGCGCGCGCTGCCGGGGGTGCATCATCCGATCTTCCGCGGCAAGCCGGTCAACTACGACCCGCGCGAGCGGTTCATCGCCGCCTTTTTGGAGAAACGCGGCGACTACAACGTCTTCCATGCCTTCTATCGCGAGCTGGTGCAGGCGCTCTACGACTCCGGCGCCTCGCGCTACGTGTTCTGCGTCAACGTCGACGCGGTGATCGCCGCGCTCTTGCTGGCGGTGCTGTGGAAGGACTACCGCTCTGGCGCGCTGACCGAGAAGGACCTGGAAACCGCGGCCTTCAACGTGTTCCTGTACGGACGGATGATCGGCGCCGCCGCGGAAATCGACGACCACCTCAACCGCGGGCGCAACATGGACACGCGCACCCCGCAGGAGCAGTGCGCGTTCGTCGTCTAGTGCCCGGAGGGAGCGATGAGGGGATCGAGAAGGGGGGAGGCGAGGGCGGTGCGAAGCGCAAACGTCGCGCGCCTGGTGGCGACGGCGCTTGCCCTTTGGCTCGCGGGCAGCGTGGCGAGCCTCGCCCAGCAGGCAATCGACGTCTGCCTGAAGAACGGCGAGGTCGTCCGGGCGCAACGGATCGAGCTGCAGTTGAGCGACGGCAAATTCGTCGTCCATCCCCAAGGCGGCGGCAACGCGATCGAGATCGCGGTCGATCAGATCAAGCAGATCGGCGCCCCCTGCGCCGCGCCGCGCCTGCGGTCGACGACGGCGGCGCAGAAATTCGGCATCTACGGCTCCAACACCATCGGCGAGCGGCTGATGCCGCTGCTGATCGACGCCTTTGCGCAGAAGAAGTACGGCACCCGCGAGGTCGTGCGGCCGATCGACCCGGAGGAGTCGACCATCGAGGTTCGCTCGTCGGCCGGCGCCGATCCGCTCGCGGTGATCGACTTCCAGTCGAAGGGGTCGGGAACGTCGGTGAAGGCGCTGTTGGAGAAGAAGGCGGTCATCGGCATGGCGTCGCGCCGCGCCACCGACGAAGAAACGGCGAAAGTGCAGGCCCGCTACAACATCAATCTGCGCGCGCCCGGCAACGAGCACGTGCTCGCGCTCGACGGGGTCGCCGTCGTCGTCCACCCGGACAACCCGATCAAACAGCTCACCCTCGACCAGATCGCCCGCATCTTTTCCGGCGAAATCGCCAACTGGAAGGGCGTGACCTCGACCGGCGCCGACGGCCGCACGGTGACCGGCCCCGACCGGCCGATCAAGGTGCACGCGCGCGACGACAAGTCCGGCACTTACGACACCTTCGTGGCGCTGGTGCTCGCTCCGTCCGAGGGACCCAAGCGCAAGCTTGCGCCGCAAGCGACGCGCTACGAGTCGAGCGAGAACCTGTCCGATGCGGTCGCCAAGGACCCGGGCGCGATCGGCTTCATTGGCTTCCCCTACGTCGGCAAGAACTACCCGCTCAGCATCGCCTCGACCTGCGGCCTCACCAGCGCTCCGGCGAAATTCACCGTCAAGACGGAATCCTATGCGCTGGCGCGGCGGCTTTATCTCTACACGATCGGCGCGCCGGACGAGTCGGTCGCGCGCGACCTCCTGCAATTCGCCCTCTCCGACGAGGCCCAGCCGACCGTGGTCGAAGGCGAGTTCATCGATCAGTCGATCGAGTTCCAGGACCCGAACGGGCAGCGGCAGTGGCGCCAGTCCGTCGTCGCCAATCCGCAGCTGGGGCTGGGCGCCGACAAGACCGTGCCGCCCGACATGATCAAGACCTTCGACGCCACCCTGCAGGGCGTGCGCCGGTCGGCAATCGTCTTCCGCTTCGAGTACGACAGCTCCGACCTCGACGTGCGCGCGCTCCAAGACATCGACCGGCTGGCGCGCTATCTCAAGTCCCCCGCCGTCGCCGGCAAGCGGGTGCTCATCGCCGGGTTCACCGACACCAACGGAACCTGGGAATCGAACGGCCGCCTGTCGGGTCAGCGCGCGATGCGGGTGGCGGAAGAACTGCAGAAGCGCGGCGTCACCGTCCCGCAGCAGGACGTGTTGGCGCTATCCCACATGGCGCCGGTCGCCTGCAACGACACGCCCGACGGCCAGGCGAAGAACCGCCGCGTCGAGATTTGGATCGCGCAGTAGGCTTGGCCGGAAACGGCGGCGAAGACGGCAAGTTCACTTTCGTTCTAGAGCATGATGCCGAAAATGCCTGCCCCGCACTCGATGCGGGGTGGGTACCGGTTTTCGGAAAAACATCATGCTCCAACAATAAGATAAAGCGGGATGGCGATTCGAAGAAAAGCCATCACGCTTTAGCGGATATTCGTGCTTGCTTTTCAATGGCAAGTCGTGATTTCATATTTTTTTCAAAAAATGATGGTGGTACATGATTGGCGTCCAAATTCCTTTCCAGGTCCAGTTGCAAACGGAGTCGGAGTGGTGTTGGGCGGCGGTCTCGACGAGCGTCGCGCATTATTACACGCCGTCGAGCACGGTCACCCAATGTGCGGTCGTGAACCAGCAAATTCACCGAACCGACTGCTGCAAC
>DASPVJ010000293.1:0-2660 GCA_035622435.1 Xanthobacteraceae bacterium | reverse complement strand
GCTCGCGGCGGCGGGGCGCGTGTTCGAGCGCGCGACGACCTTCGGCGAGCAGCCGCCGGGCACCGCCTTCTGGTACGAGAACGCGAACGGGCTTGCCGAAATCGCCGTCAACCGGGGGCGCGCCGACCGCGCGCTCGGGCTCGTCATCGGAAGCGCGGTCGCGGTCGTTTGTTGATGACGTGGCGTCTGTTTCGCGCTTGCTGAGGAACGTAGCCCGCATTGACCCTCGCGCAGGCGAGGGGAAATGCGGGATTCCCGGATCCGGTCGTGCAATTTCGTCGAGATTGTGCTATATCAATTCAGGAGCTTGCCGATGGACGAACTGACCACAAAGGCCAAGCCGCGCGTTAGCGCCGAAGAAATGGCGCGGCGACAAGAGGCCGTTCGCTGGGCGGATGCGCACAACCGCATCGAAGGACTTAAGCGCAGTCCGGAAACCGACGCCATTTACGACGCGTTTGTGCGCGGCGAAATTGAATTTGACGACATCCTTCCGCGCCTGAAGGCTCTTCACGATCGTCTCTGACCCGTGCCGGGCTATACAATCGACGGCTGTCCCGACGGCGTCCTCAAAAACAAGATCGGCGCAACGAGCCATCGCAAGTTGGAGCAACTTGAATCCGACCACGTTCACCGCCGCCTCCCCCATTAGCGCTGAAGAGATGAAGCGGCGCAGAGAGGCCGTTTGCAGGGGCGACGCGCATAACCGTATCGAAGGGCTTATTCGTACCCCCGAGACCGATGCCGTTTTCGAGGCTTACGTGCGCGGCGAGATCGACGCGAGCGAACTTATTCCACGGATCAAAGCGCGGCTCGATCTCCGATAAGAACGTAGCCCGCATTGGCCTTCGCGAAGGCGAGGGGAAATGCGGGATCCCCGGATGTCGCTTCGCTCAGGGGCGCCCCATCGCGCTTGCGCGATGGGGACCCCTCATCCAGGCTACGACTGAGACAGTGTTAAACAAACTCAAACAAACTCGCCGTCATCCTGAGGAGCTATAGGCGGCCTTCGGCCGCCGTTCTTGGCGTAAAGAACGCCGACGCGGAGCGTCGGCTATGGCGAAGCGCCGAGCGTCTCGAAGGATGGCCACAAGTGCGGAGCCTGCTTCCATCCTTCGAGACGGCCGCGCGCGAGCGCGCGACCTCCTCAGGATGACGTCGCGTTTGTTTCGCGCGCGGACGCGGCGCCGCGCGGCTACCGCCGCGGCGGGTCGAGATCGACGGGCTGTCGCGTCTTCATGAAACGGAGGAATTTGGCCTGGCGCTGCTTGAGCTTCTCGCGGGCGAGGTTGGCGAAGGCGCAATTGGGAAACCGCGCGAGGTGGTCCTCGAAGGCGGCGGCGGTGTCGACCGCCGCGGAACTCTTCCAATGCGCCTCGGCGCCGGCGCACGGATCCGGCGGCGGGGCGACCGCAACCGGCGCCTTGCCGTTCAAATAGAACTGGCCGATGATCGACAGCGACAGCTCGGGAAACTGCGTGCGTTTGGTCGCCTCGTAAACGTCGGTGCTGATGTGGCGAAACACCGTCGCGATCTCTTCCTGCTCCTCGATGTGGCGCAGGAACGCCGCCGTATACGGACTGTTGCGGCCGTCGCCGTCGTCGGCCGTGCGCCCGGCCTGGGTGGCGTAGGCGACGATCATGCCCTCCGGCGCGTCGATCTTGGCAAGCCCGCGCTGCACCGAGGCCACGTGCTTGGCGGCCGAGCGCTTGAGCTGCTCGGCGAGCGGGTTGTCGCGGCAGGCGTCGAGCACCAGGATGCGCAGGTTCTTGGCCTGCTGCAGGTCGGCGATGATCTCGTCCACCCGCGCCATCCGGCCGAGGCCGGCGTCGTCGGCGAGGCTGGCGTCGACCGGCGCGAGGTAGTTGACGCCGGCGTGCTGCAGGGCGTGGCCGCTGTAGTAGAACACGGCGACGTCCGCCGCGCGCGCGGCGCGGGCGAAGCGGTTGACGGCGTCCTGCATTCCCGCGCGGTCGACCTCGGTGCCGAGGATCACCTCGAAATTCATGCGCCGCAGCGCGGCGGCCACGTCCTCGGCGTCGTGGGCGGGATTGGGCAGGCGCGGCGCGCGCGCGTAAGCGCCGTTGCCGATGACGAGGGCGACGCGGGTTTCCGCGCGGGCATCGCCGCACGCAATCAAGAGCGCGAGGCCGATCACCGCCGCGCACAGCCATAGGGCCCCGGCTCGTCCCGTGCGCCTCAACGCAGCCATGGCCGATCCCTCAGCTGGACCATTGCAAGCAGTCGGGGACGTCCCGCAATACGGGGGATTCTCCCAACTAGCCCCAAACCGGCGCGCAAGTATAGCGAATTTCGCGCTTGGGCGGAAGCGCGCTGTGGACCGCCGCCGGACTGTCATACCGGCGTCCCGCACTACCCCTAAGGATAATAGCGCCACGGCCGGCGGCCGGCTAAGGCTGGCGGGCGAACGGCGTCGCGGGCCCGAGTCCATGTTCAGGAAGTCCGGTAGAACCAAGATCGACGCCATGCTGCGGCACCTCGCCTGCGGCGAGGACATTGCGGCTTTCCCCGGCACCAAGTTCGAGAAGCTGGCGCTCGTCCGCACGGCCGGACGGCGCGGGCTCCTCGCATGGGACAAGGTGCGCAACCGTTACGAGCTGACCCCGGCCGGCTGGAGCGAACTGTCGCCCAAGCGCCGG
>DASPVJ010000292.1:0-6054 GCA_035622435.1 Xanthobacteraceae bacterium | reverse complement strand
TCGCCACGTAGTCCTTGGCGGCCTCTTCCAGCAGCGGACGCACCTTGTCCTTCATCGGCGAAATCCAGTCGACGGTGCCGTCGGCGCGCTTCAACGCAACCCATTTGGCGCCGTCCCACTGCTGCATATAGGCACTGTGGTGGCCGTTGTGGTCGCTGCACGAGACCTTGTCGATCGGCGCCGCGAAGTCGGGCAGGCCGAGCTCCTTCCAGCGCGCCGCCGAAATCTTGAGCGACTCGAACCCGCGCCGCACGTCCTCGCCGGTCACTTCTTTCTTGCCGGTGATGTGTTGCGCGTTGCGGATCGCCTCGGCGACCAGCACGGAGTTATAGACGCCGCGGTCGTAGAAGTTCTCGCCGACGCGGTCTTTGGAATCTACCTGGCTCTTACCCTTGTCGACCACGTATTTCATGATGTCCTGAATCGCCGGATAGCTGGCGCCAAGGCCATTGATGTTGAGCGAGAGATAGCCCTTGCCGTCCTGGCCGGCGGGCCGCGCGTCGTCGTCGCTGCCCGACCACCAGATGCCGATGAAGTGATCCATCGGATAGTTGATCTTGGCGGCTTCCTTGACGGCGGTCGGGTTCATCGCGCCCCAGCCCCACATGATCATCCAGGCCGGGCGATCGCGGCGCACGTTGAGCCACAGGCCCGACTGGTTCTGCATCTCGGCGGCGGGCACCGGATATTCCTTCGCGGTGAAGCCATAGTCCTTGGCGAACTGCTGGAGCAGCGGGAGCGGCTCGCGGCCGTAGCCGCCGTCGAAGAAAATGTAGCCGATGGTCTTGCCCTTGAGCTTGTCGAGCCCGCCTTCCTTCTCGCCGATGTATTTGAAAATCATCGACAGGCCGTCCCAGTAGGTGGCCGGCGGGTTGAAGATCCACGGGAAGGTGTTGCCGTCCGCCGAGGCGGAGAGGCCGTAGGCCATGGACAGGATCGGAATCTTGTCGACCGCCGCCTTCGGGATCAGCTGGAGCGTGATGCCGGTCGAGTAGGGATTGACCACGACCGGGTGCTTCGACTTGACCTGCTCGTAGCACTCGATCCCCTTCTTGGTGTCGTAGCCGGTCTCGCACTCCTCGACGTTCAGCTTGACGCCGCCGACACCGCCGTCGCGCTCGTTGAGCATGGTCAGATAGTCGTGCATGCCGTTGGCGATCGGGATGCCGGAGCCGGCAAACGGACCGGTCCGATAGGTCAGCAGCGGAATGTAGATCGTGTCCTCCGCCCAGGCCGTCGTCGCCAGGGCGCCGGCGCCCAGCGTGGCCGCGACGCCGACGCCGAGGACGAAATGCTTCGCGCGCATTGCGCTTCTCCCTTCGTTTGTGGCCGGCCAAGCCGGCGTGTTGTCGTCCTTCACCCGGAGCACCGGGCGAGAAACGATCCCGGATCGGGGCCCAGGACCCCGCCACGGGAATTGCGGCGAGTGTGCACCATCAGTACGGAAAGGGCCACACCCTGAGCTTCTGCTTCCCGATCTGCCACAGCCGCGCCAGCCCGTGCGGCTCGACGATGAGGAAAAAGATGATGAGCGCGCCGACGATCATGAACTGCAGGTGATCGACGGTCGCCGAGTTGATCGACAGGCCGAGGGTGCCGGGCAATGCGCGCAGCACCACCGGCAGCCCGAGGATGAGAAAGGCGCCGAGGAACGAGCCGATCAGGCTGCCGAGGCCGCCGATGATGACCATGAACAGGACGAGGAAGGATTCGTTGATGTTGAAGCTGTCGGCCTCGGCGGCGCCCAGCCACAGGAACACCAGCATGGCGCCGGCGACCCCGGCGTAGAACGAGGACACCGCGAAGGCGAGGAGCTTGGTGCGGTAGAGCCGGATGCCGATCAATTCGGCGGCGATGTCCATGTCGCGCACCGCCATCCACATGCGGCCGATGCGCCCGTGCACGAGATTGGAGGCGACCCAGGTCATCGCCACGACGATGGCGAGCACGACGAGGTAGCGCGTCGTCGCGGTCGCCGTGGGTCCGGTGACGGGGACGCCGAACAAAGTGCGGGTCGGCACTTCGATGGCGGCGGAGACGTTGTAGTTATAGAGCCACGGCACGCGCACGAAGCACCACGACAGGAAGAACTGCGCGGCGAGCGTCGCCACCGCCAGGTAGAAGCCCTTGATGCGCAGCGACGGCAGCCCGAACACGACGCCGATCGCCGCCGAGAACAAGCCGGAGGCGAGGATCGGGACGATGATGTTCACCTGCGGGAAGGCGGTCGCGAGCTTGTAGCAGGCGTAGGCGCCCACCCCCATGAAGCCGCCGGTGCCGAGCGACACCAGCCCGGCGTAGCCGGTGAGCAGGTTGAGCCCGATCGCCGCCAGCGCGAAGATCAGGATCGGGATGAGCATCGAGTTGACGACGAACTCCGAGGCGACGAACGGCGTGACGACGGCGAGCGCCAGGACGACGGCGATGCCGATGCGGTCCTGCACCAGCGGAAACACCGCAAAGTCGGCGGCGTAGCTCGTCTTGTATTGGCCGGCTTCGCGGTAGAGCATGACGTTATCTCACACGCGCTCGATGATCTTCTCGCCGAACAGGCCCTGCGGCCGGAACAGCAGAAACACCAGCGCGATCATATAGGCGAGCCAGCTTTCGATGCCGCTGCCGAGCAGCGGCCCCCAGTAGAACTCGCCCAGCTTCTCGCCGACCCCGATGATGACGCCGCCGACGATGGCGCCGGGGATCGAGGTGAAGCCGCCGAGGATGAGCACCGGCAGCGCCTTGAGCGCGATGATCTGCAGCGAGAACTCGACTTGCGAGCGGGCGCCCCACATGATTCCGGTGACGATCGCCACGATCCCGGCGGCGAACCACACGATCACCCAGATCTGCTCGAGCGAGATGCCGACCGAGAGCGCGGCGCGGTGGCTGTCGGCGACCGCGCGCAGCGCGCGGCCGATGCGCGTCGTCTGGAAGAAAACCGCCAGCGCCGCCACCATGATCGAGGCGATCGCCGCCGCCGCAATGTCGATCTTCTGCAGCGACACGAAGCCGCCCAGCAGCTTGATGTCGAAGGCGCCGCGCGGCAGGTAGAGCTGGTCGGCGATCATCACCTTCGGCTCGCCGCCGAACACCATTTCGCCGAAGCCGATGAGGAAATAGGTGAGCCCGAACGTCGCCATGAACAGGATGATGTCGGGCTGGTTGACGAGCGGGCGCAGCACCAAGCGCTCGACCCCCCAGGCGAGCGCCAGCATGATCGCGACGGTGAGCGCCAGCGCCAGGAAGGCGGGGATGCCGAGCGCGTTGAGGGCGACGAGGCTCATCGCCGCGAACACCACCATGATCCCTTGCGCGAAGTTGAACACGCCGGAGGCCTTGAAGATGAGGACGAAGCCGAGCGCGATCAGCGAATAGAGCACGCCGCCGACCAGCCCCTCCCACAGGGTCTGCACCAGCAGATCCGGCGCCGTGACCATCTGCACGAACGGATCGATGAAGATTTGGTAGAGCAGGTCCATCAGGGCCAATTCCAAATTCTGGCAAGGCTGAGATAGCCGGCATATCCAATGGTAAGTACAAGCACGACGAGTTGCGCTGAAAGCGTTCTCGACACAATCTTGAAAAGAAGCATCTTCTGGGCGTCCGTCTCCGTCTTATAATTAATCGTATCACCCTCGATGCGACCTTTAACGGACATCACGATGACGCCGAGAAACACAACTATTGCCGCTAGTATGATGCCCACAGTTCGCGAATGGTGATGTCCGGTCTCAAATTTGTCGAAGTAAATAAAGGCACCCGCTCCAAGTCCGGTGGTATACTTGTTGAACTCTGCCAGGTCTTTGAGGTTTACGTACGACATTAGGGGCATCCCGCAATATAAACCTGGCACCAAATATCCCTGATCCACGATACTGCGAAGCTGTGGCGTGCGGCTTGGTCGCTCATTCCTTGTAGGATGTATCCGGCATCGGTCTCCCCGAGTATTTGAATGCCGCCCTCAACGCCTCTTTCGGGCAATATGCCCGGTGGCGCAATGCTGTCAGCCAGGGCCTCATAAAATCCGAAACGCCGTTCTTCTGGAAACTCACCTAATTTTGAAAATTTCATTTGATTAACTAGAATGCTTAGCGAGTCATTACTAATAGCAAAGTTACGCTTGAATAAGACCTTTTCAAACTCGGCAATGTACACTCCTTGCTGCATCGGTGCCTCCATCAATGCGCGACGCCCAGGTAGGCGTCGATGACCTTGCGGTCGCGCTTGACTTCGTCCGGCGTTCCGTCGGCGATCTTGCGCCCGTAGTCGAGCACGAGGACCCGGTTCGACAGGTCCATCACCACGCCCATGTCGTGCTCGATCAGCGCGATCGTCGTGCCATAGTGATTGTTGACGTCGAGGATGAAGCGGGACATGTCCTCCTTCTCCTCCAGGTTCATTCCCGCCATCGGCTCGTCGAGCAGCAGCAGGTCGGGCTCCATGGCGAGCGCGCGGCCGAGTTCGACCCGCTTCTGCAGGCCGTAGGGCAGCCGGCCGACCTGGACCTTGCGGATCGCGGCGATCTCGAGGAAGTCGATGATTTCCTCGACCCGCAGCCGGTGCTC
Source organism: Xanthobacteraceae bacterium (assembly GCA_035622435.1). Taxonomy (GTDB): domain Bacteria; phylum Pseudomonadota; class Alphaproteobacteria; order Rhizobiales; family Xanthobacteraceae; genus AP-16. The sequence continues at coordinate 1,492 of DASPVJ010000292.1, read as the reverse complement.
GACTTCCTCGGCCAGCGCCGGGCCGTGGCGCAGCAGTTGCCAGAGGAAGCCGCGGCGCATCTTCAGGCTGCGCCCGGCCATGATGTTGTCGAGCGCGGTCATGCCCTTGAACAGGGCGACGTTCTGGAACGTGCGCGCGATGCCGCCGCTCGCCGCCGCGTAGGGGCGCATCTTCAAGCGCGTCTCGCCGCGGAAGGTGATGCGGCCCTCCTGCGGCTGGTAGAAGCCGTTGATGACGTTGAGCAGCGACGTCTTGCCCGCCCCGTTCGGCCCGATGATGGCGCGGATCTCGCCCTTGCGGATGTCGAACGACACGTCGGAGATGGCCTTCACGCCGCCGAACGACAGCGACACGTTCTCGACCGAGAGCAGCACGTCGCCCGCCAGCACCTCGCGGCCGGACGGCGCCCTCACGCGGCGGCTCCTACTTCTCCCTCTCCCCGTCCGAAGTCGGATGTTTCCGACTTCGGCCAATCTTTAAATGGCCGAACTCGGGTAGACCCGAGTTCGGCGAGGGGAGAGGGCCGGGGTGAGGGGGTTACGGCCTTTCGATGGGGCAGGAACCCCCTCACCCGGCAATCCGCTCGCGAGCTCGCGAATTGCCGACCTCTCCCCATCGGGGAGAGGTGAGGAGCCTCCCTGGCTCGCGCAGCGGACGTCACGCCGCCTTCTCCATGGCGGCCGGCGCGACCGGCCAGGTCTTCACGTCGCGGATCTTCAGCCGCGCCGAGATCGTTCCCTTGCGGCCGTCCTCGAACGTCACCTCGGTCGAGATCGCCGCCTCGCTGGCGCCGTCATAGAGCGCGCCCACCAGCGCACCGTAGCGCTCGCCGATCAGGCCGCGGCGCACCTTCATGGTGCGGGTGAGTTCGCCGTCGTCGGCGTCGAGTTCCTTGTGCAGGATCAGAAACCGCCGGATCTGCGCGCCAGCCATCGCCCCCTCCTCCACCAGCGAGCGGTTCACCTCCTCGATGTGCCGCTCGATCATGGCGTAGACCAGCGGGTTGGCGGCGAGTTCCTGGTAGGAGCCGTAGACCACGTTGTTGCGCTCGGCCCAGCTGCCGACCGCGGTGAGGTCGATGTTGAGCATGACGCAGACGAAGTCGCGCTTGTCGCCGAACGCCACCGCCTCGCGGATGTTGGGATAGAACTTGAGCTTGTTCTCGATGTACTTGGGCGCGAACAGGGTGCCGTCGGCGAGCCGCCCCACGTCCTTGGCGCGGTCGATGATCTTCAAGTGCCCGGTCTTCGGGTCGATGAAGCCGGCGTCGCCCGTGTGCACCCAGCCGTCCGGCGTCTTGGTCTCGGCGGTCTTTTCCGGGTCCTTGAAGTAGCCGGCGAACACGCCGGGCGAGCGGTACATCACCTCGCCGTTCTCGGCGATCCTGATTTCCACGTCCTGGTTGGGCTTGCCGACCGTGTCGGCGTAGCTCTCGCCGTCCGGCTGGGCGGCGACATAGACCGACGCCTCGGTCTGCCCGTAGAGCTGCTT
>DASPVJ010000291.1:0-7688 GCA_035622435.1 Xanthobacteraceae bacterium | reverse complement strand
ACCGCGAGGCCGCCGATGCCAGCGCCGACAACCGCGAAGTTGGGTTTGCTTTGGCCCGCCCCACTCATGCCGGCACTATTCCGGGCGGGCCGGCGGGCCGTCAAGCGCGTCGGGCGCATTAGCCGAAAGCGTAATGCGCCGCTATGAGAAAGGCGCAATGCGCTTCCCCTCGCCTTCGCGAGGGCAAGGCTATTGCGCCCTACGTCAGCGGCTCGACCAGCAACGGCGGCTCGTGCAGGTAGCGCGTCGCCTTGCGCTTGGCGTGAATGTCGCGCCACGCGCGCGCGACCTCTTCCGCCGTCAGCCCGGCGGCGCGGGCGACCGCTGCGGCCGGAATGCCGTGGTTGAGCCCGTAGAGGCACAGGTCCAGGCGGTCGTGCGGCAGCGAGAAGTAGAACTCGTCCTGGGTCTGCGCCAGCGACCACGTGTCCGTGGTGGGCGGCCGCCGGCGGATGTCCGCCGGCACGCCGAGATGCTCGGCAAGCTGGTAGACCTGGCTCTTGTAGAGGTGCGCGATCGGCTTGAGGTCGGCGGCGCCGTCGCCGTTCTTGACGAAGAAGCCCTGGTCGTACTCGAGCCGGTTGGGCGTGCCGGCGACCGCGTAGTTGAGGCGGTCGGCGTGGTAATACTCGATCTGCTTGCGCGTGCGTTGCTTCATGTTAGCGGCGGCGACGACGCCGAGATACACGTCGAGCGGCATGTGCAGCTTGCGCTGGGTGCCGTCCGGCGCCTGCACCACCAGCATGGTGAGATTGTAACCGTCGTTGGCGAGTGCGTCGGCGATGGCGACCTTGCACTTCCAGCCGGGGCCGAAGGCGGGCACGAGCTTGCGGATGCAGTCGTCGCGGCGGGCGTAGCAGCCGGCCGCCGACAGGATAGACTCCACGTCCTCGATAACGCTGCGAATGCCGAGCGCCTCGACCATCAGGCGGCCGAGATAAAGGCTTTCCGGATCGGAGTCCTGCTCGGGCATCAGCACCGCGAATACGTTCGGCGGCCCCAGCGCCTTGGCGCACAGCGCCGCGGTCACGCTCGAGTCGATGCCGCCGGACAGCCCGATGACGACGCCGCGCTTGCGCAGCCGGCGGAGCACCTGTTCGCGGATCGCGGCGGCGACGCGCTGCGTCGTCGCGGCCGCGTCGATGCGCAGCGCGTCCGCCGAGAAGGCCTCGGTGCGCTCCATCACGTCGGTCATGCGGCAGGCTCCAGGGCGTCCGCCGCGATCAGGCGGCGGCTGATCTTGCCCGACTCGGTCTTGGGCAAGGCGTCGCGGAACTCGACCATTTTGGGCACCATGAAATCTTCCAGATGCCGGGCGCAGTGGCGGATCACGTCGTGGGCGGAGAGGTTCGCCCGCGGGTCGGCGGCGACCACCGCCTTGATGGCGAGGCCGAGAATCGGATCGGGCACCCCGACCACCGCCGCCTCGCGGATGCCGGGCAGCGCGTAGAGCGCGTTCTCGACCTCCTTCGGGCTCACCTTCTCGCCGCGCGTCTTGATGATGTCGTCCTTGCGGCCGACGAAATAGAGGAACCCGTCGTCGTCGGCGCGGAACAAGTCGCCGGTGTAAAGGACCTTTTCCCAGGGATAGGGGCCGGGGCGCAGCGCGCGGGCGGTCGCCTCCGGGTTCTCCCAATAGCCCTGCATCACGTGGGCGCCGCGGATCACGAGTTCGCCCACGGTGCCGGGCGCGACGCGTTCGCCGTTCGCGTCGACCACGTAGGCCTCGGTGCCCGGGATGGCGATGCCGACCGAGCCGGGCCGGCGCTTAAGTTCGTCGGGCGGCAGATAGGTGCAGCGCTTGCACTCGGTCAGCCCGTACATGGAATAAAGCCGCGCCGCCGGGAACAGCTCCTGCAGCCGCGCGACGTGGGCTTCCGGCAGCGCCGCCGCCGTGTTGGTGATGTAGCGCAGGTGCGGCAACGCGCCGGGTTTCAGATCGCGCATCTGCAGGATGATCGCCGCCATGGTGGGCACCAGCGGCAGGCCGGTCACGCGCTCGGCCTTCATCTTGGCGAAGATCGCCTGCGGGAACGCGAAGGATTGCTCCAGCACCAGGGTGGCGGCGACCTTGGCGGCCATCAGGATCTGATAAAGCCCGTAGTCGAACGAGATGGGCAGCACGTTGAGAATGACGTCGTCTGCGGTGTTTTCGAGATAGGTCGTGATCGAGGTTGCGGCCGCGACGACGTTCCGGTGCGTCATCATCACGCCCTTGGGAAAGCCGGTCGAGCCCGAGGTGTAGACCAGCATGGCGAGGTCGAGGTCGATGCCGGGGGCCGGCGGCGCCGGCAGATCGGCGGCGAGCGCCGCCTCGAAGCTGATAGCCCCGCGCAAGGTCGGCTCCCGGGCGCCCGCGATCACGGTGAGCGCGAGCGAGGGCGTCTCGGCCGATGCGGCGTTTGCCACCGCGCGCAGCCTGTCTTGGGTGATCAGCGCGCGGGCGCGGCAATTGTTGATCACGTAAGCGAGCTTCTCGGCCTTGGTGGACGGGTTGATCGGGCTGAACGCCGCCCCGGCCTTGAGCGCCGCGAAGATGGCGATCGCCGCCTCCCGGCAGTTGTCCATGAACACGACGACGCGGTCGCCGCGTTCGACGCCGTGCGCAACGAGCGCGCCGGCGAGGCGATCGGACGCGCGGTCGAGATCGCGGTAGGTCAGCCGCGCGTTGCCGGCGACGAGCGCGACCTTGTCGCCGAACCGCCGGGCGCTCTCCTTGAGGAACTGCTCCACGCGCATCATCAAAACGCCGACCTTTCAGCATCCCTCTCCCGCTTGCGGGGGAGGGTAAGGGTGGGGGCTACGCCGCCACCCCGGCGCGTTTGCCCGCGACGAAGCCGACGATCGCCCGGATCGAATCGAGGTTCTCCGGCACGATCTCGGCATCGGCCATGCGCAGGCCGAACTCGCTTTCGAGGAACGCCACCAGCTCCAGGACGCCGGTCGAATCGATCAGCCCGGCGTCGATCAACGACTCCGTATCGGCGATGGCGGCGCGATCTTCCCGGAACAGGAAGTTCTCCTCGATGAACCTGCGCACCTTGCGCTCGGTCTCTGCACGCATGACTCCCCCTTCAGGCAACGGCGGATTCGGTGGCGGAGGCGGCTCCGACGAACGCGTGATGCCAGAGCTGGGTCGACAGGATGCCGACGAACGCCATGTTGTCGCGAAAGCCGATGAATTTCTGGTTACGGCACTTGGCGAGCAGCCGCGCGACCGGCTTGGGATCGAAGTAGCCGGTTGCGGCGAGATCGCCCGCCGCCAGGCGCCGCGCCACGTAAGCCGGGCAATCCGGGCCGACGAACGCCTGGCTGTCGGGCGCGCGGTAGGGCTGTTTCGGGCGGTTGGCGATGGCCTCGGGCAACAGCCGTTCGGCGCCTTTGCGCAGGATGTGCTTCTCGCGCAGCCCGTTGATCTTGAGATTGGGCGGAATGCGCGCGCCCAGCTCGACCAGGCGGTGATCGAGGAACGGGAAGCGCCCCTCGACCGCATGCGCCATGGCGATCCGGTCGCCCTGGGAGGAGAGGATATAGCCCGGCAGCAGGTACGCCGTTTCGAGATACTGCGCCTGGGACAGCGGATGCCAGCGCGTAAATTCGGCGGGCAGGCTGTCGCGCAATTCGGCGAGCGCGTCATAGCCGGCGAGCGCGGCGCGTAGCTCGCTCGAGAAGAACGCCTTGGCGCCGGCGGTGGTGCGCAGACGCGGCAGGTGCGAGAACAGCGGATCGTCAAGGGGGCCGATACCGGCGCCGAAGAACGCCGCGAGATACTGCGGCGATTGCGACTGCAGGCCCGGCAGATAGGGATAGAGCCGGCGGAACAGCAACGGCCGCCGGCGCGAATGCGGCTGGCGCGCGCAGAACCGGCGCAGCTTCGCTTCCTTGAAAATATCGTAGCCGGCGAACGCCTCGTCGGCGCCCTCGCCGGTGAGCACCACCTTGAAGCCGCTGCGGTTGACGAGGTCGGACAGCGCCAGCAGCGGCGCCGGGGCGGTGCGCAAGATCGGCGTCTCGCCGTGACGGATCGCCTGCGGAAGCAGGCGGGCGATGTCGCCCGCCGTGCAGGCGACGCTGTCGTGCGCCGTTTCGAGCGCGCGCACCATTTCCTGCTGGTGCTCGCTTTCGTCGAACTCCGGGCTCTCGAACGTGAGCGAGAAGGTGCGCAGACGGTCGGGGACGAACCGCTTCGCCGCCGCCGCGACGAGGGAGGAATCGAGCCCGCCGCTCAGATAGGCGCCGACCGGCACGTCCGCGCGCAGGCGGATGCGGGTCGCGTCGAGGATGAGGTGCTCGACCTCTTCGGCGAGCGCGTGTTCGGCGCGGGCATCGTGGGCGGCTTCCTCGCCGAGCCGCGGATAATCGAGGCGCCAGTACGGGCGCACCACGACCCCGTGCGGATCGGCGAGCAGCATGTGCGCGGGCTTGAGCTCTTCGATGCCCTTGAACGGCGTGCGCGGCGCGAGCGGAAACCAAAAGGTGAAGATCTGGTCGAGGGCGATCGGGTCGAGCTCGGCGGCGACGCCCGGCACTTCGAGCAGCGCCTTGACCTCGGAGGCAAAGCAGAGCGTGCCGTTGCGGCGCGTGTAGAACAGCGGCCGCACGCCCATGCGGTCGCGCGCCAGCATCAGCCGCCGGCGCGACGCGTCCCACAGGGCGAAGGCGAAATCGCCGTTGAGCATGCGCACGCAGTCGGGGCCCATCTCCGCGTAGAGATGGAGGATCACTTCGGTGTCCGACTGGGTCGCGAAGCGGCGGCCGCGGGCGATCAGCTCCTGGCGCAGCTCGAGGTAGTTGAAGATCTCGCCGTTGAAACTGATGCAGAGGCGCTTGTCCGCAGCGGTCATCGGCTGCCGGCCGGACGTCAAATCGATGATGCTCAGCCGCGCGTGGCCGAGCCCGATGTCGTCGCCGACGTAAAAGCCCTGCGCGTCCGGACCGCGATGGGCGATCGCGCCGACCATGCGCCGCAGCAGCATGCGCGCCGGCATCGTCGCGCCTGGACGCCCGAAGAATCCGGCAATGCCGCACATTCACTACACCCACGACGTCTCGACGGCCGGATACCAACGGCACGAACTGATGACCGTCATCCTGAGGAGGCCGCGAAGCGGCCGTCTCGAAGGATGGACGCAGGCTCTGTGCTTGTGGCCATCCTTCGAGACGCTCGGCGCTTCACGCCGAGCTCCTCAGGATGACGGGGCACAAGACCACAGTCTTTGATACCCGAAGGGTTCGGAGATGGCGTAAACTTTTCGAAGAAAATTTGATCCGTTGTGCTTAATGCTTGGTTGTTTTCTTAGGTAAACGTATCGCCAATCAGCCGCGTCCACGCGTCGCCCGACAAGCCGGCGACGAGGCCGTCGCCGGCGCGGATCGCCGCGACCAGTTCGGCATTGGTCGAATGCACCACGGTCGAGGTGCGGGAAAAGAACAGGCAATGGCGCCGCTGCAAGCCGTCGAGCAGGCGCGCCTGGGTGCGGCCACGCACGGCCACGCATCCCAGCGCAAAGGTGCTGGCGAACAGATTGTCGAGGACCGGCTCGATGCCGTCCGCGGTTGCCAAGAGCTGCAGCACCCAGGCGACGCCGCCGCGCCGGGCATAATAGATGTAGCAACCGAGCGGCCGTCCGTCCTTGTCGCGCACGACGCGGCGCACCATCGGGCCGTGCCGGTTCTTGTCCGCCGCGTGGGACAGAATCCATCGCAACGTCGCCGGCTCCCACGTCGGCCGCACGTCGTAGGTCGCCGCCAGCTCCGGGATCATGCGGATCATTTCGTCGTCGCTCGCCTCGGTGTCGCGCGCGTCCGTCACAGCCGGCGTGAACCGCAGCAAATCGTGCTTGATCAGGCCGGCGAGCCGATCGGCCGCGGCGGCGATCGGCCGCGCGAACCGCAACAGCGGCGCCGTGTCGCCCGTCAGCGCCAGCACCGTGGTGAGCGGGCGGAACGCCCGCACCCATTCCATGCTCTCGGTCGACATGGCCTTGCCGCCCAGCCGTTCCCACATGCCGCGCGAAACCGCGTTGGCGCTGTCGCTCAGCGACAGATCCTGCGGGCCGCCGATGTACGCGCGCAGCAGCCGCGCGCCGGCGAGCGGATTTTCCTGCGGCCGGTCCACCATCAGCGAGCCGGCGACGGCGGCGCGGATGGTCGCGCCGCGGAACCGCAGCCGCAGCGGCAGGATGCCGATGAAGCCGCCGACCGCGCCGTCGGTCACGAAGACTTTCGACGCCAGGTCCGGCTCGCGCCACGGGTGTTCGAAATAAAGTTCGCGCAAGTAGGATTGCAGCGAGGCCGGCGCCGCGACTCGGGGATTGCGGAACGTGCGCTGAAACAGTCCGGCGACGGCCGGAATGTCGTCGGGCGTGCACGGACGAATCTGGGGCGTGACGGCGGCGGCATGGACGTTCATCCCGCCACCATAGCCGGCATTATTTCACAATGGGTTACGCGCCTCGATGCGCCGGGGTCCGCCGGGCTCAACCCTCCGGCACCACCGCGGTCGCCTCGATCTCCAGGCGCGCCTCCGGCTCGACCAGCCGCCGCACCTCGACCAGCGCCATGGCCGGGAAATGGCGGCCGATGGTCTCGCGGTAGACCTTGCCCAGCTCGGGGCGGGCGGCGAGGTATTCGTCCATGTCGCGCACGTACCAGGTCATGCGCACGATGTGCTCCGCTGCGGCGCCGCCCTCGGCGAGCACCGTCAATATGTTCGTGAGCGCTTGGCGGGTCTGCGCGGCGAATCCGATCGGAAAGCGCTCGTGCTCGTCCCATCCCACCATGCCGCCGACGAACACCATCTGGCCGCGCGCCTTGATCCCGTTGGCGTAGCCCTTGGGCGCCGGCCACCCGGCCGGCTGCAGGACCGTGTGGGGGGACGATTTGCCGGTCGATGGATCAGGCAATGCCACTCTCCGTGTTCCCTCAACTCGCGAGCTTCTGCCCCGCGCCTGCCTCCGCCCGCTGGCGCAACGCGAAGCGCTGCAATTTGCCGGTCTCGGTGCGCGGCAGGGTGGCGACGTACTCGATCGCGCGCGGATATTTGTACGGCGCGATCGTCGCCTTGACGTGATCCTGCAGCGCGCGCGTCAACGCCGTGTCGCCCGCTTGCCCGGGCCGCAACACCACATAGGCCTTCACGATCTGGCCGCGCTCCGCATCGGCGGCGCCGACGACCCCGCATTCGACAACGGCCGGATGCTCCAGCAACGCGGCCTCCACCTCGGGGCCGGCGATGTTGTAGCCCGCCGAAATGATCATGTCGTCGGAGCGCGCCTGGTACCAGAACCAGCCGTCCGCATCCATCACGTAGGTGTCGCCGGTGATGTTCCAGCCGTTCTCGACGTAGCTGCGCTGGCGCGGGTCGGCGAGGTAGCGGCAGCCGGTCGGCCCGCGCACCGCCAGCCGGCCCGGAGTTCCCGGCGGCACCTCGTTGCCGGCCGCGTCGATAACGCGCGCCTGGTAGCCGGGAACCGGCTTGCCGGTCTGGGTGCGCGGCAGGCTGGCGACGTATTCGATCGCGCGCGGATATTTGTACGGCGCGATCGTCGCCTTGACGTGATCTTGCAGGCGCTTGACCTCGTCGACGCCACCAATGACGCCCTCCTTGAGCACGACATGCGCCGCGACGATTTGGCCGCGGCCCTCATCGGCCGCGCCGATTACCGCGCATTCCTTGACGTCCGGAT
>DASPVJ010000290.1:0-6199 GCA_035622435.1 Xanthobacteraceae bacterium | reverse complement strand
GTGGTGCGCAGGCCGGCGAGGCCGTGGCGGTCGATCGAATATTGCCAGGCCAGGAATTCCTCGACCGTCAGGGTGTAGCGGCTGCAGGCCTCTTCGAGCGACAACAGCCCGCCGCGGACGGCGGCGACGACCTCGGCCTTGCGGCGAATGACCCAGCGCTTGGTGCCGGGCGCCGGCAGGTCCGCGATGGTGAGCGGACTTCCGTCCGGCCCAATCACGTACTTGGCCCGCGGACGATGGGGCTCGCTCATTATGTACACTCACACACTCAACGGTTACGCGAGCCGAAGAATATGCGGTGGCGCTTAAAATTTGGCTAAGCGGCGGCCGGAAATGGAAATAACCGGCCCCAGAGCATGATCCCGAAAAAGCCTGCCCCGCACTTGATGCGGGGTGGGTACCGGTTTTCGGAAAAGATCATGCTCCAGTAATGCGCTAGACCCGGATGTCGACGCCGCCGCCGAGCCCGGCCGGCTGGCCGTAGCTGCGGACCGCCGCCTCGATCGGCGCAACCTCGCCGTCCGGCGCGGCCGGGGTCGGAGCGGCGGGCGTCGATGCGCCCTGGTCGCGGCCGGCAAAGGACTGGTCGCGCAGCGAGAACTGCAGCGAGCCGTCGTCGGTGGTCAGGCCGGCCGATTGCAGGGCGCGCTCGAGCGACGGGGCGTCGCGGCGCAGGAGGTCGAGGGTGTCGGCGCGGTCGACCACGAGGTGCGAGGTGGCGTGGCCGCTGCTGTCGACGTTGAGGCGCACTTCGATGCGGCCGAGGTCGGGCGGATCGAGGCGGATATCGAATTGCTTCTCGCCGGCCGCGACCCGCGCGGCGATGGCGACCGGGACGGTGGCGAGCGGCACCGTATCGGCCGCGGCTGACGCGGGCGCCGTCGGCGACGCGGTCAAGGCCGGTTGCGTTGCCCCCGGCGCCACCCCCTGGGCCGCGGCGGACAGCGCGATGTTGAAGCTCGGCGCAGCCGGCGCGCCCGGCTGGCCGCTGCCGCTCGCGGCCGTTGCGTCGGCGAGCGTTGCGCCGGTGGCCGGAAGCGAGCCGCCCGTCGTTGCGGCCGTCGGCTCGTTGGCGCCCGCGTGGCCGGCGGCGGCAAGCCTTGCGGCGAACTGCGCCGGCAGGGTTGCGGACCCGTCGCCGTTGCCGCGGTCGGTACCCGGATCGACGGGCGGCGGCGCCGGCAGCGGGCTCGCAGCGGCTGGAGCGGGCCCCGGTTTGATGTCGGCGGCGGCGAGCGTGACGGCGGGCCAAGCCGGCGCGGGTTTGCTGTTCTGATCGGACGCCGCGGGGCCTCCGGTCGGCGGCGTCGCGGCCGCTGCGGCGGCGCTCGGAGCGGAAGCGGCGCTTGCGTCGGTTGGCAACGGCGCGGCGGCGTCGGCCGTGCCCGGATCGGCGCGCGCGCCGGCCGGCGCGGCGATGCCGGAGCGCGGCGTTGCCCAGGCGGTCGGCGGGGAAGCCGGTGTCGACGGGGCGGTGGGCGCCGCCGCCGGCACGGCCGCGGCGACCGGTCCCGCGCCTTGGCCTTGCGGCGCGGGCGGCGGATCGGCCGATGCCGGGTTCGGGCTCTCCGCGGTAGCGGTCCTCTTGCCGAACCTGTCGCCGTGGTCCGCCGTTGCGTCGTCGCTCGGTGCGTCGGTTTGCGCGCCGCCGGTTGGAGCCGCGGATTGCGCGGCAGCCGCGCCCGCCGACGGATCGCTCGCCGCGGGCGTGGTCGCGAGGGCGGCCGCGGGGTCGGCGGTCGCGACGCCGGTCCGGGCCGGATCGTTGCTGCCCTTCACCCACTTGGCGGTCGCCGCGTTCTTGCCGCCACGGGCGCCGGCGACGATCGCGCCGGTCGCGGCGGTTCCGAGATCGGAAGCCGCCGCGTTGGCGCCGCCGTTGCCGGCGTCCTGGTCGCGGCTCGCAGCATCCGTGCGCCAAGCCCATGGATGCGCCGCGCCCGGCCCATCGAGCAGGCCGGCGAACGTGCCGGACGGGCCGGTCGTCGTGGTCGGGTCCGCTCGGCTCGGAAGCGGCAGGGGCGGCGGGATGGCGCTGGTGTCGGCGGCGACGCTCGCCACGGCAGGACCTTTCCGGGTGGCCGACCCGCAAGGGGGGATTCGAGCGGTATTCTGCAAGCCCCGGGCCACCGCGGGGGAGGGAAAAGAGGTCGAATTATCAATCGGTTGGCGGGACGGCGCCCGACCATGCGGGGCTCCGCCTCGGCAGCCCTTGCAAGCACCCCGGCAGGAACTGCCGGCTTCTCCAGAAGCTGATGCGGACCTGCGCCCTGGTGCCCCGCACGGGGGGCCGGCGCACGCCGCTGTTCGCGCCGATCTTGAAGTCTACGTGCTTTCACTGAAGTCCCGCCGCGGCGACGGCGCACTGCGCAGCGAACGCGGCCGGTTCGCGACGGTGCAGCCGAATGAGCCGGCGCCACGTCATCGGCCGGCGCAAGAGGGCGCGGTCGTGAGCGCGCTCCAGCAACCCGGCCGCGTGACGGCGGTGCGATCGTGAGGCGTCGAAACAGCGGGCTTGACCGAATCACCCCGGCGGTCGTCGACTGGCGACATGATGCAGAACAATGACAAGCCGCTCCGCTGGCATTTTCCCAGCGCGTACACTGCCGCGCCAAACCAACCGCACGACCTTGTCGTGATCGAGAATGGAAAGGAGATGACGCAAGTCACCTTTCGGGCATTCACAGCCACAGACCTCGAATTCTATAAGAACCTTGTGTGCCTCGTCTGGGAACTTGTGCGCCCTGAAGCGGTGCGAGTCATGACAAAAGAGGGCGAGGTAATTTGCCAGCGGGCGAGGTACGACGTTGTTCGAGAAGCCTTCCAGACACAAACTCTCACGTTAGGAGGCGTTGGGCACATGCGCGTCGCCAAAGCCCTCAAGCTTATTTGATATTCTAGCACCGGAGCAAGTCATGACACAAACTTTCGACGAAAAGACGCTTCAAGAGGCCGAGCAGAAGCGAGGCGACGCTGAACGGCAAAGGGCCGCTGAAAGCCAGAGAGAATGGCGCCGCTGGTACAGCCCTTTGGAGCCGGACTGCCCATGGCATAGCGTGCTGACCATCTAGTCTCTAACAGCCGCGCGGCGGCGATACAGAAGGGTGGGCCGGCCTCGATTCACAACGGATCATCCGAGCACTTATAGCCCTTCTTAGAAAGGTAATCTCTCAGAACAGATGCGGAGCTTACTAGGTAGTTCTGATCTTTTTGATCCATTTTCTTGCCGAAACTTATTTGTAGTTTCCGAATCAATTCGTCGCGCTGAGCTCGCGTAATGTTGAGACGGCTCATGTGACCGTCTTTGTCGGGATTTTTGTCGATCAGCGTTCCGAAAATCATCGGAGTGGCTTCGAAAATCGCCCGGTCGACGTACTCCACCATTGCTGTGAGCTTCGGCGCTCGGGCTGCCATCGCGCCGTAGTCGACGCCGGGCTTCGGGCCGGCCATCATCGCTGTAGCGATATCGATTAGTTGCTGGTGTGCATCAATCTTATATTTGTAGAAGTCCGCAATGTTCTGTGGAAGCTTGTCAAACGGCTCATTCAGAGTCGTCCCCTTCAAGATGCCGATCTGGGCTGATAATTCCATTACGATACGCGTACTGCTTCGAATGCTCACCGCAAGTTGGTCGGCGTTCGGCTCGGCGAGCTCCCTCTCGCCTTGCTCTCGCATTTTTTCGTTCGCTCCAAGCTCGCGCACGTACTCTGACACAAAGGCAAGATAGGGATTTTCGGCGGCCACCGAGGGTGTGGGACACCAAAGCAGTAAGGCAAGCACGAAGGGGAGAAGCTTCATTTTTCACCCTCTGATCCAGGCTATATCGTCACCACGAGCCCGGCAATGGCTCGTTGAAACGTTCGTGATCAACCAACCTTTCCGCTTTTCCGGTTCTCGCTTCGCTTTGCGAGTAGCGAAGTTAGGAGAACCGACCATGGATGCCGGTTTGGAGGCGACCGGGACCTATCCGGGTTGAGCCCAGCGGACGGTGCATCCGAAAAGTCAAGAATTGTTTTTCTGTTTTTATTTTTTGAAAGGGACCAAGTGTCGGGCGCAGTGATTCAGCGGGTAGGGGCACATACCTTGGCCTCGACCGCAAAAATGCCGTGGTCGAATTGAGAAATATCCCTAGCCATGTTCTTAAGGAGCGCGCGATGACGATCCCGCCCCAAAACCCGCGTGTGATCATCAACGAAGGCACGCTGAAGAAGAACATCAATCCTCCGCCGGCGAGCGATCGCCCGCCGCCGCCGAGGGGGCAAGAGGCGCCGCGGAGCCCACAACCTCCACAACCTGCACAATCCTCGGGAAGGGGAGGCTGAGTTAACGGGCCGATAAAAGAATTCCGCGCCACATTCCGGCATCTCGCCGCGGATATACCGAGGACGCGGCGCTCAAAGGGCCGCCTTTGAGCGAACGGCCGCCGCCCCCGAAAGCAGAAGCAAAGCCTCAGGTTCCCGCGCAGCGGCCTGTTAAATAAAAGCAATATCAATGGGATGGCGAGACGGCGCCCGGCCAAGCCGGGCCCCGCCGGGGTAGCCCGTGCAAGGCCCCCCGGGCGGCGTCGCCGTTGCGCCGGTCGGGCGGAGCCCTATTATAAAGCCATGGTCAACAGCCTCGACATTGACGGCCGGCCGGCCGACACGCGGGTGGTCGTCGCCATGTCGGGCGGCGTCGATTCCTCGGTGACGGCGGCGCTGCTCAAGGACGCAGGCTACGACGTCGTCGGCGTGACCCTGCAGCTCTACGACCACGGCGCCGCCACCCACCGCAAGGGCGCCTGCTGCGCCGGCCAGGACATTTACGACGCGCGCATGGTGGCGGAGCGCATCGGCATCCCCCATTACGTCCTCGACTACGAGACCCGCTTCAAGGAAGCGGTGATCGATCGCTTCGCCGACAGCTACGTCGCCGGCGAAACGCCGGTACCCTGCGTCGACTGCAACCAGGCGATCAAGTTCCACGACCTGCTGACGACCGCGCGCGAACTCGGCGCGCGGGTGCTCGCGACCGGCCACTACGTCGCCTCGCGGGCGCAGCCGGACGGCTCGCGCGCGCTCTACCGCGCCCGCGAGGAGGAGCGCGACCAGAGCTATTTCCTGTTCGCCACCACGCGCGAGCAGCTTGCGAGCGCGCGCTTTCCGCTCGGCGAGATGAGCAAGGCGGAAACCCGCGCGCTGGCGCGCCGCTTCGACCTGCCGGTGGCCGAGAAGCACGACAGCCAGGACATCTGCTTCGTGCCGTCCGGGCGCTACACCGACGTGATCGAGCGGCTGCGGCCCGGCGCCGCCGAGCCGGGCGACATCGTCGATCTCGACGGCCGCGTGCTCGGCCGCCACCCCGGCATCATCCACTTCACGGTCGGGCAGCGGCGCGGGCTCGGCATCGCCGCGGGCGTGCCGCTCTACGTGGTGCGGCTTGAGGCGGGGCTGCGCCGGGTCGTGGTCGGCCCGCGCGAGGCGCTGACCACCCGGCGCATGGCGCTGCGCGACGTGAACTGGATCGGCGAGGGCACGATCGAGCAGGCGCTGGCGCAAGGCCGCCGCGAGGTCTTCGTCAAGGTGCGCTCGACCCGGCCGCCCCAGCCGGCGTGGCTCTCCCGCGGCGCCGACGGCATCGAGGTCGATCTGGTGGAGGGCGAGGACGGCGTCTCGCCCGGTCAGGCCTGCGTGTTCTACGACGCGCCGGACGGCCAGGCGCGGGTGCTCGGCGGCGGCTTCATCCGGCGCGCGGCAGCGGCGGTCGAGGCGGCGCCCGTGCGCGCCGCGCCGGCGCAGCCGCTCGCCGCGGCGGCGCGCGGCTGAAGCCAACGCGGGTCGGGGGCGATGGGGGACGGCCTGGACAATCAAACGATCGCGCGGGCCTATGCGCGCTGGGCGCCGGTCTACGACCTCGTGTTCGGCGCCGTGTTCGAGCGCGGCCGCCGGGCGGCGATCGCGGCGGCGGAAGCGGTCGGCGGGCGCATCCTCGAAGTCGGCGTCGGCACCGGCATTTCGCTCCCCGATTATCGCCGCAGCAACCGGCTGATCGGCGTCGACCTGTCGGAGCCGATGCTGCGCAAGGCGCAGGAGCGGGTGGCGAACGAAGCGCTCGCCAACGTCGACGGCGTCGCCGTCATGGACGCCCAGCGCCTCGGCTTCCTCGACGGCGCCTTCGACGTGGTGGTCGCCCAATACGTCATCACCGTGGTGCCCGACCC
>DASPVJ010000289.1:0-4408 GCA_035622435.1 Xanthobacteraceae bacterium | reverse complement strand
CAAGTCGCCGACCGCGGACCAGAACGCGCCTTGCAGCGCGAGCTTGTCGGCGACGACCGAGAGCGCCTCGATGCCGCCGATCAGCACCGCCACCAAAACCGACACCGCCGTGATGGTCAGGTTGTACCAGAGCTTGCGCAGGGGATTGGCGAAGGCCCAGCCGTAGGCGCCGACCATGAACACGCCGTCGGTGGTGTCGATGAGCACCATGCCGGCGGCGAACAGCGCCGGGAAGATGAGGATCGACCAGGCGGACAGGCCCTGCGCGGTCTGGGCGGCGGCGATGCCGAGGAGGCCGACCTCGGTCGCGGTGTCGAAGCCGAGCGCGAACAACAGGCCGATCGGGAACATATGCCAGCTCGCCGAGATCATGCGGAACAGCGGCCGGAACAGGCGGGCGAGAAGGCCGCGGCCGAGAAGCCCGTCGAGGTCTTCCGCCTCGGCCCGCTCGCCCCGGCGCACGCGGAGGAATTGGCGCCACACGTCGCGCAGGATGAAGGCGTTCGCGAGCGCGATCGCCAAGAGGAAGGTCGCCGAGACGCCCGAGCCGACCGCGCCGCCGATCTCGCGCATGGCCGCGAACCGGGCCGGCACCGACGCCGCCACGACGACGATGGCGACCGTCGCCACCACCAGGGTCGAATGGCCGAGGGAGAAGAACAGGCCGACGGCGAGCGGCCGCTTGCCTTCCTGCATCAGCTTGCGCACCACGTTGTCGATGGCCGCGATGTGGTCGGCGTCGACCGCGTGGCGCAGCCCCAGCGCATAGGCGAGGACGGCGATGGCGAGGAGGTCGGCGCGCTGGCCGAACTCGACGATCGCGGCCGCCCAGGCGATCAGGTTCGCGCCGAGGAGCAGCGCGTAGAGGCCGACGATTTTGCGGCGATCCCCGGCCCAGGCGGCCGTCAATCCGAGCGGCAATTCCATGCATTGGTCCAAGGTCGTGGCGCGCAGCGGCGGCCGCCATTATACAGAACCGTTTCCGCCCGGGAGTCCGAGGATGCGTGCAGCCTGGTACGAGAAGAACGGCGCCGCCGCCGAGGTGCTCCGCGTCGGCGAAATGGCGACGCCGCGGCCGGGGCCGGGCGAGGTGCGCGTGCGCCTCGCGACCTCCGGCGTCAACCCGTCCGACGTGAAGAGCCGCGCCGGCACCGCGCGCAAGATCGCGTTCCCGCGGGTGATCCCGCACAGCGACGGGGCGGGCGAGATCGACGCGGTGGGCGAGGGGGTGTCGCCGGCGCGCGTCGGCGAGCGGGTGTGGACGTGGAACGGCCAGTGGAAGCGCGTGTTCGGCACCGCCGCCGAATACGTCACCTTGCCGGCGGCCCAGGCGGTCGGCCTGCCGGCGCACATTACCTTTGCGGCGGGCGCCTGCCTCGGCATTCCGGCCCTCACTGCCTGGCACGCGCTGGCGCTCGCCGACGCCGGCGCCGGCACGAGCCTGCTGATCGCCGGCGGCGCCGGCGCGGTCGCGAACTACGCCATCCAGTTCGCCAAGGCGCGCGGCGCGCGCGTGATCACGACCGTGTCTTCGCCCGCCAAGGCCGAGGTTGCCCGCGCCGCCGGCGCCGACCACGTCGTCGACTACAAGCGCGAGAACGTGGGCGAGCGCGTCGCCGCGATCACCGGCAAGGCCGGGGTCGACGCGGTGATCGAACTCGATCTCGCCGCCAACGCCCATCTCATCCCGGCGGTGCTGCGGCCCAAGGGCACGGTCGTGGTCTACGGCACCGGCAAGCCGGAGGCGCAAATCCCCGCCAGCTTCTGTTTGGTCAACTCGATCCGGCTGCAGTTCATGCTGGTCTACGAACTGAGCGCCGACGAGCGAGGGCGCGCGATTGCCGACATCGCCCGCATGCTCGAGGCCAACGCGCTGATCCACAACGTGGCGAAAACCTTCCCGCTCGCCGACATCGTCGCCGCCCACCAGACGGTCGAGGCAGGGAGCGCGATCGGCAACGTGGTGATGGAGGTGGGGTAACGGCTGGCCTACGTCAAACAAACGCACGCGCAATCTCGGCGAGCGGTAGGAACAATCGCCGGTCTGCACTCGGCAGTCGTTTGAAGCCGTATTTTTCGTAGAACGCCCGGGCAGCGTCATCCTTCGCATCGACGACGAATGCGTAGGATGCGATCTCGCTGCGGAGCGTCCGGCTGAAAGCGTCGAACAACAGCAATTCGCCGAATCCGCGGCCACGTTGCCGATGATCGACGGCAAGGCGGCCCATCAGCGTCGCCGGAACCAGCGGATAGCGCGGCAGCTTTCTTGCAAGGTCGGGCGGCAGATCGACGAGCGCAATGCCGGTGGCGGAAAGGGTGTAGTAGCCGGCCGCCGATCCGTCCGCTGCGACAAGGACGAAGCATGATGCAATCCGTTTGCGGCTGTCTTGGCCCGCTTGGACGCGGAAATATCGATCGAGCGCGTCGATCCCGCACGAGAACGCCGCGCGGTCGTGTTGGTCGCCAAGCGGCTCGATGCGGGGTTTGGCCCTCTCCACTCAGCCGCCGATCATGCCGCGGTAGCGACGAGCGGCGGTCCGGAGCGTATCGATCGGCTCGCGCGGATTGAGCAGTGCTTGCGCGAAAGTCTTGCTGTCGTCAGCACTCAATCGAATGATCTGCATCTCCCCAATGGTCCGTACCGCCGCTTCGTGAGCGCTGGACACGACGAAATCCGTCAACGTGCGGCCTTGCAGTTCAGCTGCCCGCTGGAACAGTCGTTTTTGGTCGCGCGAAATCCGCGCCTCCAGGCGCTCGCCTCGGACAAGGGATTTCGGCTTTCGCCGCGAACTCGTCGGTGCCATGAGCGTCACCCGCGCTATCCATAATGTACGGCAGATTGCCGTGCAAAGCAAGCCAATCGTTGGGCGACCTGGTCACTGCGCGAAGTCGTCGCCATCCGGGCGTGATACGCAGAGAATCGACAGTCCCTTCAAATCAGCCGGCGGCCGTCGGCGAACACCTGCGACCACTGCAGCACGCGCACCGCCCTGCGCAAGCCGGTCGGCCACAACGGGTCGCTCCGATAAAGATCAGTGACGGCATCGGCGCTCTCCGCCTCGACCAGCCACAGGCCGCCGGCCGGCGTTCCGTCGGCGGCCTCGCGCAGCGGTCCGGCGGCGCGGATGCGGTCGCGGTGGCGCTCGAGGAAGTCGAGGTGGGCGGGCATCAGACGGCGGCGCGCGTCGGCATGGGCGGCGTCGTCGGTGAACAGGACGGCGTAGAGCATGGCCCCACCCGTAGCGCCGGGCGCCCTGCAAATACATCATCGATTTTGCGAAGTGAACCTGCAAAAATGCAGGGATGGAGTGGAGCGACCTGCGCCATGTGCTCGCCGTCGCCCGCGCCGGCACCCTGGCCGCGGCGGCGCGACGGCTCGGCGTCAACCAGACCACGGTGGCGCGCCGGCTCGCCGCCGCCGAGAAGGCGTTGGGCGCGCGCCTGTTCGAGCGCCGGGAGGGGATGCTGCGTCCGACCCGCGCCGGCGAGGCGGCGATTGCGCGCGCAGCCCAGGTCGAGCAGGAGGTCCTCGCCCTCGAGCGCGGCGTCGGCGGCGCCGACGCGGTCGCCGCCGGCAGCGTGCGCGTCACCGCCGTGCCGA
The DNA here is from genome assembly GCA_035622435.1 of Xanthobacteraceae bacterium. Taxonomy (GTDB): domain Bacteria; phylum Pseudomonadota; class Alphaproteobacteria; order Rhizobiales; family Xanthobacteraceae; genus AP-16. The sequence continues at coordinate 807 of DASPVJ010000289.1, read as the reverse complement.
TCCTGGCGAACCGTTTGCTCATTCCCGCCTTGCCGCGGCTCGTCGCGCGCCATCCGCGCCTGCGCGTCGAACTCGTCGGCGAGCCGCGCAACCTCAGCCTGACCCGGCGCGAGGCGGACGTCGCCGTGCGTCTGGCGCGGCCCGAAGCGGGCACGGCGCTCGCCCGGCGCATCGGCCGGCTCGACTACGCGGTCTACGGCCCGCGCCGGCGGAGCACGGACAGTCTCCCGTGGATCACCTACGAGGAAGGGCTGAGCCACCTGCCGCAGGCGCGCTTCATCGCCGCGCAGGAGGCGCAGGCGGCGCCGCTCATGGTCAACGACGCGGAGGCGATCGTGCAAGCCGTGCGCGCCGGCATCGGCAAATCGCTGCTGCCGTGTTTCGTCGGCGACCGCGAGCCGCGCCTGCAACGGGTGGGCCGCGGCGTCGTGCTGTCGCGCGACATCTGGCTCATGGTGCATCGCGAGCTGCGCGCCCAGGCGCGCATCGCCGCGGTAATCGATTGGGTGACGAGAGTGGTGAGGACTGTCGGGTGACGCTGTAGCCCGTCCACGGCGTCATGCCCGGCCTTGCGCCGGGCATCCACGTCTTTCTGATCTACAAACAAGACGTGGATGGCCGGGACAAGCCCGGCCATGACGAGGCGTCACGCCTCGATCACCACCATGCCGTCCTCGACCCGGGCCGCGTAGGTCTTCACCGGCTCCATGCACGGCGGGCCGACCACTTCGCCGGTGCGGATGTTGAACTGGCCGCCGTGGAAATTGCACTCGACCACGTCGCCGTCGACGTAGCCTTCGCCGAGCG
>DASPVJ010000288.1:0-4697 GCA_035622435.1 Xanthobacteraceae bacterium | reverse complement strand
GCAAGCCGATGGGGCGCCGCCGGTTTAGAGCATGATGCCGAAAAAGCCTGCCCCGGACGTGATCCGGGGTGGGTACCGGTTTTCGGAAAAACATCATGCTCCAACAATAAGATAAAGCGGGATGGCGATTCGAAGAAAAGCCATCACGCTTTAGTGGAGCAGGTGCGCGAAGCGCGGCCACAGGCCGATGAGGCCGATGAAGATCAGATAGATGGCAACGATGAAATTGAGCAACCGCGGCATGATCAGGATCAAGATACCGGCCAAGAGTGCAACGAGCGGCTGGATGTGAGCGATGCTTGGCATGGATCTCCCCGTGGCGACGACGAAGCGGGCACGATAGCAGAGCGGGCGCGCCGCCGCAGGGTCTCGGCAGGCGCAGCGCCGCTTGGCATTAGCCCCGCATTTTCAAGGATTTGGCGGCAACATCCGACTTGGCGGCCGGGCGTTCACCTTTCGTCAACCATTCCTCCGCGACATTGTCTTGAATGTGCCTTGTTCCTGCACGATTCCTCGCGCAGAAGGCCGCGCTCACCGGGACGGGTCTGACCTAATGCTCCAGCGCACGACCGCCGCTTTTGTCGGCGCCCTTGCCGTTTTCCTCGCCGCGGGCGAGGCCGCCCGGGCACAATATTATCCGCCCTATAATCAGGCGCCGCCGCCGTACTACCGCGGCGTGCCGCCGGCGCCGGCGCCGTGGGATATCGACGATATGCCGGTCGGCAGCGTGCCGGGCGACACCGACCGGCCGATCACGCCGGCGCAACCGCCGATGCCGGCGCCCGGGGCCAACGCCGCGCCCAATCCCTACGGCGCCTACCGCGCGCCGGCTTATCCGGACAGCGCCGTCCAGCGCGACCCCTATGCCTTGCCGCCCCCGGGGATCGGCCCGTACCAGCCGTCGCCGGGCCAGGCGGGCGCTCCGGTCCAGCCCGACGATCAGGCCGCCTATCCGCCCACCAACATCCGCCCGCCGGCCACCATCGGCGCGGGCGACGAGCAAGTGGCGGCGCTGCCGCCCGACCTAAGGCCCGAGGTCGGCGAAAAGGAGCTGGCGCCGAACCTGCGCCGCCAGATCATCGCCTACCAGAGCCATGAGCCGGCCGGCACCATCGTCATCGACACGCCCAACACCTACCTTTATCTGGTGCTCGGCAACGGGCAGGCGATGCGCTACGGCATCGGCGTCGGGCGCGAGGGGTTCACCTGGTCGGGCACCCAGCGCATCGCCCGCATGGCCGAGTGGCCCGATTGGCACCCGCCGGCGGAGATGATCGAGCGCCAGCCGTACCTGCCGCGCTTCATGGCCGGCGGCCCGGGCAACCCGCTCGGCGCGCGCGCGCTCTACCTCGGCAACACGCTCTACCGCATCCACGGCACCAACCAGCCGTCGACCATCGGCACGTTCGTGTCGTCGGGCTGCATCCGCCTGCTCAACGCGGATATCGAAGACCTCTACGGCCGCGTCACCGTCGGCACCCGCGTGGTGGTGCTGCCGGGCGGCAAGGCGCCCGACACCGCCGCCGCCGCGGTGCCGCCCTATCCGCAGATGCGGTGACCGGGCGTTACACGCGCTTGCGTCAAATATCGGCCGTTCGCGCCCGCAGCCGTTCCAAATTTTGCGTCATCCGGCTGGCGACGAGGCGCAGCAGCGCGAACGCCAGGTCGGGACTCTGATGAAAGGCGACCGCCAGCGCCTCGCCGTCGACCCGATAGAGCTCGACATCGGTCTTGCACAGGGCCGAGGCGGTGCGCAGCCCGTCGCTGGAAAATAGGCCGATCTCCCCGAACAGCTCGCCGGCGCCGATTCGCTGGTGGATTTCGGGAAATTCGATTTCGCCGCGCGCCAGGTAATAGGCGCAGTTCGCCGCATCGCCCTTCCTGAACAGCACGTCGCCGGCGGCGCGGCGTTCCGCCACGAACGACGCCATCAGCTTGCGCAGGTCGACGCGGCCGCCGCGCGCCGCGCCGATCTGGGCGAGCAGCCAGCGAATTTGCAGGACCCGCCAGACGTTGAGCGGCAGCAGCAGCGCGTGCAGGACGACGACGGGCCACAGATGCAGCGGAATGGCGTAACAGATGAACGCGACGTTGCTGCCGATCGCCACGTAGCGCAGCGGCAGCATCGTGCGCATGTAGAACGTGCAGAAGACGAGGACCGACGCGAGGTAGCCCAAGCCCTGCACCAGCACGTCCGGCATTCACGCCTCCTCGGGATGTTGCGGCACGATGCGCAAGGCGATCGCGGCGCCGGCCAGCATGTCCCAGCCGGACGCGTGGCCGATGCGGCGCGCGGCCGCGACCGCGGCGCCGACATCGCCCAGCAGAACCAACGCGATCGCGCTGCAAAGGTTCTCGCCGACATGCCCGCCCGCCGCCGCGCGCAGAAAGGACGCGCTCAACGGCGAGGTCAGGGCGGGGGCAAGGGCGGTGACGGCGCGCGCGAGCGCGGCGTGAATCTTCCGCTCTCCGAGCGCGTCGAGCATCGCCAGCGCGCCGATGAGAAAATCGTCGCCCGACGGCGTCAGCCCCGGACCGAGGCCGAGCAGCCCGGCGATCGCCTCCTCCATCGCCGGAGACTCACGCGGCACGTCTTCGATTCCCCTCCCCCCGCGCGAAGCGCGGTGGGGAGGGGTAAGGGGTGGGGGGTGGTTCAGCTTGGCGTCGGCGGCGCCGGTGGCACGCAAGTGCCCCCCACCCCGACGCGCGCTTCGCGCGCGTCGACCCTCCCCACCGCTCGCTCCGCTCGCGGGCGGGAGGGTAGGAGCAAACGGCTCCGCGGGCGTTCGACGGGAAAGCGTGGCGGACAGCCACGCCGCGAAGCGGGCGATGCGGGAGCGGGCGATGCGCGCGAGCGGGGTTTCAGGGGCGCCGAAGACGGCGCGGGCAAATCCTTCCGGCGGCGCGGCGCGTAAGGCGTCGGCGAGAGCCGCACAGGTGTCGATCGGGCAAACGGCCGCGCAGGCAGGCCAGGGTGGCGGGCGCCACGTCTCGCATCGATCGAGGCTGAACCGCAGGTCGCCGATCGCGACGGATCGGTCGGCAATCGACGCGGCCTCGCCTTGCCGCAAGCCGAGGCGCGAGAGGCGCCCGGATACGATCAACGTCGTCGGGCCGTTGCCGATCCCCGGCTCGCCGATGCAGATGAAGTCGCCGCCGGCGCGCACATAGAGGCTGCGGTCGAAGACGGCGGCGACCTCGCCGCGGCCGCCGCGGCGGCAAGCCTCCCGGACAAGCACGCCGGCGCGCAGGACCGGAACGACGCGGCCGGGCGTAGCGCGATCGTGGGGCCAATCGCAAGCAAGCGTCATCGGACAGCGGCTCCGCGGTGTGCAACGGCCGGACCGACCACGGCCGCCGCCAGCGCGGCCGCGTCGGCGTTGGAATCCGCGACGATGACGCCGGCCGCCTCGAGCGCTTGCACCTGCCCGGCGCGCGGCTGCGGGTCCGCGTCGGTGCCGGTGACGGAGGCGACGATCAGCGGACCGTCGCCGCGCCCGGCAAGCGCCTGCGCCAGATGGCCGGCCGGATCCGGATGGGCGCCGTAGCCGAGCACGACGTCGATGAGGATCACGGCCACGGCGGGATCGGCGAGCGCGGCCTTGAGCGCCGCGTCGCGCACGGCGGGCTCGATCATGGGATGCGGGCGGCCGCGGGTGTAGGCGTCGTCGCCGAGGTCGATCATCGCGTGGCCGGCCGCGCCGCTCAGGGCCGCCGCCCCCGGCACCGGCACATTCGACGCCACCGGGAGCCCGGCGGCGCGGAACACGACCTGCGCCTCGGTGCACAGGGTTCCACCGGCATAGAGCCCGCGCGCGTAAGCGCCGCGCGTTGCGCGCGGCAGCGCGTCGGTGCGGCTCGCCGCCAGCGGCCGCCCGATCGCCAATTCCGCCGCCGCCTTGAGCGTCGCGGCGGCGCGCGCGTTGGCCGGCAACGGCAAATCCTCCGCGCCGATGAAACTGACCGTGCAGGGCTTCGCGCTGTTGGCCACCCGGTCGAGCACCAGCCGGGCGACGGACGGGGCCGGCGGCTTCGACACCAGCACGATGTGTTCGGTCGCCGCGTCGGCGTCGAGCGCGTCAAGCGCCATCAGGGTGGTGATCGCGCCGACCTCGGCGCGCAGATCCCGTCCGCCGGTGCCGATGGCGTGGCTCACCCCGCGACCGGCGCGCGCGATCAGGCAGGAGATTTCCTGGATGCCGGTGCCCGCGGCGCCGATGATGCCGATGTCGCCGCGCGGCACGGCGTTGGCGAAGGCGAGCGGCAGGCCGGCGATGATCGCGGTGCCGCAGTCGGGCCCCATCACCATCAGGCCGCGCTCGCGCGCGGCGCGCTTGAGCGCGGCTTCGTCGGCGATCGGCACGTTGTCGGAAAAGATCATCGCATGCAGACCGAGGTCGAGCGCCTTGCGCGCCTCGGCGACCGCGAACTCCCCCGGCACCGAGATGAGCGCGAGGTTCGCCGCGGGCAGCGCGCGCACGGCGGCGCGCAAGGTGCGCGCGGTAGAGAACGCCGGCGCCGCCGATACGGTCGGCCGATCGAGCAGGCGGCGCGCTTCGGCGAGCGCCGCCGCGCCGGCGGCGGCGTCGGCCGCGCGCAGCGCCAGGATCACGTCGCCGGCCTCCGCCGCCGCGCCCTCCGCGCCGAGGATGCCGGCGTCGCGCAATATTTCTTTGTTGGCCGGGGTGCCGGCGATC
>DASPVJ010000287.1:0-2119 GCA_035622435.1 Xanthobacteraceae bacterium | reverse complement strand
GCGGCCGGCGGCGCGCTTTCGATCCGCATCGCGCCCGACCCCAAGGCCGGGACCTTGACCGTCGCCGACACCGGCATCGGCATGGGCCGGCAGGAGCTGATCGACGACCTCGGCACCGTCGCCCGCTCCGGCACCCGCGCGTTCATCGAGCGGCTGGCCGAGGCCAAGGACGGCGCCGGCCTGATCGGCCAGTTCGGCGTCGGGTTCTATTCCGCCTTCATGGTGGCCGACCGCATCGAGGTGACGAGCCGCCGCGCCGGCGCGGCGGAGGCCTGGGCGTGGCGCTCGGAGGGCCGCGCCGAGTTCGAGATCGCGCCGGCCGACGCCGCCGCCGCCGCGCGGGTTGCGCGCGGCACCGAAATCGTCCTGCACCTGAAGGAAGACGCCAAGCGCTACCTCGAGCCGTCCGAGATCGAGCGCGTGGTCTCGACCTACTCCGACCACATCCAGTTTCCGATCGAGCTGAAGGCCGGCGACGGCGAGCCGCGCCAGATCAACGCGGCGAGCGCGCTGTGGCAGCGGCCGAAATCCGAGCTGACCGCCGAGGACTACAAACAGGCCTATCGCTCGCTCACCGGCGCGTTCGACGAGCCGGCGATGACCCTGCATTACAAGGCCGAGGGGCGCCAATCCTACGCGGTGCTGCTGTTCGTGCCGTCGACCCCGCCGTTCGACCTGTTCGATCCGTCCCGCAAGGGCCGCGCCAAGCTCTACGTGCGCCGCGTCTACATTACCGACGACGCCGACCTGCTGCCGTCGTGGCTGCGCTTCGTGCGCGGGGTCGTCGACAGCGACGACCTGCCGCTCAACGTCTCGCGCGAGATGCTGCAGAACAACCCGCAGGTGGCGCAGATGCGCAAGGCGCTGACCGGCCGCGTCATCGGCGAACTGGAGGCGATGGCGGCCAACGAGGCGGAGCCCTTCGCCAAGGTGTGGGAGGGCTTCGGCCGCGTGCTCAAGGAAGGCATCTACGAGGACCCGGAGCGGCGCGACCGGCTGCTGGCGCTCGCGCGCTTTGCCACCACCGCCGGCGCCGTCCGCTCGCTCAAGCAATACGTCGCCGACCTCAAGCCGAACCAGACCGACATTTTCTACCTGGTGGGCGAAAGCATCGAGCGGCTCAAATCCAATCCCAAGCTCGAGGCGGCGCGCGCCCGCGGCATCGAGGTGCTGCTGTTGACCGATCCGGTCGACGCGTTCTGGACCGCGCTGCCGCTCGGGTTCGAGGGCAAGCCGCTCAAGTCGCTCAGCCAAGGCGAGGTCGACTTCGGCCTGGTGCCCAAGCTCGAGCCGGACGCCACGGCCGACGCCGCGCCGCCGGCGGACGCGGTCGACGACGACGCCGTCATCGCCGCCGCCAAGGCGGCGCTGGGCGAGCGGGTGTCCGACGTGCGCGCCTCCCAGCGCCTCACCGACAGCGCCGCCTGCCTCGTCGCCGGCGGCGGCGGGCCCGACCGCGAACTGGAGCGCCTGCTCGCCCGCCACAAGGGCGGCGCCGGGGCCAAGCCGATCCTCGAACTCAACATGCGCCATCCGCTGGTGACCGCGCTCGGCCGCGCCGGCAAGGACGCGCGCACCGACGATGCCGCGGACTTGGCCGCGCTGCTGTTCGATCAGGCACGCATCCTCGACGGCGAGGTGCCGGACGATCCGGCCGCCTTCGCCACCCGCCTCAACCGGCTGGTGGTGCGCGGACTGGGGGCGGGATAAACCGCTTGCTCCATCCCTCCCCCCGTAGGCGGCCTCCGGCCGCCGTTCTTAGTTTTGAAGAACGCCGACGCGAAGCGTCGGCTATGCGAAGCGAGCGGCGGGGAGGGTGGCGAGCGAAGCGAGCCGGGTGGGGGGACTTGTTTTTTCTTCGGCGCAGCGAAACCGAAAACGACCCCCCACCCCTAACCCCTCCCCACCATTCGCTACGCGAATGGGGGGAGGGGAACAGAATCAGAAGCGTGCCCCCTTGAACCTCAGGCGCCGCTGCTGCGACAACCGGGGGTCACCGTCGCACTCACGGAGGTAACGCGACCATGCGCAACAAACTCGGCTTGCTGTCCGCTGCGGCCGTCGTAGCCGCCCTGCTCTGTACCGGCGCCCAGGCCATGCCGGTCGACACGCTCAGCCA
>DASPVJ010000286.1:0-4721 GCA_035622435.1 Xanthobacteraceae bacterium | reverse complement strand
GGCGGAAAGCTGCCAGCTCAGCATCATCCATCCCGGCAAGCCGCGCGACCCGAACGAGCCCGGCCTCGATGAGCTGATCCAGCGCGCGGAACCGTTCGCGTGAGGATGGCGGACGGCGAAGCCCGTTCGGTCAACTGATCGCGCAACGGGCCGCCGGCGCCGCGCCCGGCGCACGGGGTCGCGGCGGAATGTGAGAACGGCCACCTTGGGCGGAAATTCCCCGCCTCCGGCAGCGCCGGTAGCGCGTTGTGTGACGCCCCTCACCGGCAAGCGGCGCGACGCAGCGTTCCATTGCGCGCATCGGGACGACCGATCAGGGAGGCCGACATGGCCCGTCGCCAAGGCGCGGATATCGACCGCACTGCCCATCGCCGGCTGTTCGAACGCGGCATGCGCTGCGCGATCGGAGCGGCCGCGGCCGACCGCGTGTCGGCGCACAAGTGGTTCAACCTCGCGGCCATGCACGGCAACAAACAGGCCGGCCTGCTGCGCGTCGAAATCGCCGCGGAAATGTCGGCGGCCGAGATCGCCGCGGCGCAACGCGCCGCGCGCGACTGGCTCACGGCGCGCGGCCCGGCGCGATGATTGCTGACGACCGTTTCTAGCGGCAGCGATAATTGATGACCGTCATCCTGAGGAGCGTAGGCGGCCTTCGGCCGCCGTTCTTACTGATAAGAACGCCGACGCGGAGCGTCGGCTATGGCGCTCTTGCGCGCGGCCGTCTCGAAGGATGGAACCAAGCGCTGCGCGTGCGGCCATCCTTCGAGATGGCCGCGCAAGCGCGCGGCCTCCTCAGGATGCCGTGGCGTTTGTTTCACGCTCTCTCAGGATGACGGCGAGTTTGTTGCACTGTCCTGATTCGTCAAGGGACGCTACTCTTCATATTTGAACGACAGCGCGACCCTGGTGCGAAACGCCGCGACCTTGCCGTTCTCGACCCGCAGGTCCATCTTCGTGACTTCGGCAATGCGCAGGTCGCGGATGGATTTTGCCGCGGTCTCGACCGCGCGCTTGGCGGCGTCTTCCCAGGAAACCGAGCTGACCCCGACGACGTCGACCACGCGGTAAACGCCGGGATTCTTGCTTTTCGCCATCGCTACCTCCCAAGCTGGGGTTGTTGCAACCGCTCACGCTAGCACAAGAGCGCGCGCGGCACAGGTTGGTTGGCAGCCGTCGGGGCATCGGGCATAAAGCCGGACGGCCGAACGCGGCGACGACAAGCAGGAGGACGCGTGCACGCAGCGGTGATGGACGGCGGCGCGCGACCCGCCTACGCGCGCTTCAGGGAACCGGAGGCGACCGACGGATCGCTCGTGGCGACGATGCGCGCGGCCGCCTTGACCGGCCTCGACCGGAACATCGCCCGGCGGCTCCATTACTTCAAAATGCCGGACGGCCCCTTCGTGGTGGGCAAGGAGGGCGTGGCGCGGTTGCGCGACGGCCGGCGCATCTATTTCAACGTCAACGCGCCGGTTCCGCCGTTCGGCTCGATGGCCGAACGCACGCTGATCGATCCGCGGTTCAGCTTCCCGGTCGCCGACGGGGTTGCCGACGACGTGGCGGCGGCGCTCGGCAACGCCGGCCTTGCCGCGTGGCTTGCGCTGTCGTGGCGGGCGCGGCTGCGCCCCGGCGAGACGGTGCTGATTCTCGGCGCGACCGGCGTCTCCGGCCTCATCGCGGTCACCGCCGCGAAGCGGCTCGGCGCCGCTCGCGTCGTCGCCGCCGGCCGCAACCGCGTGGCGCTCGCGCGCGCCTTGCTTCTCGGCGCCGACGCCACCGTCGATCTTGCGGCGACGGACCTCGCCGCCGTCTTTCGCGACGCCGCCGGCGGCAGCGTCGACGTGGTCATCGACTACATCTACGGCCCGCCGGCCGAGGCGGCGCTCGACGTGCTGGCGCTCTACGGCCGCTCGGTCCACCTCGGCCAGCTGGCGGGAGCGACCATTGCGCTGCCCGCCGTCACCACGCGGCGCGCCTGCATCGACGTCATGGGGTTCGCCTATTATCACCCGCCGATCGAAATCCAGGCGCAGGCCTATGCGGAACTCTCCCGCCTTGCCGCCGCGGGCGAAATCGCCCTCGATATCGAGACGCGACCGCTCGCCGACATCGGCGCCGCCTGGGACGCGCAGGCGGCGGAGAGCCGCCGGCGTCAGGTGCTCATTCCCCCGGGCTGAGCTTAGGAACCTCAGAGCGAGCCGAACCAATCGATCGACTGGCCGTGAGGACCGGTCCAGGCGAGCGGCCGCCCGTTCACGGCCAAGAGGAAGCGGCGCCGCGGCGACGCCGGCGCGCCCGCGGCGAACGCGGGAAACACGCCCGGGACCTCGTTGCTGATCCACACGACATCGGCCGCGCGCATCATCGCGGCAAACCGGTCCCGCGCCGCTGGCGACGCCACATAGCCGAGGACGGCGGTGTGGAAGGCGACGAGCGTCGCCTCTTTCGGCGCTGCGGCCATCAGCGGTTCGAGATCGGTCATAAGATCGCCCTTCACGACGCGCGGCGCCGCCCGGCGGGCGATGGCGACGGCGGCGCGCAGCCGCTGCGCTCGTTCCTCCTGCTCCGGCCAGACCAGCGTCTCCAGCCATTGCACCGCGTCCGGCGAATGCACGTCGACCGGGTTGAGGTCGAGCCCGCAGCGCCAGGCGATGCGCGGGACCGCCGACGGCAGCGGCAGCGCGCCCGCGACCTTGCAGGCGAACACGGGAGGCTTGCCGCCGGTCGACACGGCGGGCGCGATCCGCACCGATCCATAATCATAGCCGTAGTGGTCGGGCAGCAGGCACAGGCCGGCGGAGGCGCCGACCTCCAGGAGAGCGAGCGGCTGCGGCAGCCGCGCCAGCACCGGCAGCAGGACGGCGCAGCGGCCCGGCTCGTTGGTCTGCGTCGTGCGCGCCAGCATGACCGCGCGGATACGCGCGGCGTCCTTTCGCACGATCGCCGCGAGATGATCGGCGCTCTCAGGGACACCGCGCACCTGGCGTACGGCCGCAAGGAAGAGGTTCGGTTGCCGCCGCTCCGCCGGCAGGGTCGCGATGAAGGCGAGCAGATCGTCCGAGCCGGCAACGGCGAGGGCGAGCCGCTCGTAGATTCCCGACCAACCTCGGGCTTCGTCGACGGCGAACGCCGTGTAGACTTTCGCGATGCGCCGCCGTTCTGCCTGCTCGTCCGTCATCGGACGACGCGGGTCCGTCGTCCGCGCGGCGTTCGGCTACTCGGCGGCGCGCAACGGCGCCTGCGGCGGACGCACCGCGGCGGCAAGCTGGCGAGCGTAGACCTCCTGCCAGGGGCCCTGGTGGTCGCTGAGGAAATAGCCGCTGCGCACCCCGCGGAACACGCCGGCATCCTCGGCGCCGGGCGGCGCCGTGCCCTTCTCGCGCAGCGCGCGCGCCGCCATCAGCAGGCGCCGGCGGGTGCGGGTGATCATCTGATCGGACGGGGCGAGGTGCTCGAACCCGTGGTCGGTGATCGGCCCCATGCTCTCGGTGATCGCCTGGTCCTGCAGGTGAATGCCGTCGATGCCGCTGTAGATGGTGTTGTTGCGCTGGGCCTCGCGGTCCAGCGTCCAGTCGTTGCTCGGGTTCGCCGCCAGCCGCCAGCGGCCGAGCCAATCGGTGGTGTTGGGCAGGAACCTGTTGCCGCGCCCGGCGCCGCCGATCGGCGTGCCGTCCTTGTAGGCGGGCGTCGGCAAGGTGATCGACGAAACCCCGCGCTTCCACCACAGGTAACAGAACATGGTGTGGCCGTCGTCGAGCGGCACCCAGGCGCGCGCGTGCATGTGGCTGGCGAACTCCCCGTTGGGCGCGAGCGTCCAGAACGGAAAGGCGAAGCTCGCGAACCGCCAATAGGTCTGGCCCGGAGCGGCCGGGCGGTCGGCGCCGTATTGCGTGCCCCAGGGGGTGTCGGCGACGTGATACTCCGGCGTCCGGTTGACGACGGTGTGGTAGACTTGGCCGTCCTGCGGCACCTCGTCGGCATCGACGTGGCCGGCATGCAGGAAGCCGAAATGGGAGGTGTCGATCTCGCCTTCGAGCGCCTGCAAATAGTTGCAATCGCGCTGGATGAGAGCGACGCCGATTTCCTCGTCCGGCATCTGCAGCACGTCGAACGCCGGCAGCGGCGGCGCCGCGGCGCCTTCGCCCATGTGCACCCACACGAGCCCGGCGCGCTCGACCGCGCGGTACGCCTTGGCCTTGACCTTGTGCTTGAAGTCCTGCTGCGGCGTCACGCTCGGCATGTCGACGCAGTTGCCGGCGACGTCGTATTTCCAGCCGTGATAGATGCAGCGGATGCCGCCTTCCTCGTTGCGGCCGAGGAACAGCGAGGCGCAGCGGTGCGGGCAGCGGTGGTCCATCACGCCGACTCGGCCGGCGCTGTCGCGGAACGCGATCAGCTTCTCGCCCAGCAGCATCAGGCGCACCGGCGCGCCGTCGCGCACGAGTTCGGAGGAGTACGCCGCCGGCATCCAGTAGCGGCGCATCAGGTCGCCCATCGGCGTCCCGGGGCCGACTTGCGTGAGTTCCCTGCCTTCGAGTTGGGTCGTCATCGCATCCTCCGATGCGGCCGCGGGGCGGGGCGGAACGCCCGGGCGAACCCCGACCGCGCGCAGTTTACGGCAATTCGGTTGCCCTGCCCAAGCGGTCTTTGCGCTAGAGTCCCGGGCGAGACACGGGGCGGACGGCGCAATCACGCAGACGTCGCCTGGGAGGCCGCATGGC
>DASPVJ010000285.1:0-8423 GCA_035622435.1 Xanthobacteraceae bacterium | reverse complement strand
CTAACATGGTGCGGCGGTGACCATGCTCGACAAGCTTTCCATTCCCGGCCTCGACGTGGCGGCGGGAACGCTGACCGTGCCCCTGTGGGCGGGCGGAGCGGCGGCCGGACTGCTGGTGCTGTTGCTGCTGCTGGCGCTCTTCCGCGGCGGCTTTGCGACCGTCCTCGGCACGCTCGTGCGCCTCGCCTTCCTGCTGCTGGCGGCGGCGGCCGCCTGGGTGTTCTTCAACCGCTGGGTCGAGCGCGACCGCATCGAGGCGCAACGCGCGCTCGATCACCGCGCTGCCGAGCTGACCGCGCGGGTGCTCGAGCCGAACTCGGTCCTCGGCTGCCTCGAGCCGGGGCTCGGCGACGCCGTCGACGCCTCGTGCGAGAAGGCGCTGTTCGCGAGCCCGGAGACGGTCGGTGCCGCCACCGCCCTGGTGGCGGCGCGGTGGGCGTTGCTCATCAGCGCAAGCCGGGAGCCGGGCAACGAGGCAAGGCTCGACGGGCTGCGGCGCAGCTTGCAGGCGGACCGCTACGGTTTCCTCGCCCAGGTGCTCGCCACCCGCGAGGGCTGCACCGCCGCGAAGTGCGAAGGCCTCGACAAGCTTGCCGACCCGACCCGCGTGCGCGCCAATCTCAACGAGCGCACGTTCGAGGCGTTGGTCGCGCGCAATGCCGTGGTGTGGGCGAACCGCGCCCATGGCCCGACGCCGACGGCGGCGGTCGCGCCGGGCGGGAACGTCAACTTCCCGTCGTCGACCTCGATCCCGCCGGTGAGCATCATGAACACCGAGCCGGGCGCGGCTCCCGCCGCCGCGGCGCCGCCGGCGGCGCGCAAGCCGGCGCCGCCCCGCGCCGCCACCAAGCCCGCCGCGGCGCGTCCGCCGCCGCCGCCGGCATCAACCGGCGCCGCGCCCCCGGCCGATCCGCAATAGCAACGGCATAGCGCCGCTCACCTTGCTCCCATGTTTGCATCGGTGCTGATCGCGAACCGCGGCGAGATCGCCGTGCGGATCGCGCGCACAGCGAAGCGCCTGGGGCTGCGCACCATCGCGGTCTATTCCGCGGCCGACGCCGGCGCGCTGCATGTGCGCGTCGCCGACGAGGCGCATCTCCTCGGTCCGGCGCCGGCGGCCGAGAGCTACCTCAGCGCCGAGCGGCTGATCGAAATTGCGCAGCGCGCGGGCGCCGCCTCGGTCCACCCGGGCTACGGCTTCCTGGCGGAGAACCCGGCCTTCGCCGAGGCGTGCGCGGCCGCCGGCATCGTCTTCGTCGGGCCGCCACCCGCCGCCATCCGCGCCATGGGGCTCAAGGACGCCGCCAAGGCGCTGATGGAGAAGGCCCGTGTGCCGGTGGTGCCCGGCTATCACGGGGCGCGCCAGGAGCCGAAGTTCCTCAAGGAGAAGGCCTACGAAATCGGCTATCCGGTGCTCATCAAGGCGGTCGCCGGCGGCGGCGGCAAGGGCATGCGGCGGGTCGACAAGCACGCCGAGTTCGAATCCGCGCTCGCCGGCGCCATGCGCGAAGCCAAGGGCGCCTTCGGCGACGACCGCGTGCTGGTGGAGAAATACGTCGCCTCGCCGCGCCACGTCGAAATCCAGGTGTTCGGCGACGCCCGCGGCAACGTCATCCACTTGAACGAGCGCGACTGCTCGCTGCAGCGGCGCCATCAGAAGGTGATCGAGGAGGCGCCGGCCCCAGGCATGACCGCGGCGGTGCGTGAAGCCATGGGCGCGGCTGCGGTCGCCGCCGCCAAGGCGGTCGGCTACGTCGGCGCCGGCACCGTCGAGTTCATTGCCGACGGGTCGAAAGGGCTCAACCCCGAGCGCTTCTGGTTCATGGAAATGAACACGCGCCTGCAGGTCGAGCATCCGGTGACCGAGGCGGTGACCGGGCTCGACCTCGTCGAATGGCAGTTCCGCGTCGCCGCCGGCGAAGCGCTGCCGCTGGCGCAAGGGGACGTGCCGCTCTTAGGGCACGCGGTCGAGGCGCGGCTCTATGCCGAGGATCCGGAAAAAGGCTTCCTGCCGTCGACCGGCCGTCTGGCGGCGCTCGCGCTTCCGACGGGCGAGGGCATCCGCGTGGACGCCGGCGTCGCCGCGGGCAGCGAGGTCACGCCCTATTACGATCCGATGATCGCCAAGGTCATCGCCCAGGGCAAAACTCGCGGCGAGGCGCTCGACCGGCTCGCCGCCGCGCTCGATCGCACGCGCGTCGCCGGTCCCCGCACCAATCTCGCCTTCCTCGCCGCGCTGGCGCGGAGCGACGGCTTCCGCCGGGGCGCGTTCGATACCGGCTTCATCGAACGCAACCTCGTGCCGCTCGGCGCGGTGCCGCGGCCGTTCGACCGCGCCGCCGCGGCCTTCGGCGTGGCGCGGCTTCTCGCCCGCGAGCAGGCGCGCATCGCCGCCCGGTCGGACGGCGGCGGCTGTTCGCCCTGGGACGCCACCGACGGGTTTCAGCTCGCCGGCCATCGGCGCACTGCGCTCCCGGTGCTGATTGACGGGGAAAACGCGACCGCCACCTTGAGCTACGGCGCGAACGGCACGAAGGTCGAAATCGACGGGGAGGAAGCCGCCGCCGACGCCGAGGCGGTCGAGGCGGGCGAAACGGTCTACGTGCTGCGCGGCGGGCGGCAGACCGCGGTCCGGCTCAAGGATTTCGAGGCGGTCGATGTGGAGCATCTCGACGCCGACGGCGTCATCGCCGCCCCCATGCACGGCAAGGTGCTGGCGATCCTGGTCGAGCCCGGGGCGGCGGTCGCCAAGGGGCAACGGGTCGCCTTGATCGAGGCGATGAAAATGGAGCACGCCTTGACCGCGCCGATCGCCGGCACGGTCGCCGAGGTGGCCGCGTCCGCCGGCAGCCAGATCGCCGAAGGCGCCAAGGTCATGGTGATCGCCGCGGATTGATCGACCGACGGAATCGCGACACGGTATCGATATGCCCCTGCATCTCATCAAGCTCTGCGTCGGCTGCGATTCGGTCAAAGACCTGCGCGACTGGATTCGCGAAAAGCTGGCGGAAAAGAAGAAGCGCCGCCAGCCGTTGGAGCACATCCATACCACCCGCATGGTGCCCAAGCGCGCCGACGAGCTGGTCGCCGGCGGCTCGCTCTATTGGGTGATCCGCGGCGAAATAATGTGCCGCGAGCGCCTGATCGACGTGCGTCCGTTCGTCGACCGGGACGGCATCGGCCGCTGCCGGCTGGTGCTCGACGGCAAGCTGGTGCTCACCGAGCCGCGGCCCTACCGGGCGTTCCAGGGCTGGCGCTACTTCGCCGCCGCCGACGCCCCCAAGGACCTCGACCGGGCGGCGCCGGGCGCGGCCAAAATGCCCGAGGGCCTGCGCCGGGAGCTGCGCGGGCTGGGGCTGCTGTAAGGCGAGGCAAGTAGCCTGGATTGAGCGCGAGCGAAATCCAGGGGGATCGAACCCGCATTTCGCTGCGCTCAATGCGGGCTACGGCCGCTTCCCCGCCACAACCGGCCGGCCTGCCGGCGCGCGCAACGCGCGATCGTATCGGCCTTCGCGGCGCGCATTTGGCGCGGCATCAAACTAAAATCGCCGAGCATGCGCAATTCGTCTTGACGGCGTCACGGTTCGTGATTGAATTCGAGCACGTCGAGGGGATGCGTAATGTTGCTCCAGGCGCCCGTTCCGGTATCGCGTTCCGCACACGTCATCGTGCTGGGAAACGAAAAGGGCGGCTCGGGCAAGTCGACGACGGCGATGCACATCGCCGTGGCGCTGCTCAAGGCCGGCCAGCGCGTCGCCACCATCGATCTCGACAGCCGCCAGAAGACGCTCACCCATTACGTCGAGAACCGTCACGCCTGGGCGCGCCGGGCGCACGTCGAACTGGAGCTGCCGACCCATTACCACGTGCGCCGCGGCGAGGGCGTGCGGGTCGACGAGAACGAGAGCGCGGAATTCTCCGGCTTCTCCGAAGCGGTCGCGGCGGTCGAGCACAGCCACGACTTCGTCGTCATCGATACGCCGGCGCAGGACAGCTACCTGATGCGGCTCGCCCATTCCATGGCCGACACCCTGGTGACGCCGCTCAACGACAGCTACGTGGATTTCGACGTGCTCGGCTCGGTCGATCCGGCCACCTTCGCGGTGACCGGGGAGAGCCATTACGCCGAGATGGTGCGCCACGCGCGGCGCCAGCGCCGCATCGTCGACGGCGGCTTGACCGACTGGGTGGTCGTGCGCAACCGCCTCTCCGTGCTCGGCTCGCGCAACCGGCGCAGCGTCGCCGACAGCCTCAACGAACTGGGCCTGCGGCTGGGCTTCCGGGCGGTCGACGGATTCGCCGAGCGCCTGATCTATCGGGAATTGTTCCCGCGCGGCTTGAGCGCGTTCGACAATCTCGACAAGGCGACCCTGGGCGCCAAGCCGAGCATGTCGCACGTGACCGCCCGCAACGAGGTGCGCGCGCTCATCGACCGCCTCAAGCTGCCCGTCGACGAACGCGGCCGCCGTCGCGCCGCCGCGCGGGCCGAGTGGGTCGCCGCCCTCGACAAGCCCCTCGATCTCGACGTCATCGCCGAGTGACTTCCCTCCCGCCCGCGAGCGAAGCGAGCGGTGGGGAGGGTGGCGAGCGAAGCGAGCCGGGTGGGGGGACTTTCTTTCGCTCGGCAACAAAAGCACCCCCCACCCCTAACCCCTCCCCACCACGCTTCGGGACCCGCGGCGCTTTGCGCCGCGGGCACCCTCGCGCGGGGGGAGGGGAACAGAAGAGGACGTCGGATGTCCGGGCCATTGCCGCCGGACGCGCGGCACGCCACTTGATATAAGTCAGCACGCGCGCCTGCCCCGCGCGACAGAATACGATTATGGCAAAGGACAGCACCCCCGCTCCGGCGCAGCCGGCCGGCAAGCCGTCGACGGCCTCGGCGCGGCCCGAGATCGACGCGTTCATCGCCCGCGCGCGCACGCTGGCGCCGACGCTCGAAGCGGGCCGGCGCGGACGGCTGATCTTTGCCCTCGACGCCACCATGAGCCGGCAGCCGACCTGGGACGCCGCCTGCCAGCTGCAGGCGGAAATGTTCCGCGAGGCGGCGGCGATCGGCGGGCTCGAGGTGCAGCTCGTCTACTACCGCGGCTTCGACGAATGCCAGGCGTCGGGCTGGGTGACCGACGGCGCGCGCCTCGCCGGCCTGATGACCGGGATTTCCTGCCGCGGCGGGCGCACCCAGCTCGGCCGCATCCTGGCGCACGCCCGGCGCGAGACCGAGAAGGCCAAGGCGCAGGCGCTGGTGTTCGTGGGCGACGCCATGGAGGAGGAGATCGATCGGCTTGCCGCCGCCGCCGGGGAACTGGGCTTGCGCGGCGTGCCCGCCTTCATGTTCCAGGAAGGCGACGACCCGGCGGCCGAGCAGGCGTTCCGCGAAATCGCCCGGCTGACCCACGGCGCCTATTGCCGCTTCGACGTCGGCGCCGCGCATCAGTTGCGCGAGTTGCTGCGCGCGGCGGCGGCCTACGCGGCCGGCGGCGTGCGCGCGCTCACCAACGTTCGCGGCACCGGCGCCCAGGCGCTGTTGCAACAGATGAAATGACGATGCCGAAAATGAAATAACCATGCCGACAATCCTGCTCGGAATCCTGGCGCTGCTGCTGCTGTTGTGGGCGCTCAACGCGTTCGCCCGCACCGACCCGCAGACGATCCTGCGGTTCGCCAAGGTGTCGGGCGGCACCGTCGCGCTCGCCGGCGCGGCGACCTTGGCGGCGACCGGGCGGCTCGCGCTCGCGGTGCCGCTCGGCCTTGCCGGCCTGAGCCTGCTCGGCCTGTGGCCGGGCATGGCCGCGTTCGGCAGGCGCGCGCGCCGGCGCCGGCAGACCTCGCGGGTGCGCTCGGCGTTCCTCGAAATGGAGCTCGATCACGACAGCGGCGCCATGCGCGGGCGCATCCTCGCCGGCCGCCACGAGGGCGTCTCGCTCGATGCGCTGGAGACGACGACCCTGATCGGCCTGTTGCCGGAGATCGACGAGGAAAGCCGCGCGCTACTGGCAGCGTATCTTGACCGCCGGACGCCCGGCTGGCGTGAGCACGCGCAGCAGGATGCGGGCGCGGGGCAGGGCGGGGCGTCGCGCGGGCCAATGACGCAGGAGGAGGCCTACCAGATCCTTGGCCTTGAGCCCGGAGCGAGCGCGGACGACATCCACCGGGCGCACCGCGCCCTGATGAAGCGACTCCATCCCGACCAGGGAGGCTCGACCTACCTTGCGGCGCGCGTCAATGAAGCCAAGGACGTCCTGCTGCGTCGCCATCGCTGACGTACTCCTCACGCAACATCACCAGCGATCAGTGTGCCTCGCCTTCCGTTAATGTTGGGTTTCACCCGCTCCGTCGTCATCGCCCGCGTAAGCGGGCGATCCAGTAATCAACGACGGTTCAATCGCGATTGCGACGGGTGTGGTTACTGGATGCCCGCTTTCGCGGGCATGACGAAGTCGGAGAATACCGCCGACGTCAGTTCTTCAGCGCCATGCAGGCGATGTCGTTGCGCTTGAAGTGGTGGCAGGCGGCCTCGGCGCCCTCGCGGTCGAAGCCGGCGAAGCGCGCGCGGTAAAGCTCCTTCGACCCCTTCACCACCTTTTCGGTGAACGGATCGGCGTTGCCGAGCACGCCCTTGCCGATGGTGCGCGCGGCGCGCAGGCGCGCCTGCGCCTGGGCTTCGTCGTCGAACGCGCCGACCTGGATCGCCCATTCGCCGCGGGCGGCGGCGCGGTGCCCGGGCGGCGCTGCCGGCGGCACCGCCGCGGCGACGGTGTCGGGGTCGCCGGCGCCGGCCATGCGTTCGGCAAAGGTCGCGGTTCTGGCGGGCTTGGGTTGCTCGGCCTCGACCGGCGCGCGCGCCGGCAGCACGCCCAGCACGCCGGGGCGCGCGCCTGGCGGCGGCGGCAGCGCCGCGGCCGGTGCGGGAGCGGGAGCGGCGGGCTCGGCCGCCGGCGGCGCCGCCGGTTGCGGCGCCGGCTGGGCCGAGGCGAGTTGCGGCGGCGGCACGGTCGCGTTGGGGGCGGGGACCACCAGCGGGCCGAGGGCGGCGGTGCGCACCGGGCCGGCGCGCACCTGGATGGTGCGCACGACGAGCGGCCGGATCGGATCGGTCGAACCCGCCGCTGCCAGCGGCCGCGCGACCGCGACCGGTGCGGCGACAGCAACCGGCGCTGCCACCGCAACCGGCGCTGCCACCGGAACCGGCGCGGCGACGGCGGCGGCGGTCACCTGCGGCTCGACGCTCGCGAGCTGCGGTCCGCGCGGGATGGCCGGCGCGTTTTCGCCGATCATCGGCGCGGTGCGGCGGGCCGAGGCCTGCGCCATGTGCGCCTCGATCAGTTCGCGCATGCGCGCGTCGCGCGCGCCGCCCGAGGAGCCGCCCAGCACGACCGCGACCAGGTGCCGGCCGTTGCGGTGCACCGAGGTGACGAGGTTGAAGCCGGAATCGTGGGTGTAGCCGGTCTTGATGCCGTCGACGCCCTGGACGCGGCCGAGCAGATGGTTGTGATTGCCCATGGCGATGCCGTGGTAGCGGAAGCTCGGCAGCGAGAAGTAATGGTAGAAGCGCGGAAAGCGCTCCTGGATGGCGCGGCCGAGCGTCGCCTGGTCGCGCGCCGTCGTGAGCTGCTCGTCGTCCGGCAGCCCGGAGGCGTTGACGTAGACCGTGCGCGTCATGCCGAGCGCGTGCGCCTTGCGGGTCATCAGGCGGCCGAAGTTCTCCTCGTTGCCGCCGATCGCCTCGGCGACCACCACCGCGGCGTCGTTCGCCGACCGCGTCACCATGCCCTTGATGGCGTCATCGACCGCGATCGTCTGCCCCGCCTGCAGCTCGAGCTTGGTCGGCGATTGCGCCGCCGCGTGCGCCGATATCGCCAGGCGCGAGTCGAGCTTGAACTTGCCCGCCTCGATCTGCTCGAACAGCAGGTAGAGCGTCATGATCTTGGTGAGCGACGCCGGATGGCGCAGCGCGTCCGGATTGCTGGAATGGAGCACTTGCCCGGAGTTGGCGTCGACCACGATGTCGGCGTAGGGCGGCGTGTAGCCCCCGCCGCGAGCCGCGTGCGAGCCGTGGCTCGTGCGGTGATGGCGGATGCGGGCGTCGGCGCTGTCGCAGGCGATGGCGAGGCTTGCGGCCAGCGCAGTCAACGCGACAATTTTTCGGCCAATCCGGCGCGCAAGCCGGTCGTGAGAACGGCGCATGTGATTCCCGTCCCTCATACGCGGGTACCGCAGAAGCCGCACCCGGCGTCCCTGTTGTTGTCCCGACGCGACGAGGAATGCCGACGGCAACGCACCTCGTTCGATCGGTGCGATCGCCAGACCGGTTCCGTAACGCCGTGCGAGAAACGTCCCCTTCCGCAGTGCGGACGGCCGTCGTGGCGACAACTCGGTCGTCGACGCTAGGCGTCCGCGGTTGCCAAAGCGTTAAGCAACCA